>CAITRH010000201.1 GCA_903894755.1 uncultured delta proteobacterium
GCGCACGCCATCTAAAATGGATAATCGCCCGATCGCCGTTCAGAAGTTGACTAATGGATGCGCTTGCGTGTCCAAAAACCTCGGATTAACGGAGCTCAGCGGGCGCGATATGGCCAATTCTGCACCCAATAGGGTCCGTGCGTCACGCGAAATAGTCTCGTGCAGCGTCTGCGGCTGGTGGATGATGCGCTGCTGTCGGGAAACCGGTCCGCCGCTCGCGGCCTTTTGGAAGTCTGGATTGCCCAGGCCAGGTCCATGGAGGGGGCCGGCTTGTTGACCTCCGCACACGGCACCATGTTGCAACCGGCCCTGGGCAGCATGCTTCCACAGATCGGCGCCGGGTCCGTGAAGACCCCGTTGTCAACCGGGCCGTGGCCAACCTTGCCAACGTGCGATTCCACAACCGGCGCCGCCGGTCTGGGCGCCACTCAGTATGAAATATGGCCGCCCAGGGACGCGAGGGTGATTGTCCAGTCTGCGGTAAGCATGCTGCCGGTTGTCGGCAAACTTTTGGCACCGCTCGTTGCCATCTTTTGGCCGGCGAGCGGGGCGCCGGATGTCTCCACACTGATCAGCGCCACCCTCATGACCCAGGTGTCAGCCGCCCTGGACGGGCTGAAGAATGGGGTGAAGACTTTCGACCAATATGAGAATGCCTGGCAGGCCGATTGCCTGTCGTACGGCACATCAAGCACCTAGTGCAGCTCGGGAGCAGCGTGGGTCTCGAGCCAATGGGGCGCCCTGAATCTGGACTTGCATACATGGGTGGCGCAATTCCGGTTGAAGGGACACGAACTGGAGCTTCTGCCGTTCTATGCGCAGTACATGAACCTGTATCTCGCCTTCCTGCGCGAGGGAGCGCTGCTGGTTCAGGGCTGGCCAGCCCAGTCGGCACTTGGCCAGATCCCCGGCTCCCACCGATTCAAGCAGATCCGGACGATCCTTTCCGATCCGATCGGCAAGAGCGACCACACGAGGACCGATCCGGACAATGCGGACGGTCCGCTTCAGCACGTGACGATCTGGACAGAAGATAACCCCAGCAAAGACTGGCGCTTCATTGACGGCGTTCAGTTCACCGGGGGACCCACATCAGGCCCGGCGGTGACCTCCCCATTCTGGCCAGGTTGGACCTTACTTTTGCCGACGGCACTGTGCGGGATTTCGGCTGGCAAACGTGGGAGGTCAATTGCGGCGCCACGTGCACACAGTCGTACAGTTTCTATTACGAGGATGAAGTCGTGGGCAGCATGAGGGTCATGGGTGCGTACGGTTTCGGGGCCTACGGGGAGACGGCGCGGACTCGATCGTTTACGGTTTCCGGTACGCCGATTCCTACTAAACGGTGGTAGAAGGACTTCCGCAACGAGTCCCTAAGGCCGTCCCTAACTAAGGCCTCGCTCGGGCGCAACGGAACCCAACAAAATCGAGACGCGACGTCGGCAAATCCACCCCGCGCGACGTCGCTCGCACATACCCAGCGTCGTCATTGCCCCATCCCCCCCCCCGAAACACCCGCGCCGCCGCACCGCATGCCTTCTGTGGAATGGGACAGGCCTCCGAACTGGTCCACTCCCATACATTGCCCCCCATGTCCCGCAACCCCTGCGGCGTATTGCCCTGGAGATAACTCGCCACTGCGCAGGTCCCTAGTCGCGCATTGCCACGCTTCCAACAAAGTTGCCCGCCAGGCTCCGAGTCGCCCCACGCGTACTTTCTCCCTTGGCTCCCCTTGGCCGCATATTCCCACTCCGTCTCCGTCGGAAGCCGCTTGCCAAGCCACTCGCAATACCCCCTCGCCTGGTACCAGTCCACGCAGTTGATGGGATGATCCCCGCGGTCGTCGCGCCCCCAGTTGCAAAGTCCAGGAGTGTCCGGCAGCGTGCAGCGTCCCGCACTCCAGCACGCCTTGTACGCTGCCACCGTCACTTCGTTGCGGTCCAAGTCAAAGCTCGCCACCGTTTCCGTATGAACCGCTTGATCTCCCATCTGGAACGTTCCTCGCGCCATGCGGACCATCCCCCGCTGCGGAGGGGAGACCGAAGCGGACGCCGAGCCGCGCGACGAGGGCGAAGTCTTGGGACGACGCGCCCCCGCATCGTTGGAGCTCAGGGCCAAACCCACGAAGGTCGCCCCCAATACGCCCAGTCCAACCGCAAACAACCCTGCAATTCGCCTTGCGCTCATAGGACTCAATACACCCAAACCACGCCGAGGTTGCTCCCAACGGAAACATACCGGTCGCTGCGCTGACTCCATGTCAACGGAACCGACCCGCCATCCGACGCGCCGTACGACGCCCCCTGCACCGGCACGCGTGTGGACGCCTCCAGACGCAGGCTGACATCAGGGTGAAGAAGGAGATCCAGCCCGAAACGAGCTGCAGGCCCAAACAGTAAGCTCCCAAACGATCGGTCCTCCAGCATGTCGACCCCATTGGCCAAGAGCGTCACGCTCGCCAAGGTAAGATGCCCCCCCACCGCAACGAACAGGCTTAGACGTGGTCCAACAGGGAACCCCTTTTCAAACAGCAGCTCCAATGGGATAAAGCTCCCCCGTGCGTTGGTTCCGCCTCCCGCATAGTAGCCCGCACCGATGCGCAAGGCCGTCTCCGACCAACCTAGCACGCCACTGAGGTCAACCCCCAAGCTCGCACCGACCCCAAACAGCGTGCTCGGCGGTGCGTACACGGACCTTCCTACCGTGCTCTCGCCGTCGTTCGCCAAGAAGCTGGAAAACCCCATGGACGGTGCCAGTGAAAGTCCTACCTGGGACCAACGTTCAAGCTTGGATCCCACCTCGGCGTCGCCTGCTCGCAGTCGCAACGAGGTCCGATCGGTGTCTCCTTCTGTGCCACCCGCGCCGATGTCGACGGCCTTGAGGTAGGCAATGCGGTCACCGGAGGCATCTCGTACAGTGAATCCGTCGCCCGTGCGAATGCCTTCGTCCCGTCCAAGTGCCATGGAATAGGCGCTCGGGTTGGACTCCGTGCCGCGCAGCAAGACGCCGAAGAGTTTCCAGCCGTCGACCTGCTGCGTGGCTTTCTGGAGCGATCGAGCGAGCTGGGCGCTGCGCACGCGGAGGAAACAACGTATCCAGGAGGTCTCTGGGTCGTCGCCTTTGCCGGTCCTTCCGCTGCGGCAGGTTGGACTTTGCCACTCATCGGAGCCCGTGGGAGCAAGCTCGGTGTCAGCGTAGCCGCGGGGGCCGCAGGAGGTGAGCCCCGCTGTTCCGTCGCGAGGGGCCGCGGAGATTGCGCAGTTTGGGTTGGGAAAGGCGCTTTGATGGCTGGGGAGATCGACGGCAGGTACAGGGGAGTCGTCGGAGGGGGGCAACGCAGGGACAAGGAGTGCGGCGTCGTCGCGCTCGACGTCGGCCGAGGAGGGGACACGGGCGCGGACCGTGGCGATGCGCAGGAACAGAGCACCGCTACGTTTGAACAGTCCAAGGCGCGCGTCCAGGTCGACAAGGGGGGCTTTGAGTCTCTTTTCGCCCCCTTCGATCTTGCTCATCACCTCGCTCCATAGGACGCGTACAGATGCGAGCGAAGGGATCACGACGAAGTCTGCGCAAGCCAGCGAATAGGAAAGGAAGGAGCGCTCGTAGGCGATGGGGTCGGTCGTTTCGCCATCGGAGGCTGGCGGCGTCTTCTTGACGTGGTCGACGAGGGAGGCGAGCGGGATTGCGTCGGCATTGACCCAGTCGGTTTTGGCCACGACGCCGCCTGCGACGTTACGGAAACGGGTTGAGGGGAATCTCGAAAGAAAGACCTGTCGCAGTAGATAGCCCGCCTGGGCGCTGGCGAGTTTGGGGTCTTCGTCGAGCTTTTCGGCCCCTGCGGGGGCGAACACGACGACCCTTTGGCGAACGAATTTGGCGGTGGCGGGCGTAGGAGCGCAGAAGTCGAAGACGTCGCCAGCGGCACCGGCCCAAGGGGCAGCGGGCGTTTGAACGGGTGGAGGCAAGGGGGTTGGTTTGGGTTGCGCACCGGATGGAAGGGGAAAAAAGCAGCCAACCAGAAACCCGCCTACGACGCACGCGCTCTTCACGGTGGCCAGCATGGCAGCCATTGTTCCAATCGCCAACGGCCGCCTTTGCCGGGACCGTTTTGAGGCGTAGGATTGCCGAAGCTGCTCATGGTTTTCCCCGTTCGAAACGCCGTCCTCTGCTTCGGGCTCGCCTTGTTTTTCGCGGGGCGGTCGACTTCGGCGCAGTCGGGCGCCGTTGAGGACTCGTGCAGCGACGTCCTCAGGTTCGGCCTTCACGGAATCTATTCGTCGATGCGGGAGCCGACGCTCGAAGCGGCGATGAAGTGGTGGGCGTGCGGCGCTGACGAGCGTTCGGTGGTGCAGGCGCTCAACACGACGGCCACGGGGGCGCTCACGGATTTTCCTGTCGGCGCCTGGATCGAGCGGTCGGTGCTGAGGGGCTGGCGGACACAGAAATGCCCTTCGGGGACAGGTCTTTTCGCTTCACGGGACTTCGAGCAGGTGGCCTATCGGGTGCTGTCGTCGTATCCCGGCGACACGATTCCGGCGTGGACATCTTGTCGCACGGCGCGGAGAAATCCGCGGCTATCGAGCCGCATCGTGACCTATCCAGACGCGTTGGGGCACTATGGGCTGATGGTCCACATCGCGGCTTCACCGCGCCCCGCGCCGTCCCCCGAAACAGGCAATCCCATTAGCTTTTTCGACACGACGCTCGCCTCGCCTGCACGGCCCATCTTGGGTCAGGTTCGCCCACTTCCGCCGCCTCCGTCGCCAGGATGTCGGTACGTTCATCCTGGGTTTGCGAGTGCCGGGGGGATGATGCAGTTTTTTTTCTGCGAGCGTCCTTCACCTGCGCGGGTGGAGTTGAAGATGACAACGTCGTTTGGGCAGCTGCTACCGGCGCCGACGCTGCCTGCGTTGCCTACGGGGCCGACCTGTCCGTCACCTGGCGGCGGCGGCGAGTACCACACGGACACGGCGTCCGATCCGGTCAATTGCGGCACGTGCGGTCTTTCCTGCGGTGACGATGGCAAGTGTCAGCGCGGTCTCTGCACGCAGTGTGTGTTCGAGCTTGCGGGGATGGCGTTGACGCCAGGGGCGAGCAACGCGCCTCGGTCGACCTGCCGCATGGCAGCAGGGAAGGTGGCTGTGGTGGTGGTAGCGGACATCTCGGTTCGTCCTGGACGGTATCCAGACAAGTGTGCGTCGGAGACCGAGGTGGAGTTGCAGCTTCGCATTGACGACACCCGAAGGACCACGGGGCGCGGGTTGTATTCGAACCCACAGGATGCGACCTGCGAGGGGGCGGCGTCGGTGAGGCTGATGGGCGAGACGGTGATCGGGGGATCGGAGTCTGTGGGGGCGACGTTAGAGGCGCTGGAATGCCGGCATGACGGGCGGTTTTCGCCTTGTGTGGTGCGGTCGGGGCAACTGACGTTCACGAGTGTGGCGACTCCTGCGAGTCCTCCTGTTCGGCGGCGCAGAAAGTGAGCGACTTCGGGTCGTGCAGGCGCTAAGGTGAGGCCAAGGTCCATGCGTATTGGAACATCGATTGGGTTTGCGTTGACAATGGGGCTTGGTGGCTTGTTTGCAGGTTCGAGCTGCGGAGTGAAGACGGTGCCGCCGAACATGACCGATGCGGCAGCGCCGATACCGCCGCCCGTCCCGCCAGCGCCGCAAGACGCGGTGATTGTGACGAAACCGGTGGTCCTTGTGAAGACACTGCGGGTGGGGACGGAAGGGGAAACGCTGGTGGTGACCGAGGCGACGTCACCGCTTCAGGGGCTTGCCATCACGTTTCCACCCGGGGCACTATTAGCACCTGCGGACATCTCCATTGCGTATGCAGACATTGACCTGACAGCGTCGAAGATCCCGGCGGACACGACGGTATTGTCGAAGGTGTTGGTGCTGACGTCGTCATCCAACGTGGAGTTTGCGAAGCCAGTGGTCGTGAAGCTTCCGTACACTGTGTCTCTCGCCAAGTTCGATGAGTTGGTGAGTCCCTACGAATACGTGACGGCGACGGTGGGCACGTTGACGGCAACGAAGCTTGATGCAGCGACGGTAGTGTCTCGCGCTGCGGGTTCGATAAGCTTTGCGGTACGTCACTTCTCGAGCTTCCTGGTGCTGGAGTGGGCGAAGACCACGGCAGAAATCCTTGGACCGACGGGGACGTTTACGATCGACACGGGCTTCTGGCCTGGGTCCAACGGTTGGTTCCTAGCCAATTACGGGTCTGTGCTGAACCCAGCGGGCAACGCATTAGGGATGACCAGTTATGCCAAGTGGCTGTACACGTGGCGGGGCTTGCTTAGCGAGTCGAAGGGACTGTTTGAGAAGTACCGCAGTGACGACCAGTGTGCGCTCGAGGCAGCGTCCCGAATGCAGCTTGGGCAAGCAGCCATTTGGAGCGGGATGACGGCGGCGAGTGTAGGGCGCAGCTCTCTCGACACGGCGAAGAGTGTACTTCAGGCGATGCGCGACACGGGGCAGCCGCAGATGCTGTTTGCGTCCCAGCGGTACGACAATGGGACACTTGGAAACGGTCATGTGGTGCTGGTGACGGGCTACAAGAGCGGTGTTTTTACCGTGTACGATCCCAATGTCCCTGGGGACGTTCGGTCGATTTCCTACACGTACAACGGCGACTGGAGCCATTACGATGCGAGCCGAGGGTTGTCGTCGGAGCGCTTCACGTACAACGTGTTTGGGCACCTGGGTGCGACTCTGTTCTATCGTTTCGAGGACGCCTACACGATCTACAAGGCAGCGGAGACCGCACCGTGTTTCAAGGACCCAGTCCTTTATCCGGTGGTGACGTTGACTGCGCCGTCCGAGGCGAAGTCCGACGGCAAGCTAGCGGTACAGGCGACCAACGAGGTAGGGGTGACGCTGGTGGGGACAGTGACGGGGAAACGGAAGCAGCCCGCGCGGGTGCTTCTGTACGTCAACGGGGTTCGGTTCGAGCTGCGGCTTGCGGCAGGGGGGGTATTCCAGCAGAAGATGCCGTTGTTTTGCACGCCCACGGTGTCGTCAGTGGGAGCGTGGAACCTGAACACGCAAGACAATGTGGTGGAGTTCTTGGCGTTCGATGAGACGGAGTGGGAGGTCTATGCGGGGTATGCGCGTTATGTGTTGAGTTGCACGGGGCCTACGGCGCTGATGAAGGTAACGTTGACCTGGTCGACTCCACTTGACCTTGATTTGCATGCGGGGATTCCAGACGGTCGGGATGTGGGGTATCAGGGGTTGAACTGGCTTAGTCCGGTCGATTCTACGGCGCCGTATTTGGACTACGACGATGCAGTGGGGACAGGGCCGGAGCATCTGTTTTTCGATCGTGCGCAGCCATTGCAGCAGGGGAACTACGCGGTTCGAGTCCATTACCTTGCCAAGGGGGTACAGGAGACAGCGCCAGCGGTTGGGTATAGCGTGAGGGTTGACCGAGCCTTTGTGATGAGCGACGGGGCTCCGAAGTTCGAGGCGCCGTGGAGCTACTCGGGGACGCTTCTGGCACCGGGACAGACAGAGACGGTGACGGCTCTGGCGTATCCACTGACGGCACCGGGGGGACTGTTCCCCTGATGGGCACCCGGCCAGGTCGATGTTTCTTGCGCTTACCAACCAACCCTATAGGCTGCGGGCATGAACGCGCCTAGTTTGTCCCAAGCCACGGAGCTGCATCACGGGCAGACGTTCCGCGTGCGCCGCGTGGTCGACCCAGCCAACGGCGGCTCGTGCATCGTGAAGCAGGCGGTCGAGGATGGCGCGTCGGTGTCCGCTCTACGTAACGAGCACCGGATTCTGGAGCGGCTGAAGGGGGTGGACGGCTGTCCGCGGCTGGTGCGTTTCGACCCATCCAGTCGCGAGCTGGTGGTGGAGGACTTTGGCGGTCTTACACTTAGCCAGTCGGGTTTCTTGGGCCAAAGGGGTCTAGAGCGTTTTCTCGCCCTGTCCGAAGCCTTGGCACGCATCGTGGCTGCGATCCATGCGCGCGGGGTGATCCACAAGGACCTCAACCCCGCCAACATGCTGATACGGCCGGGAGATCTGCAGTTGCAGATCATCGACTTCGATCTGGCGACCACGGTGACGGAGGAGCATCCAGAGTTCGATCATCCAAGCCGGCTGCTTGGCACTCCAGCCTATCTTTCGCCCGAGCAGACCGGGCGGATGAACCGACCTGTCGACTACCGCAGTGATCTCTACTCCCTTGGGGCGACGCTCTATGCGTTGGCGACCGGCTCGCCCCCCTTTGACGACACCGATACACTGCGTCTGATCCATGCGCATCTTGCCTCCTCACCTATTGCGCCGCTAGAAAGCGCCCCTTGGTTGCCTCGCAATGTGTCCGAGCTGATTCTGGCGCTCTTGGCCAAGGAGCCGGATGATCGCTATCAGAGCGCGGCGGGGCTGGCACACGACCTGGGGCAATTGCGCAAGGCGCTGACAGCCGGCAAGGCACTCGACGATGTGCGGTTGAAAGAACGCGATCTGCCACTATGGCTTCGACTTCCACGGCGCCTGTACGGACGGGATCAGGAACGGGCGACGCTATTGGCAGCGTTCGCGAGCGTGACGGAGGGGGGGACCTGCGGGCTTTTCGTAGCGGGGTACTCCGGTGTTGGCAAGACATCGCTGATCCACGAGATCCTGGGGCCCGTCACGCTGGGGCAAGGTCTGTTCATCAGTGGCAAGTTTGAACAGTTCCAGAGGGATCGACCGCTACTGGCCCCTGCCAACAGTCTGCGTCAGCTGTGCCACATGCTGCTTGCGGAACCCGAGGCAGCCGTTGTCCAGTGGCGTCAGCGGATTCTGTCTGGGGTTGGGCCGGACGCCAGCGCGCTCTTCGAAGTCGTGCCGGAGCTGCAAGCGCTGCTAGGACCCCAGCCCCCGGCGCCGGAGCTGGGTCCCATCGAAGCGCAAGTTCGCTTGCTCGCACTTCTGGTCGCTCTGGTGCGTCAGGTTGCAGCCCGGGACCGTCCCCTCGTGCTCTTTCTCGACGACCTGCAATGGGCTGACCAGCCGTCCCTGGACTTCATCGGCGCCCTCCTGGAGGAAACGTCCCTCAACGGTTTGCTGCTCATTGGTGCCTATCGCGACAACGAGGTCGACGCCACGCATCCGTTGTTGCACCTGCTTCGTCAGCCGACCGCTTCGGGACAGCCAGCCCAGGTGCTGACTTTGTCGAGTCTGACCGTTGACGATCTCGCTGCGCTGCTCGCGGACATGCTGCACATGCGGATGGACACTGTACGGTCGCTGGCTGACGCTCTGTATGCGAAGACCAGCGGCAATGCGTTCTTTACCGTCGAGTTTCTCAACGCACTCTATCGGCAAGGCAGCTTATGTCCTGACCGGGACCGGGGCTTGTGGTGTTGGGACGTTGCCGCTATTCTCCTGCACCCGGCGAGCGCCAATGTGGTGGACTTTCTTGCCGCACAACTGGCCGACCTGGCGCTGCCGACGGCCGATGCGCTAGTTGCCGCTGCCTGTCTGGGCAACGAATGCGAATTGGGCGACCTGGCGCTTGCCACTGGCATTGACCTGGCTGGTCTTACCGACCGGCTCACGCCCGCGCTGGAACGCGGGATCATCGTGACGCCCAATACCCTTGCGTTTCATCAGGCCGACGCTGCAGTCTCGCTCCGTTTTTGCCACGACCGGATGCAGCAGGCGGTTTACCAACTCCGCGACGACGCTTGGCGCGGGCGGTTGCACTTAGCGATAGCACGCCGCTTTGTCCAGGCCGTGGATGCACCGGTGCATCAATTCAGCGCTGCCGAGCACTACGCGGCCGCTGCGCCGCTGATAGTCGAGGGGGCCGAGCGGGCGGTGGCGCGTCGGTTGTTTCTCCTTGCGGCGGTCCAGGCGCGCCAATCCGGTTCTTTTGCCACCGCGGAGCGCTTCCTGCGCCTTGGGATCGAGCTACTAGCAGCGGACGCTTGGCAGAGCGACAGCGACGCGGCGTTCACGCTCCATGTCGAATTGCACCTGGCGCTCTATGGCCAATCCCGTAATGCCGAGGTCGACGAAGTCTATGCGCTACTGGCAGCCCACACTGTCGAGCCTTTGCGTCTGGTGGAGTCAACTTGCGTGCAGGTTGTTAGCCTGTCCAATCGGACCCGTTACGAGGACTCGATCCAATTGGCGTGTGTGGCGCTCGAACAACTCGGCATGCCCGTGCCGTTGGATGACTTGTCGCAAAGTCTGGAACGCGAGTTGGATCTGGTCTATGATCATGTCGGCAACGGCGCCCTAGAGCGACTGCATGACAGTCCGGCGCTCCTGGACGACCGACTTCTTGGCGCTGCCAAGCTGATGAATCGGGCGGGGACCACTGCCTATTTCTGCATGCCGGCACTGTCACGCTGGTTTCAAGTGCGCCTTGCCCGCCTGTGGATCGAGGCTGGCTACTGTGCGGCCATGCTCAGCTCCACGGGCTATCTGATATGTGCAACCATCGCTCTGCGTGGCGACTTCGTTACTGGCTACCTCATTGGTTGCAAGGCCTTGGCGACCGGACCGGCCCGCGAGCGTGGAACCGAGACGGCCCGTACGCAGCATGTATTTGGGCTGTTCAACAGTCATTGGTTCCAGCCGCTCCATGAGGATATCGTCCATGCCCATGCCGCGTTCGATGGGCTATTGCGGGCCGGCTCCCTCGACTTTGCCTGTTATACCTTCCGCACCTCGCAAGCCGCGATGTTCGAGACCTGCGCTGATCTTGGGGAGATGAAACAGGAGGTCGCGACTGCCCTCAGCTTCACCCGCAAGACAGCGAACCGGCACGCGGAGCAGTCTTACGTCTCCTACAGGCAATTGGTGCGCGCACTGGAGGGAAAGACGGCACGACCGGGGAGCTTCGACGATGCCGAGTTCGACGAGCAGGCCCACCTACTGGCCGCCGCAGGCAACAGGTACGCGCTTGGCTTTTTCCACATCTACTGGGCGCTCGCGGCCTGCCTGTTCCACGATGACCAGGCGCTTGTCTACCATGCCGACGAGGCCAACGCGCTCACGCCCCACATTCCTGGTGTCTACCCAACCGCTCTGGCCAACCTGCTGCACTCATTGGCGCTGATCCATCGACTGCGCAGCGCCTCGCTTACGGAGAGTCCCCGCCTTCTCGAGCAGCTTGCCGCCAACCAAACCTGGCTTGCCGCCCGCGCCACCGATGCCCCGATGAACTTCGCCCACCTGCACGACCTTGTGGAGGCCGGCCGGCTCGACGCACTGAACCAACCTTGGGAGGCGCAAACGGCGTACGAGCAGGCGATGCGCAACGCCCTTGCACACCAGCGCCCATGGCATCACGCGTTGGCTACGGAACGCGCTGGACAGTTCTACATGCGGCGCGGCCTGGAGCACGCCGGTCGTCCACTGCTTGTGCGGGCGCACCACCTCTATCGGCAATGGGGCGCCGACGGCAAGGCGCATGCGATGCAGAAGGAGCTCCCCTTCGTCGAGACCAGCCTCAAAGGCGGATCGAGTAGCGCGCGTGGAGATGTGCTCGACAATGAGGCACTCCTGCGTGCGTCCCAGGCGCTTGCGTCGGAAACCTCCCAGCCGCGGTTGGTTGCTCGGATCGTGGAACTGTTAGGCCAGTTGACCGGAGCAACCGACGCGCGGCTGCTGTTGCTCGATGAAGAAGGGAGCTGGCACCTGGAGGGCGGGGTCCGGGGGACCCACGTGCTCGAGCGTATGACGCTGCTCGAGGCCGAGGAACTACGGATCATCGCGACAAGCGTATTGCGCCTTGGGCTCAAGACCCTCCAGCCCCTGGTCTCCGAGGATGCCGTGATCGATAGCCGTTTTGCAGGCGATCCCCACTTCGCAGGCATGACGCTGTGTTCCCTGCTGGCATTGCCCATCGTGGTCCGCGGACGGATCAGCGCATTCCTGACCCTGGAGCACCGATTGCTTCGCGCCGCGTTTACATCCAAGCGGGTCGAGACCGTCACCATGCTTTGCAGCCAGATGGCGATCTCTATTGAAAATGTACGCCTTTACCAGTCCCTCGAACGTAAGGTCGTGGAGCGGACCCGCGCGCTGGAAGCCGCCAACCACCAACTGGAAGCGCTCAGCGCCACCGACGGCTTGACCGGCATCGCCAACCGACGCTGTTTCGATGAGTCGCTGCTGGCCGAGTGGCGGCGCGCTGCCCGTTCACGTCAACCGCTTGCCCTGGCAATGCTCGACGTCGACTGGTTCAAGCGGTACAACGACAGCAACGGCCATCAGGCTGGCGACGAGTGTCTGCGCACGGTCGCTGCGTTGCTCCAGGCCCATGCCCGCCGGATCAGCGACCTGACGGCCCGCTATGGAGGTGAGGAGTTCGCTTTCATCGCCCCAGGGACCGACGAAGCTAGCATGCTGCGCCTTGCCGAAGCGATCCGCTCAACTCTGGAGTCGCTGGCGCTTCCCCATGACCAATCGCCGCTTGGGCGCGTGACGGTGAGCATCGGCGTGGCAGTGCAGGTTCCCAACGCCGAGCCGACGCCCGTCGGACTCCTGCGAATGGCAGATGACGCGTTGTACCTCGCCAAAGCGCAGGGACGTAATCGCGTGCACCTCGCCACTTGCACATCGTGAAGACGGTGTGGTAAACGGGGCTTCCCAACAAGGAGTTTCCCGTGGCTATTGTCCGTCCCTTTCGCGCCCACCGTCCCCCGCCCGCTCTGGCGCCTCGCGTCGCCAGTCCCCCCTACGATGTGATCAACACAAAAGAGGCACGCGCCCTGGCCGAGGGCAACCCCCACAGCTTCCTCCATGTCTCCCGTCCCGAAATCGATCTCCCCCAAGGAACCGACGAGCACGCCAACGAAGTCTATGCCCAGGGACAAACCAACCTCCAGCGCCTCGTAAACAACGGCACTCTCCTGCAGGACCCGTCCCCCCGTTTCTATGTCTACGCCCAGAAGATGCCTGCCTTCGCCGACCGAGGGCCCCACGCTCAGGTGGGCCTGGTCGCCTGCACCGCAGTCTCCGACTACGTCGCCGATACCATCAAAAAGCACGAGAAAACAAGGGCCGACAAAGAGGACGATCGCACGCGTCACATCGATGTCCTTGGTGCTCACGACGAGCCCGTATTTCTAACCTACCGTGCCGTCGCCGCCATCGAT
The DNA here is from genome assembly GCA_903894755.1 of uncultured delta proteobacterium. Taxonomy (GTDB): domain Bacteria; phylum Myxococcota_A; class Polyangia; order Polyangiales; family Polyangiaceae; genus CAITRH01. The sequence goes on from CAITRH010000201.1 coordinate 13,124, forward strand.
GCAGTCGTAGCGGATGCAACCAAAGAGGTCCCTGTCTACGACTTTGCCACTGCGGACGGAGTCGGACACACGTTCTGGACTGTCGATGCGTCTCTGTGCGCCCGAATCGAACAGTTGTTTGCCAATGTCCCCGCACTCTATGTTGCCGATGGTCACCATAGGAGCGCCGCAGCAGCCCGTGTCCATGCGCTGCGAGGCCAAGGGGCCGGCGAGCACGGCGTGTTTCTCGCAGTGCTCTTTCCCCACGACCAGATGCAGATCCTGGCGTACAACCGCCTTGTGCGCGATACGAATGGACGCAGTCCTGAGGCGCTTCTCGAGGCGCTGCGAGCGCGTTTCGACGTGTCCGAGGCGTCGACTGCGGCTCCTGAGGCTCCCAAGTCTTTCGGGGCGTATCTGGCAGGACACTGGTACCGACTTGGTGTGAAACCTGGGACCTATCAGGAGAGCGATCCTGTGGCGCGCCTTGACGCGTCCCTGTGCCAGGACCAGATCCTAGCCCCTTTATTTGGCATCACCGACCCGCGGCGAGACACCAACGTGGACTTCGTGGGGGGAATTCGGGGGGCGAAGGAGCTTGAGCGCAGGGTGGCTGACGAGGGCTGGAGCCTGGCGCTTCATTTGTATCCGACAGGGATCGAGGATCTGATGGCGGTGAGCGACGCGGGCCTCCTGATGCCACCGAAGAGCACATGGTTCGAGCCCAAGCTGCGGAGCGGTCTTTTCTTGCACGCGTTCTGATGCGGCTGCTGGAGCACCTGCATGGCGCGTTGGGGTGGCTGGCACTGGCAGCGCTAGTGCACCCCGCGCTTCTCCTGAGACGACGTCCCAGCGCTCATCTTGCGGTGGTCCTGGCTTGTGGACTGATCACGTTGGCGGCGGGAGGCGGTGTCCTTTTGTATCCGACGTATCGAGAGGGGGTCAAAGGAGCCGTGTTCCGTCATTCTGCGCAGGTGGGACTGCTGTTCGAGCGCAAGGAGCATCTGTCGTTTGGTGCGGTGCTGCTCGCTTGGGGGGGAGGCGCTGGATACTGGACATCGTGCAAGGCGGGCGATCCGATGGCGCAGGTGCTTCGACGCTTTGCCGCACGGGCCTTTGCAGTGTCGGCGTTGCTTGCAGGGGTTGCATCGGTGTGCGGCGCAGTGGTCGCGTCCGTCGGGTCGTTTTGACGGAGTCAACCCTGGGTCGCGGGTGTCGAGGTTCGGACCTGCGGTTCTCAATGTAGGTTTGGTTTAACTTGAGATGGCTGCCAACTGTTCGGCCAACACCAACGCATCCACGGGCCAAAAACAGCGAGGACGGGACTGTTTCACCTCCGGCATGCCCTCTATGGGCCGGCAGGTGAGCACCCGGTCGATCCATTGGAACGGAATGCTCGACGCCCCGAACGCAGCACCGAGAAGCGCCCCGGCAATGCATCCATTGGTATCCGTGTCGCCTCCGCTCACCACCGTGTCTACGACCCCTTGCTCGAACGACGGCGCATGAAGCAATTGGTAAAATGCGTTCTGCAGTGCAATGAGCACCCATCCCATGTTCACCTGGAAATCCTCGACTGCCGAGGACTCCGCCTTCGTGATTGCCCCGAGCACCTTCTCATGAACACCCGCGCTTCTTGCCCATGAGAGCGCAAATGCATAGACCGCTGCAGGCGGGTCCCCTGTCTGCAGTGCGCGCTGGATAGCAACGACATACACCGCGCTAGCGTCCTGACAGACCTGATGTGGGTGCGTCAAACGCGCGTCCATCCGGGCCAAGTTGGCCAGTGTTTCCACAGGAAGGCGCCAGCCAAAAATGGCCAGGGGGCTGACTCGCATGAGTGCACCGTTGGCTTGCGAGCTATCATTGGCAGCGGCCATGGCAGCTGCCGCGGGGTCCGATCCGGACTTGTGCGCGGCATAGGCAGCGGAAAGTGCCTGAGACGTAGTGCTCCCAATGTCGAAAGGACCGCTTGCGTACCAGGCAGCATACGACGTGGCCACGGCACGTGCGTCAAATGCCTCCACAGTGAGGAGCGTCCTGGCCAACATCAGCGCCAGCTCCGAGTCATCGGTCGGTTGGCCGGCCAGTGTGCCAAATGTTCCGCCGTTTTCCAAACGACGCACTCCCTGTGGATAGCGCCGTTTGATCTCGCCCGCGGACCTGAACTCCACCAAGCTTCCAAGGGAGTCTCCAGCAAACTGACCAAGAAGACATCCCTGGACCCGCGACAGAACCCCAGGGTCGGCAATGCGGAGCCCCCGGCGTGAAAGCACAAGGTCGAGTAAGCCAGACACGTTGCCTTCTGCCTCCAGAACAGACCGCCAATTTCGCTTGGCAAGATCCCTCGCCACTGCAGGAGAGCCCGCAAAACATCCCTTCCCGCAGGAACTTGCGCCGGTGTTGCTGTAGGTGATGGACTGCCCAGACGAGTCCACAAAGTCTCCCCCGAAGGCGCGTAGCAGGGCGTGTCCTGCGCCGTAGTCCCAGTCGATAGGCCCGTTGAGGGAAACACATGCCTCAGCGTCCCCGACAGCCACTAGAGCAAGGCGATAGGCAATGCTGGGGAGACCTCGGAACCTCGCTGGTGCTACATATCGGGCATTTGCATTGGACCTTGCGTCGGCCCCATGGGAAACAAGGACCGTGTCGCCGCTGTCGAGGACCTGTTTGAAGGCAGCCCTAGAAACAGGCTTGCCGTTGCGCGTAAAGGAACAGCCCTCCGCCCAGGCCAGGAGATCTCCTTGATCGTTCGGGGCAGCATAGGCAAACACGACTCCCAGGACAGGGACTCCGTTGCGGAGCAAGCCAATGGATACGGCCGATCCGCGGGCGCCGTGCTTGACAAACGCGGACGTACCATCATTGGGGTCAAGGAGCCAGACATGGTGGTGGGGGTCGGACGAGGCTCGATCTTGTGATGAGAGCTCCTCGCCACGGATTCCAAAGGTAGGAAAGGCGAGTTCGAGACGACGACGGATGCGCGCTTCCGCCTCGTCGTCAGCCGGGCTATGGCCCGCCGTTCCTCGAGGCCCCTCGGGGCGACGAAGCTCCTCGAGCAGAACGTTTCCAGCTTCTTTTGCGGCTAGGACAGCCTGTTCCAACGCAGATCCATAGTTCCAGGAATTGGTATCTCTCATGGTGACGCCGACTCATAGGACCTCTGGCCCATGGAGCCAACAAAAACAACGGCCCGCTAAGTCATGGGGCGCTACGACTTCCGCAGTCCTCACCTCTCCAGCCCCCGCAACTTCGCGGAGCGTTGCGGAAAAAAGGAGCCCGCAGTATTGAAACGCCTAAACAGGCTTGGTGCGCAGCTCCCGTAGCCTGTCGGGACACGGAACAACCGAGCGTCCGCGCGCCCGAGGGCGGTCTGGTCATCGGAACGCCCACCTCGACGGGCCGTCTTCGCTCCGCGGCCAAAAGTGTTGCGGTGCACCACAGGTGCCCGGAGCTGTTTGGCGAAACCGGCCATGGCGCCCGCAATGGACCGAGTCGGTTCGGGAGTGGAACAGCTCCGGGGCGGACACGACGCAGGCAGTTGGACTTGGAAACCGGCAACGGAAGAACGGGACGGGGTGAGTCTGTCGGTGGGAACATTGGCGACCAGATGGCGCAACACACTGCGAGCTTCCGAACTGGGATGGGGGCTGGCAGATCGGTGGCTGTTGGGCGGCAGGACAGGTGAAAGCCTTCGCGTCCCATGGCTGTAGAGCGTGTCGGGCGATAAGGCGCCACTGCGAACCCCGCAAGTTCAGTCGCTGGCGCCATCGAGGCCGCCATCGGGGATAGGCAGGCCGCCGCAGAACAGTCCCATGAGACGGAGGATCCAGACCGTATCATCCTCCTGGTTTCCTGGGTTGCAGATATTACCAGGCTTGCCAGGGCCGAGCACGCCGGCGCAGGCGTTGAGGTAGTTTGGATAGGTGGACGCACATCCGCCCCCTTCCCCGATGCTTGCATTGATGCAGATTCCCAGTTCGTCGTCGGCTACCCCTTCGCAGTTGCCTTTGAGATCGCAGGCGGCGTCGATGCATGACGCGAAGATCCCGGCTTGTTTGCCGCAGTTGGTCTTGAAATGTTCGAGGCAGCCGAGCTGATTGAGGCCGAAGTAGTTGTCGGGAAGAACCACGATGGGGCCATGCTCCGCTGCGCTGACAGGTGTAAACACACAGGCCGCACAGGTTGGATGGGCAGTACGCCAGTTGGTGCAAACCAGGGACGTGAAGGGGGTGCTTCCAAGGGAGCCCAGCAGGCAAGCGTCGAGCAGCTCATTCAGCTCGGTTGTCGTGCAGCGGGTGGAATCCCATGAAGCAGGTGGAGCCACATCAGGTGGCGTAAACGGTACGGTCGCGGGAGGCTCACAGGTCAACGAGGCCTCCGAGGGTCTGGGACGCAATACGTCTGCCGCTGCATCGCCAGCGCCCGTAGTGCCCGTCGTTCCTGCTGACGATGAGCATGCCAAGATTGCCATAAGCCCAAGGATCCATATGTTTCGCACTGCTACCTCCTGTCGTGGGGACCAAGCGTAGCACCTGCAAGCTCCTCAGGCTCGCCCGCAAAGGGTCTTCGAAAACGTCGCTCTGCATTCTGTGTGGTGGCTTCGGCAAGAAGCTCGAGGGGCATGGCACGAAGCTCGGCTAAGCGCGATGCAGTAAACACGACATACGCAGGCTCGTTGGGTTTGCCTCGGTGAGGAGCGGGAGCGAGATAGGGACTGTCAGTCTCTACCAGAATGCGGTCGAGCGGTGCCCACCTGGCCACGTCGTGGATATCCCGTGCCGCTTTGAAGGTCACGACACCTGAAAAGGACAGGTCGAAGTTCAGGTCGAGGGCACGGGTTGCAAACGCTCGGCCTTCGCTAAAGCAATGAATGATCCCGCCAACGTCACGGGCCCGCTCCTCTTCTAGGATCCGCAAGGTGTCTTCCGAGGCCTCCCTGGTGTGCACGACAATGGGCTTGCCCAGCTCCCGAGCGACTCCAATGAGGCGAGCAAAGACGTCGCGCTGGGTCTTTCTTGGCGAGTGGTCGTAATGGTAGTCGAGACCAACCTCCCCGATGGCCACCACGCAAGGCTCCCTTGCAAGAGAGTGAAGCTCTTCAAGCGTTACCTCGTTTCCGCTGCTTGCCTCGTGCGGATGAATGCCCACGGTGGCCGCAACTCGTTGCGGATGCTTCTTCGCAAGCTCGATGGCTGCCTTCGCAGGACCCAGATCGGCTCCTACGCCGACTACCACGAAGCCAATCACCCCAACCTGCTTTGCGCGGAGCAGCACCGGTTCGGGTCCTCCTGGGAAATAGTGCGCATCAAGATGACAGTGGGTATCCACCAGTTTCATGACTGTCCTTGGGTCAAAGCTCGAACGAGGTCCTCAGGGTCGGAGATAGGCAGCGAGCACGTTTGTCCCCGACAGACATACGCCACCGGATGGTCAGCAGCGTGCTTTCCCTTTGCAAGCTCGGAACAGGCTTGCGCCGATCCCGCAATGGATGGATCCAGCACGGCGAGGGTACGGTTTGGAAGGTAGAGGCGAAGCGCCGAATCAACCAACGCCCTTGCCTTGTCCCCCTCACCGACCACCACGATGTCGACCGAGCCGCGCACGAGGAGGTCCACTGCCAAGATGGTCTGTCCCATACCAAATGGGTTTTGCAAGGCCAACGGAGCGAGTCTCAGGAGCTCGGCTTCTGCAGTGGCGCGGTAGGAGCCTCCTAAGAGGGCTCCAAGACGGAGAAGTACCTTGCACGCTATGGCGCTTCCACTTGGGATCCCATGATCGTAGGGATCCTTGGGACGTACCAAGAGCGCTTCCCCTTCCTTTGCAGTGAAGTAGAACCCGTCGCTCCAGAACGAGCGGAGCATGGCGTCAGCGATCTCACGGGCTTTGGTTACGTACCGAGGATGGCCCGTGAGCTCGTACAGATCGAGGGCAGCGTCTGCCACGAATGCATAGTCGTCTAGGAAACCGGGGCCTTTGACCAAGTCGCCTTTGGTGTGACGAAGGACTCGAGATGCGGGTGTCAGCAGGCGCCTCTCGACAAAGGCAAACGCACGTTCCGCAAGCGTTCGCATGGTTGGATCCCCAAGCCGTCCTGATGCCGTTGCAAGAGCGCCGATGAGAAGTCCATTCCAGCTTGCCAGGATCTTCTCGTCGCGAAATGGTTTCACACGGCGCTCACGGGCGTCGAAGAGACGCTGTCTAGCGCGGTCGAATGCTGCAATGGCGGCGGATGGCTGCAAGCCAATCTTGCTAGCCGCGTCCTCAGGACGGCGCATGGCAGACAAGATGGTCTTCTCATGTTCGAAGTTGCCTGCGGCCGTGATTTCCCAACAGGCCAAAGCAACCTGGATAGCCTCGCTATCGCCAGCGAGAACCTCTTCGACCTGTTTGGGGTCCCAGACGAAGAACTTGCCTTCCTCCCCTTCGCTGTCAGCGTCCTCACTGGCATAGAAGCCACCGCCAGGGGAGGTCATGGAGCGCTCTACGTAGGATGCGATGCCGCGGGCGGTTCTGGCAAAGGCGTCGTTATGGAACACACTGGACGCGTCCGCATAGAGGCGCAGGAGGAGTGCGTTGTCGTAGAGCATTTTTTCGAAGTGGGGGACGAGCCACTTGTCATCGGTGCAATAGCGATGAAAGCCGCCACCGAGCTGATCGTGGATTCCACCGGCAGCCATGGAATGGAGCGTATGGCGAACACGGACCATGGATTGCGGGTCTTTGCCGTCGACAGCATGGCGCAACAAGACCTCGAGGGCCATGGTGTTGGGAAACTTGGGACCGCTGCCAAATCCGCCGTAGGCATCGTCAAACCGTGAGACCAGGGACGCCACGGCGCGGGCTACAAAGGATTGGTCTGGGGTGTCAACGCCGCGCGACGGAACACGCGTTACTTCTTCAATGGCAGCGGTGACGGCATCGGCTTGCTGGTCGACAGCGCCGCGTCTGTTGCGGTAGGCGTCGGCTACGAGCTGCAGGACACTTGGGAAACCTGGGCTTCCATAGCGGTCGACGGGGGGAAAGTAGGTACCACCGAAGAAGGGCTTTTGGTTTGGGGTAAGAAATACAGTGAGAGGCCATCCGCCATTGCGCCCGAGGAGTTGGACAAAGAGTTGGTAGACGTGATCGAGGTCGGGGCGTTCTTCGCGGTCGACTTTGATGTTGACAAAGAGGTCGTTCATGAGCGCGGCGATGGTCTCGTTTTCGAAGCTTTCGTGCGCCATGACGTGGCACCAGTGGCACGCGGAGTAGCCGATGGAAAGGAGAATAGGCTTATCGAGACGTTGGGCGGCGGCGAGGGGCTCGGGGCCCCAGGGGAACCAATCGACGGGATTGGCGGCGTGCTGGAGGAGGTAGGGAGAGACTTCGTCGACGAGGCGGTTAGTCATGGGTCCTTTGAAGCACGTTGGCGAGGTAGCGATGCGTTAAATGTGCTAACCGGGGCCATATGGGCGAGCCGGTGACCGCAGAAAGTCTATTTTTGAGCTATTTTTGGCCTTTGTATCCGCCCAATGCGAGGGACCTCGTGAGGGCAAGGAGTGAAGACGCGGGGCCGAACGCGTCGTATTTAGGGCATCTCGAGGGGGCTGCGGCGGTGTTTGCCAAGATGCTGGGTGGGGGGAAGAACGGACTTGACTTTACAGATGCCAGCGTGCATCGGCTCAGTGCGTTGCTCACGCCGGAGCAGCGGGCTCGGTGGGCATTGAACGGGGAAGCGGGGACTGCACAGAACGAGCTTTTCAATGTGGTGGTACACGGTGCGGCGTATGTTGGCGCGTGCATTGTAAGGAACCACGGTGGGTCTTGGAGTCTGCGTCGTCCGCTCTGGGAGAGCGTGGTTCATTTGTCGTCGAGGGCGGGCGAAGCTGATCTAGCAGTATTTCATTGGTGGCTCAAGTCGTTGGCAGACGACGCAGGGGGACACGGGCTTGCCGATCGGTATCGGACGTTGGTGGAGGTGCCCTGTGCGTGTCCTGAGGAGTTGGTACGCATAGCACCTGGGGACAGGAGGTTGCCAAGGCTTGGGAAAGCACGTTACGATCAGTTTCAGAGGCATTTGCGAGCGCATCTTCCCGAGCTTCGGGACGTAGGAGCGGATTTCCCGTCCGCGGAGCGTTTTGAGGCGTACGACTTTGAGTGGTTGGAGGCGAAGTTGGTGGGGGATGGGCGGATGCTGCTTCTGTACGGGGCAGGGTCAGGTGGGGCGCATTTGTTCTGGTTGGATCACACGGGTTTTCAGAAGAGTCTGTTCTTTCCGTGCGATCACTTTCCGGATCCGGTGGTAAAGCTGGTGGATGACAAGATACAGCTTTTCGTGTCTGTCGAGGAGAAGGTAGTGCGTCACGAGATGTTGTGGTGGGGGCCGTGATGCGAACATGGCTTCGAGTGTTGCTGGCGTTTGCCGGTGCCTTGGTGGGGATGATCCTGGCTGTTATCGGGGAAGCCTTGCTGATAAGCTTTCTCGGCCAAGACTCGAGGGAACCATGGGGAGAGATCGAAGGGACCGGCTTGGTGATCGTCGCGATCGCCCCGTTCGCCGCGGCAATCGGGTCCGCGCTGGGTGCTTTAGGCGTCGTGCTTCTGACGCGCAATTCCCCTCGGAGCGTCGCGCTAGGACACGATAAACGCTGAGCGCGAAACACACCTTTTGACTCGCCGATCGACCCTGCCTATACACTCCGTCCGATGGCCGTCGAGTTGCTTCATCTGGCACACAATTGCGACGATGCGGACGCGATCTCGTCGATGCTCGGCGCCCACGGCATCGTTTCTGCCCACGAAACGGTCGACACCATCGAAGACCTCGATGCCGCCCTCGCACGCCGTCCCCGCGACGTTCTCGTGTCCGCTGCTTTCGGTATCGGTTTTTCCGCCCACGACGCGCTAGCGGCCGCACGACGCGCCGAGCCATCCCCCCCCGTTGTGGTCCTCGGCGATGCGGTGGGGGAGGAACAGGCGGTTGACTTTATCCTTGGCGGTGCTTCCGACTATGTCCTCCGCGCGAACCTCGAACGCATAGTCGGCGCCGTGCGTCGCGCCCAGCGGCAACGTCGCCGCGGAGACTCGGATAAAAAATTCCGAAGTGTGGTCGAACATATCCCGGACGGCATCCTCATGGTGGAGGCGGATGGCACCGTGGTCGAATGGAATCCCGCCGCCGCTCAAATTGCCCAGGTCGACCAGGTTGATATCTTGGGGCATCCCCTATGGGAGCTGCTCGGACGGGTCGCGATTCCAGGAGAGGCTCTGGCCAGCCGCGAGCAGGTCGAAGAGTGGCTACGCACTTTCCTCGGCTCCTCCAAGACTCCAAGCTTCACTGGAGAGCGGCTCCTCGAACGGGCGGATGGAACCCGTTGCAGTGTCCACTTCACTGTGTTTCCTGTCCCCATTGGCAGGCGTACGCTGGCTGCCTTGATGTTCCGCGACGTCACCGAGCGTCGTCTCCTCGAGGCTACGCAGGCCCGGCTCGCGTCCGTGCTCGACGCAACTCCCGACATGGTGGTGATCTCGACCACAGATGGGGTCATCATCGATTCCAACGAAGCCGCGCGACAACAGCTTTGGGGCGGCAATCAGTTGAACGGCATCACCATCGATGACATTGTCCCCTCTCACATGCGCAACCGGGCGCTCGCTGAAATTCTCCCCGAGCTTGTTGAAACTGGGCACTGGTCGGGCGAGGTCCCTTGGCTCACTGTCGACGGACATGAGCTTCCTGTCTCGATGGTCGTGCTCGTCCATCAAGTTGGCGAGGACGAGCGCCTGATCACCGCCATTGCACGGGATATGACTGAGCACAAGGCGGCCCAACAACGCCTTGCCGAGGCCCTTGCGCTCAACCAATCGATCATCGGGGCCTCCAACGTTGGAATCGCAGCGTACAGCGAATCCGGCAGGTGCGTCTATGCCAACACCGCGCTGGCCACCATGTTCGGACAATCCATTGACACCATGGTCAACAGCTCCTTTTTACAGGAGCCCTTTTGGAAGACTTCAGGCATGCTTCCCGTCGCCCTTGCCGTCTTGGCTACGGGCTTAGCGCAACGTGCAGAGTTCTGTCTTCAGCAGTTGGAAGGGGCAGAAGCCTACCTCGATATCTACTTTACCCGTTTTGTCAACGCGGAGGAAGCCCATCTTCTGGTGGTTGGCAACGATATCTCTGAGCAACGACGGGCCGTGGATGCGCGACGCGAGAGTGAAGAACGCTACCGCGCACTGCTGCAGAATGAAGGGGAAGGGACCGCTACGGTGGACACACAGGAGCGTATCATCCGAGCAAGTGCGGCTGCCGAAACCATTTTTGGCACGGTTGCAGGGGGGCTTGTGGGACGGTGTCTCAAGGAGTTCTATCCCCGCGTCTCATCGTCATCCCGCGATTCCGACCGAGCTCGACGCCGCGATTGGGTCCGTTCCGTGTATGAGATCCAGATTCTCCATCCCAGCGGCCAACGGCGGACCCTGCTCACCACCGCAACTCCCCAGTGGGGGCAAGATGGACGTCTGGTGGGTTCCCTTCTCGTGTTCCGCGATATTACCGAGAGGAAAGCTGCCGAAGCCGCCCTTCGAGACAGCGAGGAGCGGTTTCGCAAGCTTGCAACGCATGCTCCAGTCGGCATCTTTATGACCGATACCGCAGGACGTTGCGTGTTCGTCAATCCGGGGGTGTGCCGCATCTCGGGGCTCACCGAGAACGAGGCGCTTGGACAGAACTGGGGTCGCCTGGTGGATCCCGAGATGGCACGTCAGCTCGAACAAACGTGGATCCGAGCCGCTGTGGAGGGGACCCAATTCCTCGCTGAGGTGCGCTTCAAGCGCCCCACTGGCGAAACGGTCTGGGCCATCGTAAGCGCTGCTGCCACCCGTGCTGCAACAGGCGACGTCACCGGCTTCGTTGGAACGTTGATCGATATCACCGAGCGTAAGCTGTCCGAGCAGCGCCTGCTCGACAGCGAAACTACCTTGCGCACGCTCCTAGACGCCGAGTCTGAAGCCATTTCCCTCATGGAGCCTGATGGGACCATCCTCGTTGCAAACGAGGCCTTCGCCAGACGCAAGGGGAAGCGTCTCGACGAGGTCTTGGGAAGACGCGCCCACGATTTGGTGTCTGCCGACATTGCAGAACGTCGAGGCGCCTACCGAGAGCGTGTCGTCGCGTCGCGGCAGCCCTTGCGTTACGAAGACACTATAGGGGATCGGTCGTTCCTCAACTCCTTGCATCCAATTCTCGATGCCGCCGGAAACGTAGCCAGGATTGCTGTCCTTTCCGTGGATCTGTCGCACCAAAAGCGCATCGAACGCGAGCTCAAGGAAAAAGAGCACTTCGTCCAGCGCCTGGTCGCCTCCACCCCAAACCTCCTCTACATCTACGATCGCGTCGAGCAACGCACAGTCTACGCCAACAGAGACTTCGTCGAGGTCTTCGGCGACGGCATTGGCGACGTCCGACGGTCCGGAGTCGATCAGGACCTCTGTTGGATCCATCCTGACGACACCCTTCGGCTTCAGGTCCACGAGGAGCGGTTGCGAAGGGCGGCGGACGATGATGTCTTGGAGCTCGAATACAGAGTTCAGAGTGCAAGCGGCGACTGGCGCTGGCTGCTCGATCGAGAGGTCGTGTTTGCGCGCGGGTCGGACGGTGCACCTATCCAGGTGCTCGGCACGGCTCAAGACATCACTGGACGCAAGCAGATTGAAGAGGCCTTGCAGGAAAGTGAAGAGCGCTTCCGGAGCATCACGACTTCGGCCCACGATGCCATCATGATGGTGGATGACGGGGGGCATGTGTCCTACTGGAATGCCGCTGCACAAGAGACCTTTGGCTTTTCCGCTACCGAGATCCTTGGGCAAGACCTGCACCTGGCCATGGTCCCGGAGGCCTACCGTGTTCGCGCCCTGGAGGGACTCGCCGAGTTCCGCAAAACGGGCCATGGCTCCTTTGTTGGCAAGACCTTGCGTCTCGTGGCGCAGCGAAAGGATCGTGCCGAGATCCCCATCGAGCTGTCCGTCTCCTCGGTGCGCCTCCGGGGGCGCTGGCACGCCATTGGGATTGCCCGTGATGTTACGGCCCGCGAGCTTGCCGCTAAGGAAATGCTACGGGCAAAAGAGGCGGCGGAAGCTGCAAGCCGCGCAAAGAGCGACTTTGTCGCCAACATGAGCCATGAAATCCGAACCCCGATGAACACAGTCATCGGCTTAGGACATCTTGCCTTGCAGACCGAGCTGTCGCCCAAGCAGCGCGACTACCTCCTGAAAATCCAAAGCTCCTCCAAGTACTTGCTCAGCATCCTCAACGATATCCTAGATTTCTCAAAGATAGAGGCTGGCAAACTGGAGCTCGAGACGGTCCCCTTCGACCTCGATGAGGTTCTCGAGACCATTGCCAACGTTGCTGTGTCCGAAGCCTCTCGCAAGGACCTTGAGGTCCTCTTTTCTGTCCCTGTCGACGTGCCCAGGGCTCTGATCGGCGATCCACTCCGGCTCGCCCAGGTGTTGACCAACCTGACACAGAACGCTACCAAATTCACCGAACGCGGCGAGATTGTCATTTCTGTCCGCAGTGCGCCGGGCACTCGAGCCGAGGAGGCCCATCTTGAGTTTCTTGTTCGTGACACCGGTATTGGTATCCAGCCCGACAAGCTTGAACAGCTCTTTGTGGCATTTCAACAAGCCGACACCTCCATCACACGTCGTTACGGGGGCACGGGCCTGGGGCTTGCCATCTCAAGGCGTCTGGTCGACCTAATGGGGGGAAACATCGAGGTTTCCAGCGAACCAGGCAAGGGGAGCACGTTCTCTTTTTCCGCCGTATTTCTGCGTCAAAGCGTGGCCAGCGAGCCGCAGTTGCCCTCCGCAGGACTCGAGAAGCTGCGTGCCCTCGTGGCGGATGACAACGCGTCGTCTAGGGAAATTCTTTGCGCTCACCTGGCTGCGTTCGGGTTGCACCCCTACTCGGTGGGGTCGGGGCAGGATGCGCTCGATGAGCTTGACCGGGCGGCTTTGCAAGACACCCCTTACGACTTCGTGCTGCTCGACTGGAAGATGCCCGATCTTGACGGGCTCGAGACCGCCGAGCAGATCCAGGCAGACCCCCGTCTTTCCAAAGTTCCTACGGTGATCATGGTTTCGGCGTATGGGCAGAACGAGGCTGTCGAGCGGGCCAAGGCGTTGGGGATCGCAGCGTTCTTGCTCAAACCGGTCAGTCCGTCCGCACTCCTCGATGCCATCTTGCGGGCCTTTCACCGGGAGGGCCTTCCTCCACGGTCTGAGTGCAAGCCCAAAAGCATATTTGCAGACGGTCTTGCGCTTGCCCGAGGTGCAAGGGTACTCGTGGTTGAAGATCAGCTTACCAACCGTCAGGTGGCCAGTGAGCTGCTCGAACAAGCCGGCCTTGAGGTAGACCTAGCCGAAGGGGGGGCGGAGGCCCTCGATCTCGCGGAGCGCGGGGAGCGCTATGACGCGGTGTTTATGGACCTGCAAATGCCCGACCTCGATGGCTACGAAACCACCCGGAGACTCCGGATGCACTTGTCTTACCAGAGCGTACCTATCATTGCCATGACCGCCGATGCCTTGGCGGGCGACCGTGAAAAGTGCCTCGAGGCCGGCATGAACGACCACATTGCAAAGCCCATCGACATCGAGGATCTCCATGCCGCAGTGGCCACCTGGATCCGTCCTTCATCCCCCCAGATCAAGCAGATCGTGCCTGCTCCCATTGTTTCACCAGTCCCCTCTCCTCTTCCCAGCGACTTGCCAGGAATCGACGTCGAGGTGGGATTGCGTCGCGTGGGCAGTGAGCGTCTCCTCATCGAGCTGATCGGACGATTTGGAACTGACTATGGCGGCACGGTCCCTCAAGTGCGGGAAGCGCTCGATCATGGGAAGAACGCGGAGGCGCAGCGGGCTGTACATTCGCTCAAAGGGGTCGCTGGGACTCTTGGAGCTCAGTGGCTCTGGGCGGTGGCCGAAACGGCCGAACACACAGTGGGCAAAGGGGACGTGGCAGCTACCATGCGAGCGCTTCTCGAGCTCGAACGCGCCATTGACCCGGTGCTTCGCGCAAGTGAACGTGTCAGGACAAGGGAAAGTCGCCCTCCCGCAAGCCGACCCACGTTTGAAGCAGTCGAGCCGATAGTCACCGAGCTGCGCACCATGCTTGCATCGAACAATCCACGCGCCCGACAGCGCCTACGAGCGCTTCGCAATGCGTTGAAGGCCCCTGCGTTCCAAGCGCAGTTGGAAAGCATCGACGGCGCCCTTGCCAGGTACGACTTCAAAGGGGCTGCACGTGCCCTCGAGTCCCTGACGACAGCCCTTGACCTGCCGGTCTGACGCCATGGCTTCCATTCGGCCTTCAGTCCCTCCTAGACCTTCCCCTGGACCCAAAACGGGACCTTCCAAAGTGCTCATTGTCGACGACACCCCCACAAACATTGATGTTTTGGTCGAGGCGTTGGCAGACGAGCACGAGATCATGGTGGCCACTGGGGCGCGTCAGGGGCTCGACCTTGCACTCACCCACCAGCCGGATCTTATCCTGCTCGATATCATGATGCCCGAGATGGACGGCTATACGGTCTGCAAGAGACTCAAAGCTGACGTGCGTACGCAAGAAATACCCATAGTTTTTATGACCGCGTTGAGCAGCGTGGAGAACGAAGAACAAGGGCTGTTGCTTGGAGCTATCGACTATATCACCAAACCTTTCAACCCAACGCTGGTGCGCCTTCGTGTGCGCAACCATCTGGAGTTCAAACATCTGCGCGACTGGTACAAGAACCTGTCGAACCGCGATGGACTGACCGGTATTGCCAACCGGCGTCATTTCGACGATACCTTGCATCTCGAGTGGCGACGCGCTGATCGAGCCGGTGCTCCCCTTGCGCTGGTCATTGGTGATATCGACTACTTCAAGGCGTACAACGATCATTATGGTCATGCCAAGGGGGATGATTGCTTGCGGCAAGTGGCTAGAGCGCTAGCCGCCGAGGCGACTCGACCCGGAGACTTAGTGGCACGGATTGGAGGGGAGGAATTTGGCTGCTTGCTTCCCGGAACGGACCTTGACGGCGCCAAATTGGTTGCTGAGCGCCTTCTTTGGGCCGTGCGAGGTCTCGGGATTGTCCATGCTCATTCGGGGGTTGCGCCGCTCGTAACAGTGAGCTTGGGGGTTGCCACTGTATGGCCAAGGCACGAAACGGAGCAGGTGCGCCTTATGGAGCTTGCTGACCAGAACCTTTACCGGGCCAAGGCGCAGGGGCGAAATCAGTGCGTTTGGAGTCCACCAGGAGACTGAAGGACTCACGTCGCGGTAGCAAGGCGCGGGGCCCCATAGGCCGCTGTGGTGCGGGTGGAGCATCGTCCACCACATTAACGCCTATGGTGGGGCCCCAAGGGGGGCCCCACCCGACGTCGCGGGGGCGCGGTTCAAACCTGCAATTTGCGTTTACAGCGAGGCTCTATCTAGCCTCGCGCAGTCGGCATGCTGTAGGCAAAAGGCTTCTGCCCGTCGGTGATCGCAATGCCCTGGGCCTTCAACTTCTTCTTCATCTCCTCAGGGACCGCGCCCGACGTGCTCGCCACCACCTTCTTTTGGACCAGCTCAA
>CAITRH010000202.1 GCA_903894755.1 uncultured delta proteobacterium
GTCCCGCGCGCGAGGAGCTGGTGTACGATGTGGATGTCTCGCGTGTAGCGGGACTGCGGTTGGTGAGCCATGTGTTGGAGTTCCTCGATGAGGGGGGGGCGCCGCGGCTGCGGATTGCAGCGCCGTTTGTGGTGGATGCAACGGGGGTGAGGACGGAGGCGACGTTGTTGGTGGAGGGGTGTGCGGTGGATCGGAATCCCGCGGGTCCTTGGGGGCGTGCGGTGGTGGAGGCGGGGGCGTCCAGTTGTCGGGTGCGGGTGGTGTGGGAAGGGGTTGTGTATCCGGTGGTGGTGGATCCTTTTTGGCAGGCTACGGGGTCGATGACGGTTACTCGGGGCCTGCATACGACGACATTGCTTGATTCTGGGAAGGTGCTCGCGGTTGGGGGATGGTCAAGTACTGGGTCGCCAACGAACAAAGCTGACTTGTTCGACCTTTCATCGGGGACCTTTGCCAGCACGGGTTCCATGGTCACCTCACGAGAGTCACATACTGCCACTCTACTCCCGTCGGGAAAGGTACTTGTTATCGGCGGCAGTTACTTCGCACCATCACGTGCCGAAATCTATGATGCGATGTCGGGCACCTTCACGTCGACCGGGACAATGACAACACCTCGCGTCCAGCATGCTTCCGCCCTTCTTCCTTCGGGCAAGGTCCTAGTTACGGGTGGCGATGCGACCGTGACTAGATCGCTTGCCAGCGCGGAGCTTTGGAATCCGACGACCAATACATTCTCCGCTACCAGCCCGATGCTGACACAGCTTCACGATCACACTGCAACTACTCTTGCCTCCGGCAAAGTCCTGATCTGTACCGGAGCGACCTACACGTCCACATGGGCCTATCCGGTGACAGCTCAGCTCTACGATCCAACCAATGGAGCTTTTTCATGGACTGGAAGTATTGCAGCTGGAAGGAATAGCGCGACGGCAACACTACTGCCTTCCGGCAAGGTCCTTGTCGCCGGTGGAGAGAAAGGCGGTAGGTGGCGAATTGCCGAAGTCTACGATCCAACAACCGAGATATTTACCACAGTTGGCTCTATGACAATTGGCCGCGCACATCACGTGGCAACGCTCTTGGCCCCTGGCGTTGTGCTGGTAACGGGGGGGACTACGCTGTACGGAGCAACCGTTTCCGTCGACATCTTCGACCCGATCGCAGCGACCTTCACGTCGACCATACCTCTTGGTACCGCGCGAGCCTTCCATAGTGCGGTGAGGCTTGCCAATGGCAAAGTACTTGTTACGGGTGGAGCCCCAACTTCCGGCAACTATATTGCGACTGCGGAGATCTTCGCTCTCGCCCGTCTCAACGGCGAAACTTGCGGACTCCCCACGGACTGCGCTTCCGACGTCTGCAACGACGGAATCTGTTGTTCCGGCCCGTGCGCCGGAAGCTGCCTAACTTGCACGTCCGGCACCGGCGCGTGCACCTCAATCGTCAAAGCCGACGACCCCGACACCTGCACCGGCACCATGACTTGCAACGCAAGCAGCGCCTGCAAGCTAAAGAACGGCCAGCCCTCCACCGACCCCACCCTCTGCGCCAGCGGTTTCGCCTCCGACGCCGTCTGCTGCAATACCGCATGCGCCGGTGCCTGCGACGTATGCGCCATCCCCCTCGGAGCCTCCGCCAACGGCACCTGCACCATCGCCTCCGCCACCTACGTCGGCAACCCCACCTGCGGCGACTACCTCTGTAACGGCACCAACCCCACATGCCCCACCGCGGGAGCCCCCTGTGCCTCCGACGCCAACTGCAGCACCTCCGGTTACTGCGCCGCCAACGCTACGTGCCAACACCGAAAGCCCCAATCTACCGCCTGCAACCTCGCCGCCGCCGCCGATTGCCTCCAAACCAACTGTCGCGCCTGCACCACGAACCACTGCGTCGACGGCGTCTGCTGCGACACCGCCTGCGACACCCTTTGTTTCGCCTGCACAGCCGCTCTCAAACAGTCCGCCACCAACGACGGCACATGTGGTCCCGTCAAATACGAAACCACTCCGCCCGCACGCCAGGGCACATGCCCATCGTCCCCTCCGTGCGGCGCCGACGGCACCTGCAACGGCACGGGCGCTTGCACCATCAACGCCCCCTCTGGAACCACCTGCGGCTCCACCATCTGCGCCGACAACGTTCAAGTCAGCTACGCTTGCGACGGCTCCGGCACCTGCCGCGCCTCCACCCCGATGCAATGCGCCCCCTACGCCTGCTCCGGGAACGTCTGCGGCACGTTGTGCGCCACGGACTCGGACTGCGGCACCCAGTTCAAGTGCGACCTAGCCAAGCATGACTGTGTCCCATCGGGCGTGTTGTGCGACGGGGACCATACGCTCGAATCCAAGGATGCGCCCCCGACGGACTGCACGCCGTACAAGTGCAACGCGACCAACGTTTGCCTAGGTTCGTGCTCCTCGCGGGCCGACTGTGTTGCGGAGATGGCCTGCACCTCGGATGGTAAGTGCGTGTCGCTCAACGCTGTGGCTGTCGTGGCGAACAAGAGCGGGTCCATGTGCAGCGTTACGGCGGGCCCGGCGGGGATGTCGTACAAGGCGCTGCTTGCGGGCCTCGTGATTGCGATGGCGTTGCTACGGAAGCGGACCCGGCAGGACGGTGAGCGTGTTGGAGAATAGCCGTCGCTAACAGCTTGTCGTAGGCAAACCGCTACCCAGGGTTGCCCGCTACCCAGGGTTACCCACCCTGGGTAGGTCCGCTGGCCCGAGTTCCTGGCGAATCTAGCGGGACGTCTTCACGCCAAAGTGTTTCTGTTGGTCATTGCGCCCAGTGCAAGTGTGGCCGCATGGTGCGCAACCTTCTGGCCACGGGGTACTCGCGCGCACAAACGGCGCTGCTCCTCGGACTCACCGCCGAGGAGATGGACGCACTCTGTTAAACCAAAACCATCTTGAAAACCGCAGGTCCGATCTACCGCTTCCGCGCCCCAATGTCGCGTAGACCTCACCCCAAC
>CAITRH010000203.1 GCA_903894755.1 uncultured delta proteobacterium
GAAACTGACCGCTTGAACGCCAAGCAGGCTCGGAATGTCGTTGGTTGACGGTGTTGACTGCGTTGATGGCGTTGCTGGCGTTGACTGCGTATTGGCCCCGCTTTTCCATGTGGCGGTTCCGACGGCGTCGAACCCTCGCTCGAGGGCCGTGTGTGCGATGCTGCGGACCGCGTTGGTGTAGGTTTCTTCCGAGCCTGTGAAGTATCCCCCGCGCTTGAGGGCATGGACGAACCCGGTGGCATCCCCTGCGCGTGCACGGTCGATGGCTTGGGGAAATCGACGTGCCAGAACCCCTAGGTAATCGGTCGCTCCCTGCGCGGGGGTGGCGTAGGCGCGAAAGCGATCGGTCGTGGACCTCTCGGTATCGCCAAATCCCTCTTTGGTGCGCATGGCGACGGTCAAGCCACCTGGGCCAGTCCCTTTGATGCCGCCGAAGTTGTGGTTCCACATCGAACGGCCCGTGCCGGTCTCGAGTGACCACTGGCCCACCAGGACCGCCAACGTTTGTTTGCTAGGACGTTCGTGAAATACCGACTGCCAGGCGGACGACAACGCGTCGGCGGCCTCCGAGCCTTTGAGGGGCGTACGGGTGGGGGTGACTTCGGTGGGGGTGGGGGCGCGAGATGCGGCGGCCTGTTGGCGCGCGAGCGTACGGGCAAAATCGGCCCCCCCAATAGAAGGGGGGACCGCCTGCACGGGAGGACGTTCCTCCGAGGGTCGTACCGCAGACACCGCCATCACAGCCATGTGCTCACCTCTACGCAGTATCACCTGCTTGGCCAGCCGACGCCAAGTGCACGAGCATATGGGGGCCGAGCCCGTCGGTGCCGCTTTCCCAACGACGGACCACCACACTGGTCGCGTGAGACCTGCACACGCCTCTCGATTTGGCGACAGGATCGAAGGACACCGCTTCGCACCGTCCGCAGATGGCCAAGCACACTTCGTAGTCTTCGGGACGGAGCAAGTAGTCGGCGGCGATCAGCGATCGTACGCGCTCGACAAGACGCATCCGCGGTGTGGCCACTGGGAGCCAGGTTTCGGTACCCCAGGACGTAGAGCACGGGATCACGAGCCCTTCGGCGATCACGGCGCACGCAAAACTGGCCCCTTCGGAAGGGTCCGAGGCGCTACGGAGCGTTTCGAGGGTTTCGTTGGCCGCTTCGCGAAGGACACGGTCTCGGTCCTCATTTTCGATCCATCGGACCAGGGCTGCGCTCACTTGCGGTCCACGTTCGAGCGAGGCAACCAGAGCGGCCCCACGACGTGTGATCGTGCGGTACGGACCTCGGAGCCAAGCGGCCAGGTGCGAAGGTCCCCATCCCTCTACCAGCACGCCGTTGAGGAACTCGATGACGGCCTCTCGGCACGCGTCGGCAAGCTCGAAGGGAGTAGCACCGCGAGCCATCGTTGGGGGTTCGAGCGCTTGGAGAAACATGCGGAAGGCTAGTGCACGGCGCGAACCACGTCGCTTTGGGCCATAAGCCTTTGAAATGAAAGCGGAGTTTATTTGGGCGAGGTGTCACGCGGTTGACGGCGTCGTGAGTTTGATGGCGCTGCGCAAGGATCGAGCGGTTTGCATCCTACGGCATCGCAGAGTGCGATCTGAAACTCGCGGTAGTTGACGGGTTTAGTGAAGACCCTGGGTGGGGGCCCGACGGAGGGATCGAACTCGGGGACAAGCTGCGGATGGTTAGTTACGAAAAATACGGTCACATCGGAGCGACGCGACCGGGCAAACTGCATGACCGCCTCGCCGCCGGCGTTTGGCAAGAACAGCTCGGTGACGATGGCGTCGGGGACAGTTCCTTGGGCAACGCGCTCGATGGCCAAATCCCCGTCCGTGGCGACCTCCACGTCGAACCCATCCTCGCAAAGCAGCCGTGCGAAGCGAATGCTCGTGCGATGGTCGGCATCAACAAGCAGTACGAGCGGTCGTTTTCTTCGTTCCCGGGCCACCGGGCTTCCCCGGCAACCAAGGTTTGTGCCAATTGGGCACCCCAGAAATCCCGCGGTTTGCGCGTTCTTGTACGCAGGCCATGCCGGAAACGCGCAGCCGTTGCGTTTGTGCGTGAGGCGGAAACGCCACCCGAGGTCCCCTGTTTGGGATCCGACGCACCAGGCTCGCAAGGAGGCGATACCCCTACAGCCATCGCACCACACGTCCAAGTGGCTTGCGCTCCGTTGGCGGCGGAACCTCGTCAGCTACCCCCACCGCCACCAAGGCCACGATCCCCCAGGACGATGGCACATCAAGCAACCCACGTAGCGCCGGGGACGCAATCAGTGGCCCGGTCATCACGGACGCCCCCAGTCCCGTCGCATGCGCCATCAGGAGTAGATTGCCCACTGCAAGCGAGGTCCCCACCAACGCACTGTCGCGCTCCATCGCGATCAGCGCCTCCTTGCCGCTTGCCTCCAGAAACCCATCCACCAGGTGCGACAACACCGCAAATCCCCGAAACAACGGCACGATCACTACGGGCGCATCCTCAAACCGGGTGAAGTAGTCGCCATAGGCCCTAAATGCCGGAACACTGTCTTCTGGAAGACGCTCCGCGATCCTCTCCAACGCCTCGCGCACCGCGGCCGCCATCTGATGGATCCGCTCGCGTTGCTCCACCACCACGAAACGCCACGGCTGCTTGTTGCTCGCCGATGGCGCCAAAATGGCCGCTTCAAGGATCCTTTCGAGCGCCTCCCGTGGCACCGCCTCGCGCTTGAAACGACGTACACTCCTGCGGGACTCGAGAAGCTGCCTGATCATCCCACTCCATAGCCTCCATCGACATCCATCACCGCGCCGTTGATATACGATGCCCCGTCGCTCAACAGAAATGCAACCAGTTCGGCAACTTCTTCCGGTTGTCCCACACGACGTAGCGGGACTCGATCGCGAACCTCCGCCTCGGCCATCGACAGCGTAGTTGCAAGCATGTCCGTGTCGATCGGACCTGGACGTACACAAACGGCGCGGATTGACTTACGTCCATATTCGACCGCAAGGGCACGCACAAGGCCTTCCATGCACGCCTTCGTCGCAACATAGGCCGCCTGCCCGCGGGCAGGACGACCCACGGCAGCCGATCCCACCAGCACCACCACCCCCTTGCGCGAGGCCAATAGATGGGGAAGAACCTCGCGTACCACACATAAAGTCCCCAGAACATTGATCGCTACGAGCTTGCTCAGCGCCTCCATGTCTGCAGTGGCCAAAAGACCCGCAACATGCACTCCAGCGCATCCCACCAGCGCGTTGAGCCCCCCTGCGACCTGGGCAAACGACACGACTGCGGCAGTTATCGATGTGGGGTCTGCAAGGTCCATGGGGACCAGTGTGGCTTTGCCACCTCGAGCCTCGATGTCGTCACGAAGGGTCGTGGCCCGATCGACCGAGCGATGATAGCCAAGACCCACCCAGGCACCGTTGCGGACACAGGCAAGAGCGATGGCGTGTCCAATGCCGCCGCTCGCGCCGGTGAGGAGCACGCGTTGCATCTAACGGCGCTCTGGAACATGGCGCCAGATGTCGAGGTCCGTCGCGGTCATGGGTTTTGCGTGAAGAAAGCCCTGGACTGCGGTGCAACCGAGGCTCCGGAGGAACTCTTCTTCAGCCTCGTTTTCGACCCCCTCGGCCACCACCTGAAGACCAAGGCTCTGAGCGAGCGCAACGATGGCGGAGGTGATGGCGGCGTTTTCGATGTCGAGGGGGAGCCCTCGGACAAACTCGCGATCGATCTTGAGGGCATCCATGGGAAAGCGCTTGATGTAGGTGAGCGACGCGTAGCCCATGCCGAAGTCGTCGAGGGAGATCTTGACCCCGAGCCTTCGCAGAGAGGCGATCGCCTCGCGGATTTCGTCGGAGCTTTCGAGAAGCAGGGTCTCGGTGAGCTCGAGGCCAATCCAGACGGGGGGAAGCGCGCAGTCTTCGAGGGTCTGGCGAACCAGCTCGGTCAGACCGCGTTTACGAAACTGACGGGCGGAAACGTTGACGCCGATGCGCACGGGCACGCCTCGAGAAAGCCAGCGTTGTCCCTGCTCGCAGGCGGCTCGCAACACCCACTCGCCCACGTCGTTGATCCGATCGGATGCCTCGAGCACCGGAACGAATTCGACGGGCGATACGGCGCCGAGGTCGGGATGGTTCCATCGCAACAGCGCCTCGACACCGAGGAGAAGCCCCGAGCGAAGATCGACCTGGGGTTGGTACTGGAGTGAGAACTCGCCGCGCGCGATGGCCCCGTCGAGAGCGCGTTGAAGCAGGAGGCGTCGAACGGCCTGCTGGTTGAGCGGCGAGGAGCGAAAGCGGAACGTGTTTCCGCCGGCGTCGCGAGCACTACCGGCGGCCAATCCGGAGCCATGGAGCAGGTCGGCCACAGTCTCGCCGTCCTCGGGATACGCGGCGACGCCGACGCTGGTGGTGACGGCGACGGTGCTTCCGCGGACGGCGATGGGTTGTCCCATGGCGTCGAGGACTCTGTCGGCGATGCGGGCGGCTTGGGAGCCGTTGTCTTGGTCCTCGACAACGATGACGAGGTCGCCGACGAGGAGGCCGACGGTATCGACCTCACGGACGCAGCTTCGGACCCGCTCGACGGCAGCGAGGAGCATCGCGGGGGGCCAGGACGAGGGGGGGGAGTGCTCGCGTTCGAGGCGAACGGTGACGACGGCGACTCCGGCGCGTCCGAGACGTGACCGGGCCAGGGCGCCTTCGATACGTCCATAGAGGAGCGCCGGGGAGGCGATGTCGGGGAGCGGTTCGGGGCTTGCGATTTGGGCATGGACGCGGGCGGCGCGGTGTCGGGCGAGGGCCTTTCGGAGGGTTCGAACCGCGGCGTTCGGGGTCATCTCGGAATACACGAGGACATCCGCGGCCCCGTCCCGTACGGCGGCCACTTCGAGCTCCGTATCGGCCTTGGCGAGTACGAGGAGCACGATGCCTTTGGTGATGGGGGCGAGTTCGCGCACGAGGGCCATTCCTCGTCCGCCGCCGATGGAGGCGCTCACGAGGTAGACGTCGTGCTCGGCGCGTGCGACCGCGGCGCGAACGCCCTCGCAGCTCTGTTCCCAATCGACGTGAAACGAGGCTCCATCGACGGTGAGAAACGCTTCGGTGAGAAGGTAATCTCCCCGGCTCTCGTCGCCAAAGAGGACGCGAACCATGACGTCGAAGAGACTACACGCTTGGCGGCATCTCGCGTGGGCTTGTGAAACGAGGTAGCGTGACTGAACACTTCAAGGCAGCTCAAGGCATCTTCAAGACATGGCCTCGCCCGAACGCGACCCGCAAAAAGCCTTCACCCTCAAGGGGACATCGACCCCGCTGACCGTTTTGTGCCTTCGAAGCTCGGATCTCGAGCGCATCGAGCGGCAGCTCGCGACGACCGTTGGGCAGACCCCGAGTTTCTTCCAACACGCGCCGCTGGTGCTCGATCTGGAGGGGGCCGCGGGGGTGGAGCTCCAGGGACTGGTGGCGCTCCTTCGGCGTCACAAGCTGGCACCGGTGGCTCTTCGCAACCCGCCAAAAGCGCTTCGGGAACAGGCGATTTCGCTAGGTCTCGCGCTTCTTCTGCCAGGCAACGGCCGGGCGGGCAAACCGCGGGAAGCGAAGGTCGAGACTCCGTCGCCGCCGGTGGTCACGTCGGCCACGTTTGGAGTGACGGTGACGCAGCCAGTGCGGAGCGGGCAGGTTGTTTATGCGCCACAGGGAGATCTTGTGGTGCTCGCGCCGGTGAGCTCTGGGGCCGAGGTGGTTGCGGATGGAAATGTCCACGTATATGCGCCGTTGCGAGGGCGGGCGCTCGCGGGGGTGCACGACCGAACCGAGGCACGCATTTTCTGTTCGAGCCTGGAAGCGGAGTTTCTTTCCATCGCGGGGCACTACCTGATGGCCGATGAAATCCCCGAGGCGATGCGCGGCAAAGCGGTGCTGGTTTGCGTCGAGGAAGATCGTCTCGTCGTGCGCCGTCTCGGACCGTTGTAGAAGAGCGCGGTGACCCCGTTCGAGCTCCCCACCGTGTCTGTCGAGGCAACCCTTCGGTTCGTTCGTGCGCTTGGTACGCACCGCTACGTGGCTGGACGGCTCCACATGATCCACGCGTTCGTGTTCGAGGCGCTCGGGGACGAGGCCGCGGGGCGTGCGTGGGCGAGCACGGTGCTCGAGACGGTGGACATCGCGTCGCGGGACGAGCGGTTGTGGCGGAGGTCGACGGACGCGGAGCTTTTGGCGGTGCTCGACGGGTTTTGGACTCCTGGGGCGCGTTCCGAAAGGGCGCGAGAGGCGCTCTTGGGATTGCTCGAACGGGCCGAGTTGGAGCTACCGGACACGATGCCTTTCGATGACGATGCGGAAGAGGGGATGCATCCGCTGCTTGTGGACGCGGGCTGGGAGCTATTGCCTCTCATGGAGCTCCGTGAGGAGCGTCACCGTGGGGCCATCGAAGCTTTTGGCGAGCCAATTTTCTTTGAGGCTGCGGTGTTTGACGAAGAGACGTCGATCCCGTCGCCGTCGTACTTGCACGAGCTTACGGCGTTAGGTCCTGCGGAGCTGTTGTTTGGGGCCAATCCGGAGGGGAACCTGGTAGCCCCCTTTGTGTTGTGGGTTGAGGGGAACGAGACCTATCAGGACTATGTTCTACGTGGGGTGCAGCGCGCGGCGAAGCTCTAGCAAGAGCCTCGCCGTAAAGCTGCTGCGCGCCCCAAATCGTCGGTCGGGGTCGCTCAAAATACAGGAGTATTCCTCGCTCGCCCTTCCTAGCTTTGGGTCGCTCGCGACGCTTTTCGGCGAGGCTCTAAACCAAACCCATCTTGAAAACCGCAGGTTTCCGCTCGCGCAGACCTCACCCCCCCAGCCCCCCTCTCCCTCGACATCGTCCTTGCCCATGCGGGCAAGGACGATCGTCTTCGAGCGAGGGGGGAGGAGAGCCTCGTGC
>CAITRH010000204.1 GCA_903894755.1 uncultured delta proteobacterium
CCGGGGCGTTAGGTGTTGCAGATTTGAAAGCCTCGCACACAGTTGCGTTGTGCAGGTCGGTGATGGATTTGGCGTCGCGCAGGGTCGCGGGGGGAGATGGTGGAGCAACTATTTCCTTGGGAGTGCCTTAGCGGTAGGTAAACGAGATCTCGTGGTCGCAGATGCGAAACGTGTCCCCCTCGGCGATGGGCTTACGGGCAATGCGCTGGCCGGCGAACTCGACGCCGTTGGTCGAGCCCATGTCGACCATGAAGTACATGCCTTTCTGGCACTCGACCATGGCGTGCTGACGGGACACGTTGGGGTCCTTCACCATGAGATCGCTGGTCTGCTTGCCTCGACCGATCACGAAGCGGTCCTTGTTTACCGGGAACTTCTCGCCATCGTAGACGACAAAGAGCGTGCTCGAAGTTGGAGCGGAAGACGCAGGAGGGGGGACGGGCGAGGGGTGCCTCGGGAGCGGAGGAGGCAGGCTGCGTCCAGCACTTGGCACGGGAGGCGGAGGGGCCGTGCGAGGAGCCAGGGGAGTCGGCTGGGGAACCGCCGTACGCGACTGAGGAGGCGGAGCGGCAAGACGCGTCGGAGCAGGAGGGATCTGTGCGCGAGGCGGCGGAGGCGGCGGGACGACTCGACTTGGCGGAGCGGCGCGAGGTTTGGACGCCGGTGCACGGGGCGCTTCGGCGGGTAGAGCCACGGGAGGCAGGGAAGCCTCGGGAGGCCGCATGCCCACGGGAGCAGGGGTACGTCCCGCGAGGCTTCGCTGCCGCGCGTACTGTTTCATCGCCTCGTTGATGAGGTAATCGACACTGCATTCGAGCTCGCGGGCCATTTGCTCGAAGCTCTCCCAGAGCACATCGCGGCTTTGGAACTGACGCAGGCTCTTCTTATTCGGATCCGAGGTCATCGCTCTCCTCGTAAGGCGCCGGACGGGGACGGGCGGCGCAGGTACATCAACATCGCGTTCACCGGGACCTCAGGTTCCATCCATAGAGGGGACAATGCAGTAGCGCACGTACTCTCCCACCGTGGTGATCGCTTTTCTCTCCCTATCGTTCGAGTTGGGCTTGGGCACTTGGCACTCCCAACCGCAGTCGTCGACAGGCGTGCATTTGGGGACCGGCGACATGTCGTCTTGAGACGCCGCGAGCTGGGCGATCTCAGACTTTTTTCCGCCGTAGAACGAGCCGAGCGCTGTCAGCTTAGCGCCCACTTCCTTGGACGTCATGAACGGCGTGAGCACGTCGCGAGGCTTGGGTTCTCCCGCCGAAGGCTTCATGTCCATGATGAGAGACCCGTAGGCAACCCCCTCGGTCAAGGCCATCTTCTTGTCGGCCTGGACAGGAAGACGTCGGAGGAACTCGGGGAGCTCTTTGGTCGAAATGGAACGCAATACGAGCTTCGCAGCGTCGAGCCGAAGCTGCCATTTCTTGCCGTCGAAGAGCGTGTAGAGGAGCGGCACCATCTGTTCTTTGGGAAGCTCTCCGAGACGCTGGAGGGCAAACGCCCGCACCTTGTCGCTGTTGGCGTCGTCACGAACGATCACCAGGAGCCGGTCGACGTCGGCTTTGTTCCCTTTGTCGATGCGGTTCTCGAGGGCGGCGAGGGCTCGCTTTCGGTTCTCTTCGCTCTTGCTTTTTTCGCCGGCAAACCCGAGGCAGTAGTCGATCACGGGACGACCTCCGACCCTCTTCATGTTGCCAAAAACCTTTTCGAGCTCCTGCTCTTGGTACTTGCGAAGCTGCTCTTGGACCTGCTCGGGTTTCGTCTCGATCTTGGCGCGCCGGTTGGCCTCTTCGACCAATGGACGTTGCTTGGCGATCCACTCGGGGGCGTCGATGCGACGCGCAAGGACAACCAGAGCGTCAGACGCACGTCGCTTCGTTTCGTCGTCGCCAAGGTCGGCCACGATGGCGCAGACGCGGTCGATTTTGGGGGACTCTTCGCGAATCAGGGTCGGGAGGCTCTTGACGGCGAGAGAGGGAGTTTCGGGCCCCTGGGCGAGCTCTTGTTGCCGAAGGAAGCGAATGATCTGCTCGACGCCGTATTGCTGGGAGGCGTTGTCGATACGTTGTTCGAAGTCGACCTGCACCCAGCGGGTCAGTGCCGCGAGAAGGTCGGTGCGGGTCTGGTCCTCGGCAAAGGGGGGATCGTGCGAAACGATGCCGAAGGCGGCGTCTTTGAAGGGAAAGGTCGGGTCGGCGCCAGGGCCTGCGTCGGCCACTCGCGACGCGGCGGCGGTCTCGACCATTTTTTCGATGAGCTTGGGCGCGAGGGAGTCCACCACGCGTTTGCGGTCGTCAAGGGCAAGGGACTCGAGGGCACGAACAAGTGTCTCGAGTCCTAGGCGCTGGCCTGCTCGAGGCTTCATGCGCACGAGCGAGAACGCGGCCTCGTAACGCAAGGGCCACTCGTACTTGCTATGGGTGAGCACGGCGAAAAGCTTGTCGGGGCCGTGCTCGGTGATCTCCCACCGATGGATGTCCGCGTCGCTCACGGCGCAGCCCTCCACGAAGGGCGCTGTGGCGACCAGAAGTGCCAAAACCCAGGTGCGGGGTCCCGTAGAAAACGAACGGCTCACGGCAAGGAGCATATCGGAGTCGGGAGCAAAGGCGCCAATGTTCGCGCTCTTTAGGTCATCGGTGGGCTTCGTCATCGCGACGGTACGCTTCGAGAAGGATAGCGGTGATCGAATCGATTTTGCGGGCGAGCGGCGGGTCGGAGCGGGCCGCTTGGCCTGGCTCGAAGGGGCCCGCGCGAAACCAAAAACGTCCCGAGGTCCACCGGAGCACCTCACGTGCAGTCTCCACGGTGTCCCCCTCGGCGTCGTCGCGCACCGCTCGTTCGACACACCCGTTGACAATATCGAAGGCGGCCATTGCGCCATCATCGCGCCGCACTTTGAGCCTTCCGGTACGACGCTCCATTTCGAAGAGCGTCAGCAACGTCGACAAGGAGATATGAGCCAAGTCGCCGCGTACGGCGGAAGGATGGACCGAAGACTGCGGGGCGTACGAATCTCGCGCTCCCGAGAGCCGCTCGACCATGTCGAGGAGCGCCCCGACCTGGCCCACCACATCGTCGATGCGATACGGCTTGGTGATGTACGCGTCCGCGCCCACGTTGAAGCCCTGGAGACGGGCAGGAGGGCTGTCATCCTCGGTCAGAAACACGAAGGGGACCGTGGCAAGACGGGAAGGTTCGGTACGGACCCGTCGCGCAACCCAGTAGCCCGGCAGATCTGGGAGAGCCGGGTCACAGATAATGCAGTCGGGCAGCAGGTTCGTGGCGCTGGCGAAGCCCTCGCGGGCGGTGGCACTGACGTGGACCTCGAAGCGCGCTTGGCGCAGGCCGTCGGCCAAGGAGCCCGCGATGCCTTCAACGGCGTCGATGATGAGAACCCTACCGCGCGCCACTAAAACCAGACCTCCCAGCCCGCATCCGTGAGCACCGTGTGGGCGGTGGCTGAAATGCGGTCGAGGGGACCACCAAAGGGAGCAATTTGGTGGAGACGGTAGCTGTCGAAGACCACGAGATCGCCCACGCCATAGGGGACCGTCACGGCGAGTCCGGGAGGGCCAGGGGGCTCGAATTCCACGGTGTGCCCGTCATAGGTGCGATGCCAGACGCGAAGGCCACCGCCCGATTCGGGCGGCTGGAGCATCAAGACGAGCGAAAGTGCAGGAGCGCGAGCCTCGAGCTGATCGTCGGAAAGCCCTTCGTTGTCGAGGTGCACCTCGCCCCCATGTTCAGCCACCCACGATCGGGCGGGAAACACATGAACCCCAGGCCCGCACCACCCCTTCCGTCGCGACGCGACCCCGCCGGTGACGGCGCTAACGGCTCCGATAAGACGCTCTTGAAGACCCGGAACGTAATGGCGAACATCGCGGTCCGATGCTGCAGCGTTGGCGAAGTACTCGTCTTCGCGCTCTTCTTCGAGGTGGGTGTACCAGGCGCGTCCGAGCGTGTACTGGAGCCCGTCGAAGTTTGAACTCCACTGGCCTCGCCCCGCGTAAACCCCTCGGACATACCCCGTGCATTCGCCTGGTGACAGCACTCCCGTGTAACGAATGGCCAGATAGGCTTGGAGTCTGTCGAGCCGCTCTCGTCCAGCGGCAGGTCCCGTTCGAGCATGAAGAGCATGGCCGGGGAGACGAAGCACCGCCGAAGGCTCGTGTACATCGACCATTGCGGCTATCCTACATGGTCTGCGGCTCCTTCGAAACCAAGCTCGGCTCGTTGCCCGCTCCGTGTTAAAGGTTTCGCCCGAGCGGCCGTCCATCCCGTGCAAGGAGTCGAAAGGAACGCACCATGGACATCTCCGGCGTCTCCAGCACGGGTGCTGTCTCCGTTACAGTTCGCCCATCGCCGCGGCCGAACGCCACAGACGGGACCGGGCGTCTGACGGCGCCCCAGCAGCTTGGCCCCAACGGAACTTCGGCCCCGTCCGTGGCCCCCGTCGACGATGGCACGGACAAGAAAGATAAGAAAAAGGACCCCTCCGCGGAAGCCCTGAAAGAGGGCGTCAAGTCCATGAACGGCGCCATGGAGTCGGTCGGAACCAGTGTCCGATTTGCGGTCCACGACAAAACCAAGGTGGTCATGGTCCAGGCCGTAACCGCTGACGGTAAGGTGATCAGCGAGATGCCCCCTCACGAGTTTCTCGACATGGTCGCCAAAGTTCGCGCTTCTATCAGTACCTACCTAGGCGACAAAGGCCTGTCCGGAAACCTCCTCGACAAGAAGGCCTAAGTCCAAACCGACCGTTGTCTGAGCCCCTACGCTCTTCAAAAGGCAACTAAGCCACGTCCAGATCGAAATCGCCCCATTGCTCGCTCTATGTTAAAGGTTTCACCCAAGCGCCCGTCCATAGGGCGAAAGGAGTTGAAAGGAACGCACCATGGACATTTCCGGCGTCTCCAGCACGGGTGCCGTCTCGACTACAGTTCGCCCATCGCCACGGCCGAGCCCGACACACGGGAGCGGGCGTCTGACGGCACAGTCGCTTGGCCTCAACGGAACTTCGGCCCCTTCCGTGGCCCCCGTCGACGACGGCACGGACAAAAAGGATAAGAAAAAGGACCCCTCCGCGGAAGCCCTAAAAGATGGCGTCAAGTCCATGAACAGCGCCATGGAGTCGGTCGGAACCAGTGTCCGATTTGCGGTCCACGACAAAACTAAGATGGTCATGGTCCAGGCCGTAAGCCCTGACGGCAAGGTGATCAGCGAGATGCCCACTCACGAGTTTCTCGACATGGTCGCCAAAGTTCGCGCGTCCATCAGCACCTACCTAGGCGACAAAGGTCTGTCCGGAAACCTCATCGACAAGAAGGCCTAGTAGCACGCGGCGGAAGTCCTTGGACACTCCGGGCAGCCGAGCCCACGACGCCCACTACCCAGGGTTGCCCACCCTGGGCTGTTCTGA
>CAITRH010000205.1 GCA_903894755.1 uncultured delta proteobacterium
AAATGGTTTGTCGGTATCTGCTCTCGAGCTGGCGATGGGTAGCTCTGGTGTATTTATTTCCTAGGGAGTACCTAAACCGAGTCCGATCCCCTCGAGTAGCGTCGCGATCCCCTCGAGTAGCTTCTAGAACCTCCCCGGCTCCACCATCAAGGCCCGACGCCTCGTGGGAGGTCGTCTCTGTCGGGAGTGCGTGGAGATGCTTGACGGACAGCTCTGGGCTACTTCGACTCGGGCGCAACCCACGCGGTCTGCGCTAGGTCGCCGTCCTCGAAGCCGAAATACACCGCGCACTGCTTGAACATGAACTTCGCCCCCTCGGGCGACGCGAGGTCGACCTGGTAGGTATTGATGTATCGGACCGCGTCGTGAAGCCACTGGTCCCAAGCGTCTTTGGAGACTTCTGCGAAAATGCGCTGCCCAAGGTCGTTGCGGTAAGGCGGACGTGCCAAGCCAGGAAGGTCTTTCTTGAGCATGCGACAGTGCACTAGGCGTTCGGACATGTTCGACTTGGGCGCAACCCGCGCGGTCTGCGCTAGGTCGCCGTCCTCGAAGCCGAAATAGTCCGCGCACTGCTTGAACATCAACTTCGCCCCCTCGGGCGACGCGAGGTCGACCTGGCAGGTGTTGATGTAAGGGACCGCGTCGCGAAGCCACTGGTCCCAAGCGTCTTTGGAGACTTCTTCGAAAATGCGCTGCCCGAGGTCGTTGCCGTAAGGCGGACGCGCCAGGCCAGGAAGGTCTTTCTTGAGCATGCGACAGTGCACTAGGCGTTCGGACATGTCCGGGGTCTAACCGGATCCACGCGCCAGTGCAAAGAATTGAAGTGAAGCCTCGTCTTTCGCTACTCAGCGCTCGAAAGCATGTTGGAAAATGGCGGCCGCTTGACACGCCACTTCGTTGTAAAAGAGCGCTGCCGCCTTCGCTCCCCGATGGTACGAGTCGACATCGAGCCACTCGTTGGGCGCATGCGCGTTCGAGTCCGGTTGCCCAAACCCAAGAAGCAAACACGGCTTGCCCAGTGCGTCGGCAATCGTCCGCACAAAGGGAATCGACGCCCCCTCCCGTACAAACACCGCCGGTGCCCCAAACGCCTTTGAAAGCGCTCGCTTCGCAGCCTCGTACGCAGGATGTCCGGTTGGCGCCAGGTACGGCTTGCCTCCATGCAGATCCACTACCCGCGTCCTTACCCCCGCAGGCGCCACAGCCAACAAATGCGCTCGAAGCCTACGTAAAATCACCGTTGGGTCCTGATCCGCCACCAGCCGACCGCTGATCTTTGCTGACACCCGACTGGGAAGTATCGTCTTTGCCCCAGCTCCCATGTGACCACCGTACAATCCGCATACGTCGAGGGTCGGACGGGTCCACAGACGCTCGAGTGTCGAATACCCCACCTCGCCAAAAGCCGATGACGCTCCCGTCGACCGTAGCCACGCCGCTTCATTGAATGGAAGCGCAGCAATTTCCTCGCGCTCCTTCGGCGTCGGTGCCCGTACATCGTCGTAAAACCCAGGAACAAGAACGTGTCCCTCGTCATCGTGAAGCGACGCGATCATCTGCGCGAGTGCATGCGCCGGGTTTGCCAAAGCTCCCCCAAACGAGCCTGAATGCAGGTCCGTCGAGGGGCCCTCCACGTGAAGCTCCGCGTAAAAAACTCCGCGCAGTCCAACACAAATGGATGGAACCCCAGGACCGAACATCGAGGTGTCGCTCACACACACCAGGTCGGCTTGCAACTCCGACTGCTTCGACGCCAAAAGCTCGGTCAGATGCTTGCTCCCCACTTCTTCTTCGCCCTCCACCAGCAGCTTCACATGGAGCGGCAACGAACCACGAGAGCGCACGAACGCCGCAATGGCCCGTACATGCAGGTGAACTTGTCCCTTGTCATCCACCGCCCCCCGTGCGTAGAGACGCCCGTTGCGGACCGTCGGCTCGAAGGGGGGACTTATCCATTCCGCCACCGGGTGCTCCGGCTGTACGTCGTGGTGACCGTAAATGAGGAGCGTGGGGGAACCGACAGGCCCTTTCCATTCGGCAAACACGGCGGGATGTCCCCCCGTAGGCCAGATCTCAACGCGGTGGGGAGCGTGCCGACGCAACTCGGAAGCAAGGTGCTCGGCGGAGTGCACCACGTCGGTTGCGCGGGACGGGTCACTGGAGACGGAAGGGATCCGGCACCAGGCTATGAGGTCGTCGAGGTCAGAGTGTTCATCGAGAGCAGCAAGGACATCATCCATGA
>CAITRH010000206.1 GCA_903894755.1 uncultured delta proteobacterium
GGAACCGCGGGACAAGTGGCTCTGCTCCCCCCTCGCTCGAAGACGATTTTCCTTGCCCGCATGGGCAAGGAGGATGTCGAGGGAGAGGGGGGCCGGGGGGGTGAGGTCCGCGGTTCGGACCTGCGGTTATCCATGCCGCCACAGCTCCTTCATTCCGGAGCCCCCACCAACCCGCTGCTGGAACCGACTTCCGACGAACCAGTGTCGTCCCGAAGCGGTAGCCGTACCACCACCGTGTTGCCCGCCCCTGGCGCCGTGTCGATGCGCATGGCTCCCCCCGCGCGCACGATAATCGAATGCGCGAGCGCCATCCCCTGTCCAATGCCCCGCCCCCCCACCTTGGCAGCAACGATCTGCTCCTCGTCGCTCGCAGGAGGGGTCCCTACGTTATCGCAGACGGTGATCTCCACGCATGTGCCATAGGCCCGAGCCTGCACCGCAATGGTCTTTGCCTCGCCTGGCTGATCGTCCAGTACGCGCGCCGTGTTGAGCAGTAAATGAAGGAGCACCTGCTGCAGCTCCCCTGGAACAAGGTACGGTTGCGGAAGATCCTCGGGGACATCCACCGACAGGCTGGCCACACGTCGACAGTCCGCGCCCGCTACGGTCAGGGCGTCCTCCACTGCTGCGGCGATGTCCACTGGCCTCGGCGAGGCTCCG
Organism: uncultured delta proteobacterium; assembly: GCA_903894755.1. Classification (GTDB taxonomy): domain Bacteria; phylum Myxococcota_A; class Polyangia; order Polyangiales; family Polyangiaceae; genus CAITRH01. Next base: position 661 of record CAITRH010000206.1, read on the forward strand.
GACGGACGTGCGAAGCGACGGAGCGCTTGGACAATCTGTGCAACCCGTCCCAGCCCCTCGCGAGACTCTGCAAGAGCACGCGGCAGTTCCTCGACTAGGAACTCCGTATCTGCCTTCTCGAGCGCCTCCCGAAGGGCGTCGACCTCGGCTCTGTTGGACGTCTCACTGGCTGCAACCACTTGGGCTGCGTTCAGGACCACAAGGACCGGAGCCAGCATCCGCGCCACGAACGCCATGTTGTCCCCGATGAACTGCACCGGCGTGTTGACCTCGTGAGCCACCGCTGCAGCGAGCCGTCCAATGGCTTCCAGCCTGCGAGCTCCCGCAAGAGCCGCCCGAGAGGACAAGTCGCGACCTATCACCGCAAACAGTTGCCCCTTATGCTGTTCGAGCTTTGCAAAACCGAGCTCCACGGGGAACACACTGCCGTCGGAACGACAATGATCCGACTCGATCACGCCCGCCGACACACGCCCAGACAGCGAGCGGTCTTGGACAGGACGTGCCTCGAGATCCCAAAGCGTGCGCGTAAGCAGCTCCTCGCGAGTCCAATGGTACGCCTCCGCGCAGGCGCTATTGGCGTCGACAATTGCCCCATCCTCGGCCACAACCAAGAAGAGATCCCGGGTGTTTTCGGCCAGAAGACGGTAACGTTCCAGCCGCTCGCTGGCCTCTTCCAGCCGTCGAAGTTGCTCTCGGCTCTCAAGCAGGCTTGCCAGCGCTCCTGCAAGGTTGCGAACAAAAGGCTCGTACGGTGCAAAGGCCGCAGCGTCGTCCAGTGCCAAATGAATGCTACCGAAGTCGCGGCTATTGCATGTGCGCAGTGGAAGCGTGAGCGCCTCTGCCTCCTCTGTCTCCTCTTGCTCGCGCTCCACCCGGCAGCCGCCAACTCCCGGCACGATCCCCAAGGACGTTGCTACAAAGGACATCATCGCAGCAACGTCCGGAAGCACGTCCAGCGCCGTCTGCATCACCAAGAGCTGCGCAAGTACGTTGGAATCGAGACTCACGACGCCTCCTGCGCAGCCCTCGGAAGGCGGAACCAAAACACCGAGCCCACGCCACTTTCTGTCTCGAAGCCGATGCTCCCCCCGTGTTTCTTGACCACCACCGTGTGCGAGATGGTCAGCCCCTGCCCTGTGCCCCGACCGCGCTCCTTCGTGGTGAAAAAGGGCTCGAAGATGCGACGCCGATGCTCTTCATCGATCCCTCGTCCCGTGTCCTCCACTCTCAGCTCCACGCAGTCTGGAAATGAACGCGACCGAATGATGATGGTCCCCTTGTGCACAGGACACTCGCCAAGCTTCTCCCCAATCGCATGGGCCGCATTGACAATGAGGTTCAGAAGTACCTGGTTGATTTCCCCAGGAAGCGCCGGTACCGAGGGGAGCAGGGGTTCGAGCTCCAACACGAGCTCGGCTACGTATTTCCACTCGTTCTTTGCCACGGTCACGGTCGTCTCCACCGCGTGGTTGATGTCTGTGGGCTTCTTTTCCCCTGAGTCTGGATGGGAGAAGTCCTTCATCGCGCGGACAATGTGGCTAATGCGCTGGGTCCCATCGAGCGCCTGGGTGATCGCACTCGGGACCTCCTCTCGTAGAAAGGCCAGGTCCATCGCTTCTGCGCGGTCGCTCGCCGCCTTCGCAGCATCGTCGCTTCGCCCATGCAACGCCACCTCCTGCAGCTCGATGAGTCGAAGGAAATCCCTGGAGGCATCCCCTAGGAAATGCAGGTTGTCGCTCACGAACTGGGTAGGGGTATTGATCTCGTGAGCAATCCCCGCGGCAAGCTGGCCTACCGCTTCAAGCTTGCGAGCTTGCACCAGTTCCATCGCCATGCGCGTCCGCTCTTCCTCCAACTGCTTCTGCCGGGTGATGTCCTCCTTGACCGCAATGTAATGGGTCACCGTGCCGCGCTCATCCAACACCGGGGCAATGAGCGCCCTCTCCCAGAAAAGAGCTCCAGACTTCTTCTTGTTGTGCAGGTCTCCCACCCACTCGCGCCCCGAGGAAATGGTCGCCCACAAGTCGCGGTAGGTCTCCGGACTCGACTCACCAGACTTGAGGATCCTCGGGTTTTGCCCGTGGGCCTCTTCGGAGGAATACCCTGTCACCACAGAAAAGCGAGGGTTCACATACTCAATGCGGGCATCGCGGTCCGTGATCACAATGGATACTGGGCATTGCTCCACCGCTCGAAGCAGGGTCCGAAAACGCCCTTCCACCTCTTTGCGCGACGTGACATCGCGGCTTGCCAGAATGGACCCCAACGGAGCTCCCCCTTCATCCCGTACCACCCGACCGCTCACCTCCAGCCAGCGTACAGTCCCATCGTGATGCAAACAGCGCAGTTCGACCATGCCCCCTGCCACATCACGCAGTCGCTCAATCGCTGTGACGCGCTCCTCCATGGGAAAAATGGTCGCAATCTGCTCGCCTAGCAGCGCCCTCGGCTCGTAACCAAGTACCGTGTGGTACGACGGGGAGACATACACAAAACGCTCGGCCAGATCGATCTGCGCAATGAGGTCCACCATGTTGTCGGTGAGCCGGCGTAGAAAACTCCCCTGTCGATCCGTCTTCTCCCCGGCAAGCACACGGTTGGCATTCGACAGCACTTCGAGCGAGCTCGCTTCTGCCAAACGTACCCACTCGCCACAGAACGCGATCTCTATCCTGTCGAAGTAACGGTCGATGAAGCGCTGCAGTTGCCATCGCTCCTCGGATGTTGCCCGGACCTCGTCGTGAAGGAGATCCTGGTAGGCCTGTCGCAAGTACTTCATCAGCCCAAGGAACATCGGCAAACCTATGCCTCGCTCCCGGTGACGTCGGGCTTCGAGCACACCAAAGGTCGCAATGGGATCGGTAACAAGGTCCTCTGTCGCAGAAAGCTCCAGTGTCGCGCGGGTGTTGAGCGCCGTGCACATGGGCGTCGTGAGCCCCACAATCACCGTATGCCAGGCTCCAAGAACGGGAGGCGTAAAGGTGGCATAACCGGTTTCGTTCGCATAAGCCAGCGCGCGGGTCACAAGCCACGTTTCCGCATTCCCTAGCGTCTCCGCAAACGCTGCAGCCACTGCGTTCACGGTGCCCCCTTCGACGTGCGCTGGATCGCAATGGGTTCTGCCAACGCGCCAAGCTCGGCAAAGTTGCGCAGACGCTCGAGAACTGTTTCGGTAACCACATTGCCTCCTGCAAGCAGCAGATGACCGTCAAGTCCACACACGTCCTGCGCCAACACATCCCCCACCTGAAGGGCCTCGACTCCCACGAAGCTGGAGTCGCGTAGGCCAGACTCAGGAGCGGCTCCGCCCGCAAAACACTGCTCCGCCGCGTCGAGCAGACGGGGGTCGTAGGTTCCTCCGCGGCTTCGAAGCGCAGAGAACGTCTGTCCTCGCTCCGCTTTCAGCCCCTGCTGACGATCGGAAAGCAGCTTCAGCATCCGCGCGCCCAGTGGGATCTTCTCGCCGGCTACACCATCGGTCGGAGGCCCCGCCCCGTTCCATTGCTTTTGTTGATATCGTACAATCTCCGCAACGGTCTCCATCCTGGGAATGCGCTGCAGTAGTTTCGAGCCTAGCTCCGGAACACGGCTCAACATGGTCCGCTCCGCGGAGGAAAGCGCACGTCCACTGCGCACCGCCGCAACCACCGACGGGGGAACTGCCACGAGACCAATCGGAGCCAACATCGCCGCGAGCTCGTAGGTGTAAGGCTGTTCGAGCTTGAGATGCCTCGCAAGAAGCCCCATGGCGTCGCGCAATCTCACGGCCCGTCCAAAGGACTCTGGTGCCACCACCGAGAGAATATCCGTCAAGACTGCAATCGTGCCGTTGAGGGTGTTCTCGAGCAGGTCCCGCTCGGCACAGAGGAGCGCGTGTTGCGCGATCCCGGCATCCAACGCTGCCGCGAGCTCGTCTGGAGAGCAAGGCTTGGAAAGAAACCGAAACACCCGCCCTTCGTGCATCGCCCGGACTGCCAACGACAGGTCTGCATGCCCCGTCAACATCTCCCGAATGACTTCTGGAAACCGTCGCTCCACCTCGGCCAGCAGCTCGATCCCCGTCATGCCTGGCATGTACATGTCTGACAAGACCACCGCAATGTCGCTGCGTTGCTCCAAGAGAGCAAGCGCCGAGGCCGCATCCCCAGCTACTTCTACGGTGTAGCGCCCCCGAAGCACACGTTGGAACCCGCGAGTTAGGTCAACCTCGTCGTCTACCAGCAGAACCGCTGGTTTCACGGGGCCTCCATTTGGTTCTTCGCCAGCGCCTCGCGCCAAGTGTCAAGACGATGTGCTACCCCCGCAGCCTCGAGTGCTGCCCTGTCGAGAGGGGCCGACGGTGGACCAATCTTGGAATGAAGCTCATGATCCAACACGTCCGCAACATGCACCGCAAGCAAGGGGCGAAGCCTCGGCTCGGCACATGCGCTCGGCGTATGATGCCATGCAACCGCTTCCACCGTGGGGCCTGGAAGCCCCCAGAGGCCAAGTAGGTAGGCTCCTAGTGCGTCATGGGACGCCCCAATCGCCTGCTTCTCGCGCACGAGCAGCGGACTCTGCGCACTTGGAGGAGCCACGCTCTCGCAAGGCCCAAGCAGACTTGCAGCAATAAGTACCTTGCCTACGTCGTGAAGCATCCCTGACGACAGCCCCTCGTCAAGTTCCATCTTGGGGCGCTGCTCCATCATCAGGATCCGTCGAGCCCCGTCGCTGACCCGAAACCCGTGGCTCCACAACGCTGCGGCGTCGATCCCTCGCGAGGCCCGATCGTCGAGGCAGGAAAACACATGATTGGTCAGCACGAGCGATTTGACCGTGTCGATTCCCAAGTAGACCACCGCCTTGACCGGGTCCGAGAAGGGACGCGCCAAGCCAAAGTAGGACGAATTGACCAACTTGAGCATCTGAGCGCTCATACCCAAGTCCTGGGCAACAATGCGCCCAAGGTCCTCCAAGGAGGCGCGGTCTTGTGCCAGGAGCTTCTGAAGACGTAGGTAGAGCGTGGGAAGACTCGGGACCGACTTCAATCGGCTCACCGCAATGCGTAGCTCGTCTTTGTGCAGGAGTTCGCGCAGCGCCAGGGCGCTCGTCACCTTCTGCCGAAGCATCTCTGGGTCGCATGGCTTGGATAAGTACTGGTGGCTCGTCGCCGCCGCTCGGAGCACCGCCTCCTGCTCCGAATGACCCGAAAGAATGATGCGGACCATCGCCGGATAACGTTCGGCCACGGCCGCGAGAAGCTGCGAGCCGTCCATGCCGGGCATCTGGATGTCGGTCACGAGCACGTCGTGCGGCGTGGTCTCGAGCAGGGCAAGCGCCGCCTCGCCGCCACCAACGAAGTTCATCTCCCAGCGGTCCCGCATGGAGCGGAGCATGCGTCGCAACCCGCTCAAAATGTTCGGGTCGTCGTCTACGAAAAGTACCCTTGCGTGACCTGAGGATGCCATGGTCGTCGGCGTCAAGGTAGCAGGCCCGTCGTAACAAGGATGCTTTTCGGATCCCCGTACCAGCCGGGTGTGGTCGTGTGGTCCATGTACCCGCGGGGTGTGGTCCATGTACCCGCGGGGTGTGGTCCATCTGCAGACCTCACCCCCCTTTCCCTCGATATCTTCCTGGCCCACGGGAGAGGTCTCGCTCGGGAGACAGCATGAAGTGGTCCTGTCCAGAACATGGCATTCTTTGTCCCGGACAGTCTTGATGTGGAAAAACACGAATGTTTTTGAGGGGGAGGGGATGGCACTCGCTGTGCTCTTGGTTTGCCTGATTCGCGAGGTCCCTCCTGCTAGCGGTCTGATTGCGCGATGTTGATTCTCGGGCTGCCCATCGGGATAGGACGGGTGAGGGCAGGCCCGTCGGACTGGGTTATTGACGGTCCGACGGGTTTGGGTTCGCGGCGGGAGCGAACGGAGACGTGGCGCGCAGTAAGGACGCCGTCTCCGGGAGTGCAGTTTTGAGGACCGGTTCTGAAGAAGGGAGCCGCGTTATCAAATGCCGCAAAAAGTCGGTCCCCGGGGCAGTGGAAGCCAACGTCGAACAGAAGGAGATGACGACGACGGCCCACGAAAACCCTGGTGCTCCGGAACGCTTCGCGACAACGACCGACGGAAGTCGGGCGACGCGAAGGTGGAATCCGAGAGCAAACGAAGGCCCCACAACAGGGGGCCGCCCAGGAGGGCTCAAGTGGAGCCGCTCATGGGTGACCGAAAAGGCCCCACAACAGGGGGCCGCCCAGGAGGGCTCAAGTGGAGCCGCTCATGGGTGA
>CAITRH010000207.1 GCA_903894755.1 uncultured delta proteobacterium
TGCCAGGGGCGGCTGGAGGCGATGCTGGCGCGCCATTGGCCGGAGTTTGGACGATGGATGGATGTGCGCGAGCAGAAGAGCGCGCTGTCCTTCCTTGCTCATCACCTACCCGACCCCCGCGAGGGTAGCTGCGGCGCCAGAGCAGGTGAAGCAGCTGCTGCGCGCAGCATCGCACGGACGACTGTCGAAGGAAGCCATGGAAGGCTTGGTCAAGGACGCGCAGCGGTCACTGGGCTTGCCCGCGTTGCCGGAGGACGAGCTCGCTGCCCCGATGTGTCTCACGCGCGATGACCGAACTACCTTGCCTGAAACAAGGTGGACTAGGGATCGTGCGTGAGAAATGGGGGGTCGAATGCGGAAAAAAGAACCAAATCGGCACTCATCGGCGTCCCCCTCTTGACTACGACAGGGGGGCGGGGGGGTGAGGTCTGCGCGAGCGGAAACCTGCGGTTTTCAAGATGGGTTTGGTTTAGTGGTCATCTCCGCAGACAGCACTTCTTGAAGCGTTTGCCGCTGCCGCATGGACAGGGATCGGTCGGTGCGGGAGTGGCCTGACCTGGTTTGGGCGTCCATCGCGCGTTGGACAAGACCGAGGCGGACTTGGGACTTGATGCAGTGGAATCCCGGTGGGGCTGCGTGAGGGGGAGCGCGACTGGCTTCGGCCTCATGCCGAGGTCGCTGGTCCTGGGCAAGAGGAACGGGTTCTCCGCGTTCATCTCGCGAATTCCCCTCTGTATTTCCACATCGTCGAAGATATCGATGCCACGAGCGCGCAGCTCGTTGACGACGCTCTTGGCCATGCCGAAGTTGCCTCGATTGCGCAGCTCCTTCCGGAACTCCCGGGCATGCCGCATGACGAATGCAGCCAGATGGTCGGCCTCTGGCATCGGCATCTTCTCCGAGCTTCCGAGCCATCGGCAGTAGCTGGCGAGGGCCTCGGGCGCCACCTGGATGAACGCGCTGCCGTCCTCGACGCTCAGCTTGCGGGGGGCGTAATCGAGCATGAACTCATGGAGGACCCCTTCGGTCAGCTTCAGGTCGTCCTCGTAGTAGTTCTCCTGGAAATGGAGCAGCGAGCCCACAGCGAAATTGGCGTCATCCAGCCACGCCTCGGCCCGTCCGGCGGCCCTCTGGGAGGTCATGAACCCCTTCCAAAGGCGATCGCCCTCGCTCTCTTCGTCGTCGTCCTCTTCGTCGTCGTCGTCCGCCTCTTCTTCGTCGTCGTCGTCCGCCTCTTCGTCGTCGTCGTCCCCTGGGTCGTGGTCGTAGGGCCAGACCAGTTTGAGCTTCGGCTGGCCGTCGACCTTCGGGAGATCGAAGATCTCCGAGTAGAAACCGAACGGGTTGAAGTCTGCTTGGTGCCGATCAGACCACTGGGCAAGGGCCTCGGTACAGGCCCATGCGCGTCGGAAATCCGCGGCGTCGGGGGGATGTGGGACGCGGTCCCGGTCCATCATCCAGAACACGGGGTACGCCTCGGGCCCGACCACTTTCCACCGATGCCGTTTCACTTCGCTTTGCATCTTGGGCGACAGGCTCGATGCAATTTCGAAATTGACCGAGAACGTCGTCCCCCCGAGATCGACGTTCTCATCTGCCTGGTTGACCGCGACGAAGGCGTCGAAGTGTTGCATCGAGTCGAACACCATGAAGCCGAAGCGATCCCCCGCCTGACCGATGATGGACACGACGGCACCGGACCACCCGAGCGTGGGCGCATCGAGGCGGAAGGTTTGCGTGTCGCTTGGGATCATTTCCCAGGGGCCCAGTCGATGGAGCTTCGCGGCGGCGCGAAAGAACCCGGCGACCACGTGTTCGGGAATCGCTCCGTTGGCCAGGTAGCTCATTTCGGCGCTCTGTTCTTCGAAGTCCGCCGTCACCATCCGCGCGAATTCGTCGACCTCGGGGGTCGGCTCGACGACCACGGGGACCGACGGTCCGAGCAGTGCTTTGAGCGACGGCACCAGTGCCCCGTCGGCCACACGGACCGACGCCGGTCGTCGCGGGGAACCGTCGTTGGGCGCCTTCATGGCCTTCTTGAGGAGTTGAGTGAGCGCATCTCGATCGTTCGAGGGGACGACGGCCTGCGCAAGAACCAAGCGCTCGCACAGCCACACGACGATATCGAGCTCTTGGGGGGCTTTTGAGCCGCGGTCTGGAACGCTGAAGCGTCCCCCGACCCAGTGTTCGGGGCTGCTGTTGAGCGGGTTTCGCCTGTGAATTCGGCTAAGACGTGCGGTTGCCATGGGGACTTCTTCTCCTAATTCGGCGCATCGCTGTCAATGCGCAAGCTCGCGCGAGCCGTCCAAAGACGCTTGGTTTTGGACACCGAAGGCACCGTCGTAGTACTTTTGTTTCGAATGGAGGGCTCATGAAAAATATGACACTGGGTGATCTCAAGATATCCTTGGCGGACCTACTGGAGCGGCGTCGGAGCGATTTGCTGCTTTCGACCAGCGGAACGCTGTATTTGCCACTGCTTACGAAGAAGCGAGAGGCGGTCGACGCATTGCCAGAGACGGTGACGGGGGGGCGTGCCAACGCGGATACCCTTGCGACCGCCGACATGTTGCACGACGGTCTTGGCGGGGCCATTTGGCACTTTGCGGAAGCCGTGCAGCGATGTCCGCTGATCGACGGGAACCTCAAGAAGGCGGCAGAACGGGTGCGAACAGCGTTTATCCCGGAGCTCAGCGAGCTTCAGCGGACCTACGCAGACGAGGCTCGGGTAGCCCATGACCGTCGACAGCTCCTCGATGTGCACACGGAGGACCTGAAGGCGCTGGCCGTACCGGGAGGCGGGACACTGTTCGACTGGGTGGGAAAGTTTCTCGACGCTGGCGATAACCTGGGAAGTTTGTTGTCCAAGCGAGCGGATACCGAAGCGACGGCACCATCAGGCAAGGGGGCGGCCAAGTTGCGTGCGACCACCATCGGGCTCCTGGGACGTTTGCGGGGAGCGATCGGAGACGAGTTGGACACTGGCGGGACGCTTCCTGCGGACTACGAGGCTCGTATTTTCGCGCACATCGATAACCTTGCACAGGAGCGCGCGGAGGCTGAACGGAGGCGAGTGGCACGGAGCGAAGCTGCCAAAGTGGCTCCCCACGCGGCGACGACGACGACAACGCCTACAGGCGCGACAGCGTCCACTGCGCCTACAGCGCCTACAGCGGCTACAGCAGCGAAGGAGCCGGAGCACGTCACGTAGCACGAACGGGCAGGTCCGATACGCGCGTCGGGGGGACCGAGCGCGGGCGGCGGCTCATCGGATCAAGCGGGGCATGCGGTCGGGCGCATGGGGGGGCTTATCGGATCAAGGAGTGCGTGCGGTCGGGCGCACAGGGGGGCTCATCGGATCAAGCGGGGCGCGCGGTCGGGCGTGTGGGGGGACTCATCGGATTGGCGTAGCGATCCTCGACCCTCAACTTGATGGAGAAAACGCTTGCTTTGCGCTCGTGCTTACGCTACCCCGGATCTTTCGGAGGTCTGCAAGGAGCCGAGCCAACATTCGGCACGCCAGAAGCCAAAATTGGAAAACTCCGCCACTCCCTTTGAGCCCGCCGTATCGTTCTCGCTACAACGCCATGCGGAGCGGAGACAGCAAGGCATCCCGACGGTGACCTACCTCGCGGGACCTTCGGGGCTCGGCTCCCACGCCTTCGCAACATGGGTTGCCTCCGTTGGACGCTCCTACGTCCGTTGCGACGTCCCGGATGCCACCCAGTTCCTTCACACCTGGCTCACCGAGATCCTGCAACGGTACGATGTCCCTTTGCTCGTTGCGGAAGCTGCCGCTCCCCTGCTTCGGGAGGCGCCTGGACCGCTGCTTCAAAGACTGCGGCAAGGCGCGACACTGGAGCACTCGCTCCTTTGGGCTCGCATCGGGGAACACGATCCAGCGCTTGCATCGTTCGGCGCACTCCTTGTCCGAACAGAGCCTACCGAACCGCGTGAGCTCGCCGAGCTGCTCGTGCAGGCCCTCGCTGGGAAATCCCCGTGGACCCTGTTGCGGCTTGTCTGTCCCCTGATCCCTCGGCACACGGCACCGGCGCTGCTCCTGGTGCATTCCGCAGCGGACGGTTCCGACGGGCTTCTGCAGTTGGCGCGTCTTGCCAGTCGCCTCGTCGAGGAGTGGCCCGAGTTCTGTGTGGCGCTGGCCTCTGATGCGTCGCTCGAGCCCCTTGCCGAGTGCCGTGACAAGACCCTCTTGCGCGAAGGGCATGTCCAGGTACGATCCCTCGATCCCTCGGGGATCAAGACGCTCCTATCGCAGCGGGGGGCCCAGCTCCCCGAGGCGACCGTGGCCCGTCTCGCAAAGGATGGCGTCGACCGCGAGCTACTGGAGCTCTGCACCCAAGCCGCTCGAGGAGCTCGCAGCGAAGCCGAGCGGTTTCTCTTCGCCCGTCTCCAGTCGCTCCCCTGGGCCCTCGGACACTTCAAGCTCAATGGAATGCCTGGATTCACCTTCGGTGGCAAGCAAGCGGAAGTCGACCTGCTTGCCCAGGAGCTTCGCATCGCAGTGGAAATCGACGGGTATTACCACTTCCAAGGGCACGACCCGTACCGTCGAGACCGCCGCAAGGACTTCGAGCTTCAACACAGAGGCTACCTGGTACTTCGCTTTCTCGAGCAGGACATCGTGGCCAGGCTCGAGGAGATACTCTCACAACTGCATGCTGCAGTGCTCTGGCGACAGGAACAACGCTTGAAAGCCAATAACCGAGGAGGAGAACCATGACCACCGACGAGAACCTTCCGCCCGCAGGACAGCTCGTACTATGCTGGCTGCTTGTATATAAGGAACAAAGAGCCACGGAGGCCGAAGTGAAGGAAGGTCTCCCGGAACTGAATGACCCGGGGTCCAGAGAAACGACCCACTTTGGCAAAGCGCTCGCCCTTCTCGAACAGCGCCAGCTGTGTCGGCGAGAGAAGAACCCCGAAGAAATAAAAGATCGCATTGTCCTGACCGAGTCCGGACACAGAGAAGCCTTGCGTCACCTCGGCCTGACCGCACTCCCCAAGAGGCTCAAATGGGGCGAGCTCCGCAACAAATACTTGGTGACGATTGGCCTTCAGGCGCAGCGGAACCTCGCCACGAGCCCGAAGCCGACACTTGCGGAGGTGCGTGACGCTGTCTGCTGGAAGGCGCTCGGCTTCGAAAGCAACGCTAGTTTCACCAAGACTGCGGTCCTTGAAGCGCTTCTGCGGCGAGAGCTTGGAGAAGGCAAGCGCTACAAGCCGGGGGAGGCTCTCCGGCGTAGCTGGTTGCAGGGCGAACCGGTCATTCCAGAGGTTGCACCGGCTCCCGAAGAGGAACCCTTAGATCCTGTCCAGGGCCCCCTCGATCTGGCCACGTTTGCCAAGACCGTGCTCGATGTCGCCCGAACGGCAAAGACCGGTCGCTTTGGGGACAACAAGGTCTTTATCTCGGAGGTGCACCGGCTCTTTCCCCAGGAAATGGACCTGGATACCTTCAAGGAGTGGCTCCTCAAGGCGCAGCGCGCTGGGCTTGTCCCCCTGAGCCGCGCAGACCTTGTGGAGGCCATGGACCCTGAGCTGGTGGCGCGTTCCGAGCTCCCCTACCTCGGTGCCACGTTTCACTTTGTTCGCTTGGAAGAAGAGAGAGCCCAATGGTAACCCCGACTTCTCACGATCCCCGTCTCACGGCGTTCCTGTCCCATGGGCCGGAGGTCTTCCATGCCGTGGAGCACCGACACGAGGTCTGGACAGTGGATCCCTTCGATGTCCCGCAAGTGCACCAGAAGGCAAGGGACGCCTTCTCGAAGGTCCTCGGCCAAGCGATCACGCCTCCTGGGCTCCCTGCAGGGCGCATCCTTCTCATTCTGGGGGAGTCGGGAAGCGGCAAGACCCATCTGATGCGCGTATTCCGCAACCAAGTGCATGGCTCGGGGGACGGCCTTGTGGGCTATGTCCAGTTGAACACGTCCACACAGAACTATGGCCGCTACTTCCTCGTGAGTCTGATCGAGTCCTTAGACAAACCCTACCGCAAAGAGCAATCGGACATGGTTTCGGGCTTGACGCGCTTGTCCGACTTGGTGACCTCTCGGTGCCTCGGCGAGGGGGCCCTTGCACGGCTTCGGGACGAGGAGTTCAGCCTCGAAGAACTGGCAGGCCTTGTCTCCGATGCCTCGGACTACTTCGTGAGACAGCCAGGGTTCGACTCCCTCGACCTCGACATTGTACGAGCCCTTGTGTACCTGCAGCGAGGCGATGCACGGATCAAGACCCGGGTGCTCAAGTACCTGCGCTGCGAGGACCTGTCCCAGACCGACCGGAACTTCCTTGGTGGGTTGGTCCCTCGGGCCCGGGAGGACGATCCTGCACGGACCGTACAGGCGTTCGGGCAGATCCTCTGGGCCACCACCGGCAAGTCGCTGGTGTTGTGCCTCGACCAGATGGAAGACATCTGGAGCATGCCCAATCCGAAGGAGCGCTTCCGGCAGGCCATGAACGCAGTCTGCGAGTTCGTGGACCGAGTCCCGTCCTCCCTCGTGGTGATCTCCTGCCTTGAGGACGTCTACCAGGAGCTAAAACCTAACGTGACGCGCTCCGTGCGCGATCGCTTGGAGGCCGACCCGGCACCGTGCCGCCTGAAAGCAGAGCGTCCACTGGAGGAGGTCAAGGAGCTTCTCGGCCGACGCTTGGCTCACTTCTACGAGCAGGCAGACGTCCCCTTTGATACTGCGGACGCGACCTATCCCATCCCCCTGACCACAGTGGAGGCCTGGGCCAGCATGCGCACCCGCGACGTGTTGGAGCACTGCCGCTGCTACCGAGAGGAGGCCTTGGCCCTCGGACACCTGCCCGGCACGAACGGGCGCCGTCGTATCACATATCCCCCCAAGAGCGACCCGTACCGCCTCACCCCTGTCTGGAACGCCTTCCGGATCCAATGCAAGGTGACGCGTCCAGAGCAAGAGGCGGACATCGCGGCGCTCCTTGGGTGGGGCATCGATGTCTGCGGTGAGGAGCTGGAGAGCGACGTACGTTTCAAGGCAACGGTCTCCGCGGGGACCGTGGAGGTGCAACAAAAGCGTGGGGGGAAGCTGGCTGATCATCTGTTCGTCGGCGTCTGCAACAAGGCGCCGCAGGGAGGACACCTGGCAAAACAGATCACAGCACTGCACCAGGCGGCCGAGGGGCGCATACCGGTGCTTGTGCGCACGACGCCGTTCCCGAGCAAGGCGGGGCAGATGGCCACGGAGGCTCTTGGCAAGGTGATCACCGCAGGAGGCCGCCGAGCCGTGCTCGAAGACAGCGATACCTTGACGCTACTCGCGATGCAGCAGTTTCGGGAAGCGCACGGAAAAGAACCCGACTTTGCTCGCTGGCTTGGCTATGAGAACCCTCTGACGCAGCTCCAGGTGCTGCGAGGCATGCTCAACTTGGATGCCGTCGAGCCCGCAGGGCACACACCAGCCTCGGACTCTGTCCCGACGCCGAAGTCCGTGTCTCCTCCTATCGGCGGCGTGTCCCCCCTGCAACCTGCTCGCAATTCATTGTGCATCGGCACGGAGGAAGGGCTCGCGCGGGCTCCGGTGGCATTGCCTCTCGACGACCTTCGCACCCATGCTGCGATCCTCGGTGGCTCGGGGAGTGGCAAGAGCAGTCTTGCACTTCGCCTGGTGGAGGAGCTCCTTCTTGGCGGGGTACCGGTGATCATGGTGGATCGCAAGGGCGACCTGGCCAGTTTCCTCAATGTACTCGGAGGCACGGCAGTTCCCAAGGGGGCACGGGCGGAGCGGCAGCGCAAGCTCCAAGGGGGAGTGGATTCGGTGCTTTACACTCCAGGAGAGCCTCGCGGGCGACCGCTGCGGATTGCGCTGCTGCCGGAGGGGCTGGAGGGGCTGCGACCGGATGACCGGGAGGACGAGGTACGCGCAGGGGCCGACGCGCTTGGGGACGTGCTCGAGTACAAGCGGAGTGGCAAGGACCAGTCCTGTCGAACGCTGCTCACGCAGGGCCTTGGCGTTCTTGCGGAGGCAACCCAGGAGGTGACCTTGGAGGGGCTCATTCACCTTATGGACGACCAGGACCCAGCTTTTCTAGCGCGCATTGGACGTCTTGACGTCAAGCTTTGCCACCGCATGGTGCAGGACCTCGAGACATTTCGTCTGAGCCAGTCCGGACTCCTCGACGGTCCAGGCGAGCCACTGAGCATCGATGCGCTTTTTGGCTACGATGGCAGCGTGCCTACCGGCAAGACGCGGCTATCGGTACTGAGCACGAAGGGGCTACGTCATGCCGGGGAGGCGTCCTTCTGGCTGGCGCAGTTTCTCCTGCAGCTCGGTCGCTGGATGAACCGCCGTCCATCGGAGAAGCTGCAGGGGGTGGTGTTTTTTGACGAGGCGGATATCTACCTGCCTGCCATGTCGCAACCTGCGACGAAGGCGCCTATGGAGAATTTGCTGCGGAGGGCTCGGGGAGCGGGGCTGGGGATTGTGCTTGGGACCCAGAGTCCTGGGGATCTCGACTACAAGTGCCGTGACAACATCAAGACCTGGATGGTGGGGCGCATTCGGGAGGCGCGAGCGCTGGAGAAGCTACGTCCACTCTTTTCGGGGAGCCGGGCGGACGTGGCCAGCAAGCTTCCATCGCGGGAGGCGGGGCAGTTTTTTCTGTTGAGTGGAGCCGAGGTGACAGGCTTTCTAGCGGAGTTGCCAGTGCGCGCGCCCGAGCAGCTTTCGGAAGCGCAGCTCGTGGAACTGGCACGGCAGGGAGGCGGAGCCAAAGGCGCTTCCTAGGAGCTCGCGGAAAGACGCGGGGCACGTCACGTAGCACGAAGGGGCATGCGGTCGGGCGTGTGGCGTGATGTGCGGAGCGGGGCAGGGGCGTAGTTTCAGCCTTGACGCGCCCGACGCGGCGTGGACAATAGTGCCCATGGCCGCTTCGCGTGAACGTCCGCCCCATCTCAGACTCGTTCGTGACCCACCGTTGGCTGATGCAAGAGCGTTGGCCTACACGAGCCTTCGTGGCGACACGTACTACCTCCACGAAGGCAAGACGAAAACCGGCAAGAGCCGCTACCTCGTTGCGAAGCAGGTCGGTGCCGGAGCGCTCACCGAGATGCCCACGGGCTTCGAGTTCACGGAGAGCATAAACGGTGTCGTGTCCGTCAGTAAGGCCAAGCCAAAGTCCGTGATTCCGGAAGGCGACGTGGAGCTCGTGCAGGCGGCGCTCGCACGGTGCAGCCACCTCCAGTTTCACAAGGTGCGCGAAGTAAAGGGAGAAATCGTGGTCTTTCAGGCTGATAAAATGGAGGGAATGCACGAAATGGTCAGCCGCCTCGCGATCTTCCCCGTTCGCGCAGAGCGCGACCTCTTCGACCTCATGGGGCCCGGAGACTACTCTCCCGTGATGAAGTTTTGCCCGACGGACAAAGAATACGAAGTTTGCCGCATGACGTACCGTGGCAAGGGGGGCTGGAGCTACCCACTTGCCACCGGGTCGCTCGCATCGCTCGCGCGGCGGTTCGTCCCCGCCATCGGCACGGACGCCTTTTACGACCTGATGTGAATGAGTACGGTGTACAAACCACGCTACCGTATTGGAGCCAAAGGGAAGACCGATGGAAGCTTACACCGAGTGGCAAGGCAAAGGGGCCACGCTCAGCGATAAAACGGCGTGCAAGGAGTTTGGGCTGACACGGGACGAAATCGTTGAGGCCATCCGTGCCGGGAAACTCCAGTACCGCCAGACCTCGATGTACGGTAATCCGTTCCTGCGCCTGCTCCGAAGGGAAGTCGAAGCGCTGGTCAGGAGCAAGCACGGGGAGCAGTATTTTCGGGTGCAGGAAGCGAAGACGGAACTGGCCCGCATCAACACGGAGCTGCTACGCCTGAAAAAGCAGACCGCAACGCTGGAAGCGCGCAAGTCGCAATTGCTGGCCGACCTGCAGCAATGACCCGTAACGTTCTCGGTGCTCCTTATCGAGCGGCATCGAAGTTCCCCGCGGAAGCGCCAATTAGGTCGCGCCTAGAAGCACCTTCTCCAGACCATCGGCAGTCTGTTGAAACTCCGCACCTTGCACCTTATCTCCCATCCGTTCGAGCAGCTCCCCAAGCCGACGGTACGGCGCCTCGTACGCAGGCACCAGCTCCGCTGCCCTTAGCAGATTTCCTACCGCTGCCTGCGCATTGCCCCCTCGCTCGAAAAACGACGCCAACTGAAGCCACACACCAACGCTCCTCGAGTTCTTCTTCGCCGCTGCAAGCAGCAACTCCCCCGGCTCCTCGGTCATGACCGACGCAAACAAATCCGGTTGGTACAACGTAGGCTCGAGCCGCGTCGCCTCTTCGAGAAGTGCCAGCCCCTCAGCACGCTGTCCATTGAGCTGACCCACTACGAGCGCGTCATGCACCAACGCCTCGTAACGCCCACCTCGAAGCTCCAAATGCCTGCCATCGCGGCTCGCATCGGAAAGACGCAACAGCTCCCTGAACAACCTGTCTGCCTGCGGTCTCGACCCCGCCCCCAGTGAACGATAAAACGCCGTGCGCGCCGCTGCATGCTTCCCCTCCCGTCGCTCTGCGCTCACATACCCATGTGCCCTCGCCCGCAAATCAAACCGCTTCTGTGGATCCGCTACAAGCGCATCCAGCGAAGCCAGGAGCTCCCCCGTCGAGGAAAACAACAGCGCCGTCTGCGGTTCCCGTACCGTCGCCTCGTAAGGTGCAAGACGTTGCAACACCGCCACGGCTCCATGCGACGCGTACTCGAGAAACTTTACGTCGGAACGGCATCGGTTGAACCCGGTGTCGGCAAGAGGAGCAAGGCCAATGTCGAGAGACCCTACGAACACGTTGTAGTCGTCAAGGGTCCCCGCAGGCACGAGACGCACCCCAGGAATTTCAGCAAACAACGCCTGAATGGGATCGCTCCCCATGATCGCCAGCGACACCTCGGGATGCTGCCGAAGCCACGACGACAATGGCTCCACCAGCGACGCCATGTCTTCGAGATGCCCATGGGAACCGCCCCACCCCAGCACCAGTCCAGTTCCAGGCGTTCTAGGCGCCTCGAGCCGTGGCACCTTTGCCAGCTGGTTTGGGAACACCACATATTTTGCATTGAGGTAGCCGTAAAGACGCGCCAGCTCGGAGGTGCAGAACTGGATCGCGTTGCAGGTGTGGGCAAGACGCAGCCAGACACGAAGGTTGTCCCGGTTTGCGAAGAACGCATGAACCGGGTTCCATGGCTGCACTGCCGCGCAGTCGTCGTTGAGCTCGTACACAGTGATTAGACCGCGCGCCCGCCGCTCGGCCACAACGGCTAGCAGGTCAACGTCCGCGAGCATGTTCAGTACGACCACATCGGCCTCGCGGAGAATCCGCTCCCGTGCCCGATGGATGTTGGTGAGGTCTACCACGAAGACGCCAGGCAACGCCGCCATGGCCTTGCCAGGAGAGGCCGTACGGTAAAACCAGTCGCCTCCACGGGTACGGTGTGCTGGCTCGATCTGCGCGATCAACATGCACGTTCCCAGACCCGAGCGTCGCAAAACACCCGAACCAGCTCCGCATCTAGGTTGCCATCCCGGACATTGTAGTTGAGGATATCCAGCGCACGCTCGATAGGTACAGCACGCTTGTACGGTCGATCCGTGGCTACCAACGCGTCGAAGACGTCGGCGACCGCCATGATCTTCGATTGCAGCGGGATCTCTTGTGCGTGCCAGCGGTTAGGATACCCGGTTCCATTAGGACGTTCGTGGTGCGCGGATGCAAAAAGAGGAACCCTACGCAACGTCTGGCCCCATGGGATCCTCGACAAGAACCGATAGGTGTGCGCCACATG
Source organism: uncultured delta proteobacterium (assembly GCA_903894755.1). Taxonomy (GTDB): domain Bacteria; phylum Myxococcota_A; class Polyangia; order Polyangiales; family Polyangiaceae; genus CAITRH01. The sequence continues at coordinate 11,824 of CAITRH010000207.1, forward strand.
GGAACGGATCTCCTCCGCCTCAGCAGGAGTCAAGGAGCCCTGCTTGACCGTCAGTGAGATCACGTCTTCTTCGTCGAGCAGGGGACGTTCCAGACCTCGGAGGTCCACATAGGTTTCTGAAGCAAGCGATTCAATGCGCTCGAAGTCACCGTCGCGCAGTACGGTGGGCTCGTTGGCATGAAGAACCGCGGCAAAAGCCTGCTCTAGCTCGCCTACGCGCCGCACATGCTCGGCCTCGACAGCGTCGAGCGCGGACAGGGAGGTTCCCCGTTGCAACGCGGCAACCTTTCGCGCGAGCAGGTCCGCTTCGATGGAACGGGCGACGAAGTCAAACCGCAGACGAAGCAGCGCTAGGCGCTCGTCGTACAGCTTGTTTGCCTTGACCAGGACCTTCTCGCGCACTCCGATTTTGCCAAAGTCGTGCAGCAAGCTCGCGTATTGGAGCTCGCGGAGGTCTAGCTCGCTGAAGTGCACGTCGCGGTAGGGCCCGGTGGTCTCGGCATGGACCGCAAGAGCCAAAGCCCGGGTCAGGTCGGCCACACGACGCGAATGGCCACTGGTGGTCGGATCTCGCGACTCGATGGCCTCCACACTGGCAAGGACAAACCCCTCAAAAAGCTGTCGGATCTCGTCGTACAACATCGCGGTCTCGAGAGAAACCCCGGCTTGCGCAGCCACTGTTCCTACGAGCTCCACACTGCGTTGGTCGAACGTGATCACCTGCGCGTCCATGTCTTCGGAGCCAAGAAGCTTCTTCTGTGGATCCCTTTTCTTGTTGATAAGCTGCAGGACCCCAATCACCTCGTCGCGTTGCGAAATCAGCGGAGCCACCAGCATGGACTTGGTGCGGTAGCCCGTCTTGTCGTCGAAGCTGCGGTCAAACCCAAAGGGGGACGAGGCGGCAAGGGCGTAGACGTCAGGGAGATTGATGACGCATCGGCGAAGCGCCGAGCTTCCCGCAATCGACCGGTTGCTAAGAGGCATCACGAACTCCTGCGAGTCGAAACTCGCAGAGTCGTTTTGGGTCAGCATGAAGCGGAGACGGTCGCCGTCGACGACGTAGATGCTCCCCGCGTCGGCCCCCGTGATGTAGCGGCTCTTCTCCAAGATCACCGAGAGCAGCTTCCGTACGTCGCGCTCCGTCGTCATGGTCCGCGCTATGTTGACCAACTCGCCAAGCTCGTAGCGGGAACGGCGAAGGAGCTGACCACGGCTCTCTGCGCGGTCTTGCGCCCCCATCAGTTCAAACGCGCGCTCGATGGCCAGATGCGCCTCGTCAAGGGAGGCGTCGCTCGGGATACAGCAAAACAGCCCCTGGTTTGATGCCGCATCGAGGGCCTGGCCTGGACGACCAATGAGGACAACCAGCGCCGTGGCATCTTCGAAGCGAGGGCGAAACGCTTCGAGAAGCGACCTGCCGTGATCCCACAACGCCGCGGAGGTGAGCACCACCAGCCGCTTGGTGCGGCAGACCAGCACAAAGAAAGGATGGGGACAGGTGATGAGATCGTTAGCAAAACGGGGGTCCGCTGGAAGACGCGCAGCCCAGAGCTCGGCGGTCCGCTGAGGTGACTCGAACGGAATCAAGGGCTCTCTCCTCGACGTCGCGCGTCCCTTGCCTCGTAACGCAGGATGATCTTTTGAACCAATGGATGCCTCACCACATCGATGTCGCTGAAGGCGCAAAACCCAATTCCCTCAACGTCGCAAAGAAGCTCGCGCGCCTCGGCAAGGCCACTGGAACGCCCCTCGGGAAGATCGACCTGGGTGACGTCGCCGGTCACCACCGCCTTGGAGTTGTACCCAAGACGCGTGAGGAACATCCGCATCTGCTCGCTGGTCGTGTTCTGGGCTTCGTCGAGGATGACAAAGGAGTCGTTGAGGGTGCGACCGCGCATGAACGCAAGGGGCGCTACCTCGATTTGGCCGCGGGTGATGAGTCCCTCGGCTTTGTCGAAGTCCATCATGTCGTTTAGCGCGTCGTAGAGGGGACGAAGGTACGGGTTGACCTTCTCGGCGAGGTCACCCGGGAGAAACCCCAGCTTTTCGCCGGCTTCGACAGCTGGGCGAGTCAGCACAATGCGCTTGACACGCCTTCCAAGAAGAGCCGCGACGGCGCAGGCCATGGCGAGGTAGGTCTTGCCGGTCCCCGCCGGACCGATGCCGAAGGTGAGGTCGTGGGTGCGAATGGACTCGACGTAGCGTTTCTGTGCAAGCCCGCGTGGATTGACAGGTCTTCGTCCGGCACCGACGGTGACGACATCGTCGAACATGTCGCGCAGGCGCACGTCGGGCTCGCTTCGAAAGAGCGTGATGGCGCGGGCAATGTCGGCGGTTTCGACATGGACGCCTTGCTCGAGAAGCTTGGCGGCTTGGGCAAGGAACCGCTCGGCAAGGGCGACGTCGGCAGCGTCCCCGTGAAGGAAGATGCGGTGTCCACGCGCGCTTACGTCGACTCGGGTCTCGCGCTCGAGCACTTTGAGGCGCTCGTTGCGGGGCCCGCAAAGAGCCATGAGCACCGTGGGATCGTCCACCTCGAGCTCCGAGGAGGTGGGGATCGACGGCCCCTGGGGACGCGGCGGCGGCTTAGAAGGGGGACGGGACGACACGCGAGGCTCCCCTAAGGTCCAACGGGCGCGACGAGGAACGCGAGGTCATGTTCGAGAGCCCACGCCGTGAACTTAGCGTCACCTACTGGCGCCAGGTGATCGAGATCATTCATGAAATCAGAATCCCCCACGGGAACCTGAAAGGTCAGATCGAAACACGGAATGCCCCGACGACGTGCGACGGCGCAGACGGCCTGGTTGGTGGGCTCGAGGATCGTCTCACGCTGGCTGGGGGTGTACGTGGAAGGAGGAAGGGGATAGAGCACCACGGTCGTTTGGAGCCCGCGGCCGAGGGCAACGGCTAGGATTTCGTCGAGCGCGCGGAGCTCGTCAGGATGCGCGATCCCCTTGGCGCAGCTCGCTACGATCCGGCGTCCTTTGAGGGCTTGGCGCTCGAACCGGTCGCGTCGGGTGCGCTCGGAAGGCGGACGAAGTGCGTCGCGTACGGCCTGAGGCGCCAGCTGAATTCCGCGGTCGCTGATGAGCACCGAGTGCCATCCGAGCTCGCCCCAGCGGGATGAAACATAACTACGGTTGTAGGGATTCATCCCGTGCAAGGCCACGTCGCGAAGGAAATCCTCGAAGCGCCAGGCCCGCGAAGGCACGTTGAGCGTCGGAGCGTCGCTGTCGCGTTTGCACCCGTCCCACCACGCCGTGAGCAAGAGAAAGCGACGAAGGCTTTTGCGACGGAGTTCCCCTGCTGCGTCGCGCTCCTCCATGAGCGGAGCGAGGCGGTGTCGAAGCACCCAGAGGTAGGAGGTGAACTTGCCCCACTCCATGGGAACCGGGAGGATCCGCTCCCGTCCCTGCGTGCGGGCACGTACCGCTTCGTCGACCGCAAGGAACGTGCGGGCATGGCTGGATCCGAGCACCAGCGTCGTTGGGTCGGCATGTTCGTAGTCGCTCATCGCGTCCACGATCTCGCGTCGGTGCACCGGTCGGTGAAAGCGGTGCAAAAACGTATCGATCGCCACAACGGTCAGAAGCGATGTCGTGAGCACCACGACAACCGTTCGCCAGGTAGACCAAAAGGAAGCACTGTCGCTCATGGAGGATAGGATAGGAGCCTAGCGAACTGGGTCGGCAAGTCTATCCCGGCGAGCAAAGACCGCGTCATCGTCAGGGGAGGGGAACCACGACGTCGCGACGTTTCCAAAGACGCACGTGCCTTCCCGACCTAGTCGGCAAGTCCATCGGGACATAGCCGGTCCGGAAGCGCGGTTCGAGCACGAGCAACTCGGCAGCGCGGTACGATTCACGACTGCTTGCGAGGTTGCGACGCTCTTCATCGTCATCGACTGCGTGTTCAGAAATCCAACTGTGTGCAAGCACAAACGATGGCGCACGCCGAAGCACGTAGTCGGTGTCCGCGTGGTCGTGGCCGCTCACGGCCCCCGCAAGGCGTGGGGACCTCGCGATAACCGGGTCGGCCAAACCCACCAAATCGAGAATAGACCGATCGACATCGGCATATCCGATGGCTCCAATGCTCAGTGTTGCCAGCGTGCCCGGGGGAAGGGAGCGGACCACATCTCCAACTTCTTCGCAGTTGCGTACGAAGCTAAAGAGTTTCGATTGTGCCCGGAGCTCGTCGGACGGAAAAAAGCCATAACGGGACCAAGGAAGGGTTGCCAACAGCACGCCGATCGCCAATGTCCCTCGCCAGCCAACCATGGAAGTGCCCCGGGCCGCTGCGACCGCCACAAGAAGCGGAAGCGCGGGGATCGCAAGACGTCCATAAGGAAAGTGATCCCCACCGGTCCAAGCTGCGCCAGCAATAAACACAAGTGCCAACCCCACCACAATGGGTGCCTTCCCAGATAGGGGTTCGATTCCTAGAAGGGGCTTTCTCCAAGCTGCCCACAAGGCCAAGACCACCACGGGCGCATGAAGCCAATACAAGTGACCCACGTAACTCGCACCGTGAGAGAGACGCTCGAAGAGGGGGACTCCCGCCACTTTGGCCACGTAGGTGTTTGGTACCAACACTCCAAATTCCACGAACCTCCAAAGCAACACGGTCCCGACAACAAGCGCCGCACTACCCAGAGCTAACCCTGCCGATGCCACGCGATGGCGTGATTCTACACCTATGATTGCCACTCCCACCATAGGCAAAATCAGTGTTGCCGCTTCCGGTCTCACAAGCGCTGCAAAAGCCGCGAGCAGTCCAGTCACCACCACCGCACGCGGTGACGTTGCTTCCACGGCCAGACCCGCGGTCCAGACCACAAAGGCGCAGGCTAGCGTGCTTTCCATCCCCGTGACGGCCCAAGATCCTACGGCAGGAAGTAGCGCGAAGAGTACGCCTCCCAGAACCGCCGCGCGGTTCCCACCCAGTGCGGCTGCAAGGTGCGTGACTCCGCTCGAAGCCACACCAGCCGACAGGATGGACAGCCCCATCGCCCAGGAAGCCCCATCGGCCCCCAACCGAAAGCCAAGGGTCAACAGGGCCAGCCAGAGCGGCGACGTCGACACTTCGACCCGCTCGCCAAGGTTGAACACCGGTCCTGCCCCTTCGGCCCAGTGTTTCGCTACCCGCAGATGAATGTAGGCGTCATCGATGGGCCCAGCGTGCATCAGACGCCAGTAAACCAGCGCTGCGGCAATCCCCGCGGCAAACCCCACGGCTAGCCTCGCCAAAGCCGCTGTGCGTCGTGTCATCTGCGGTCTCCCGTCAAGACCGTCGGCAACAGCGACGCAAAAGGCGCCTTGGGCAATGGCCCCAACGGAATAGGCCCCCGGAGCTCGGACCTGTCCCCCACCGGAACATGAAAGGTTAGTGGTCCCTCAGACGCGGCCAACGCCCCCGCTACCGGCACGATCACCGTGTCGCCTCCTCGAAGTGGCTCGCTTCTCCCCTTGCGATTGAGCCGCTCCATGGTCTTCGCAGGTACGTTGTAACGCCTTCCTATCCCCTCCAGCGTCTCCCCCGCCCGTGCCACTACACGCTGCCGATGCCGCCCCTTCGTTGCGTCCAGTTGCCCGAAAAAGTCGTCCGAACCCGCTACAAGCACCCGCACATCCCCCTCCCTCGCTGCCACCACATGGCCAAGGTCCTGGGAGGCATCAACAAACACTTGGAGCGTCATCCCCTCGAGCAGGCGCGCATCCGGGTCGAGCCCGTTCCAACGCCGCAGCGAATCCGTGCTGACCCGAAACGCAGCAGCCACGTCCGTGGGCCCGTCCCCCGAAACCACGCGATAGAACACCCTGGGTTGCAAGCCTGAAGCAAAGGTTTCGGTCGGGACCACAACAGCAGGTTTCAGAGCCGACGTTGCCGCAGCTTCCCCCTTGGGTACCAAGATCACCGTCCCCCCCCGAATGGCCTCCCCTGGAGCAATGCCGTTCAATTCGGCAAGACGAGCTACAGTCGTCTTTCGTGCGGATGCAATCTGTTCGAGGGTCTCTCCAAAGCGCACCACGTAACGCTCGAGTGGCGCTTGGGCCCGTCGCAGTCGCGCCAGGTTCTGTGAAGCCGTAGCCCCCTTGCCTGAAGGGACCTTCACGACATACGCCGCGTCTCCTCCCTCCCCAGGCGGCCCAGGCGGTGGAGTCCGCCCCGCTCGAAGCTCGGGATTGAGCGTCTCAAGGTCCTTCACGGGACAGTTCGCCGCCGACGCCACCAGCGCCAGGGTGGTCCCCGCAGGGACATGGACCTCCTCAGGGTCGACGGACGGGTCCAGGGCAAGGTCGCCGAACCCAAACGCCGCAAGGTTGTGGGCAACCACGGCCATACTAAGTATCCGCGGAACGTACAGCGTGGTCTCCCAAGGGAGCGAGCCTTCAAGGTGAGACAAGGCCCAGAAGTCGTTGGTGTTGTAGCGACGCACCACACCGGCCATCCCGCCAGCCCCCATGTTGTAGGCTGCAATGGCGAGGTCCCAGCTTCCAAAACGACGTCGCAGGTCGGCCAGAAAGTCCGTTGCAGCCTCCGTTGCAGCTGTGACATCAAGGCGCTGATCAAGCCAACGGTCAATGGTGAGGCCGTAGGAGCGGGCGGTCTCCGCAACGAATTGCCAGAGTCCCACGGCTCCTGCAGGGGAACGTGCCGTAGGGTCGAAGCCGCTCTCGACCAGGGCGAGCCAAATCAGATCCTCCGGAAGCCCCTTCTTGTGAAGGACCCGTCGAACAAGCTCCCGGTACCGTCCCGAGCGCCGGTAAAAAAGCGCAAACGTGCCTCGTCCCCGAGGGTCTTCCTTGAAGTACTCGAGGTAACGAAGCACGCGAGGGTCCCAACGTACGGGGAGATCAGGACGCTGCAACGTGGCGATCCATGGGGCCATTCGGTGCTCGTCGGAAGGCGCAGGGGCGGGCGCGGGCGCAGGCAGTCGAGCAACAGGAGGCAACCCGGAGGCGTCTACGCGAGGACGGTCGTCGGCGTCGGTGTCAGGGAGAGGGAGCGGGAAAAGCTGGTGTTCGGCATCGCGAAGGGCGCGGTGCTCAGGACTGTCGACCCCCTCGTCGTGGCGAGGATTCGGGTCGGTGGGACGCCCCGGTCGTCCAGGACGTGGTCTAGTGGGTTTGGGCAGGGGCTTCAGCGGAGGCTTAGGGGCTGCGGCGGCGGGCTTTGGCGCTACTACCGCAGGCTTGGCAGGCGGCTTGGCGGATGCCGCCGGGGCAGGATCGGCCCACGCTGCGGACTGAGCTAGAAAAACCGCCAAGGAGACCAAAGCTGCACGCATGGTCGGGCGATTTGGCATCCATGGCGCGTTCCGTCAAACGAGCTGCAAACCGCGACCCAGCGGTACCAGGGGTCTAAGCCAAACCCATCTTGAGAACCGCAGGTTCGAACCGAAGACCTCACCCCTCGCTATTTCGCCCTTTCACAGCGCCCCCTCCCCATCGATTGGGAGGGGGACCTTGTGAACGCGCCGGATCGTGCGGGTCCTCGGGATCGCCGGCGACGAAGTTGCGGTTTTCAAAATGGGTGTGATCTAAACCAAACCCATCTTGAAAACCGCAGGTTCCGAGCCGCGGACCTCACCCCCCCAGCCCCCCTCTCCCTCGACATTTTCCTTGCCCATGCGGGCAA
>CAITRH010000208.1 GCA_903894755.1 uncultured delta proteobacterium
CAGGTGCCTGTGAGTCCAGTGTACGAGGGGGCGCCGAGCGGGCTTCGGCCATGGCACCTGGCGTCCATGGCGGGGCTCTTGGGACGCATCTGGTGGCGTCGACGGAGGAGCGTGGTGGCGAAGTAGCTGGGATCGAGCGAGCTCGACGATCGAAGCCCTCGGATCGATCGATCCGAGGGTCCGATCGATGTAAACGCGCCGAAGCTCGAAACGTTCGAGGCACCGATTGCCAGGAGTGAGACCCAACCTCAAAACGTCCGAGGCGATCCCCGATCGATGCGAGGCCAAATACCACACGTGCCTAGGCTCGCTTCTATAGGTGCCACGTCAACCCTCTATCGATGCGAGGCCAAGGAGCATTCGAGGGGAGCCTCGCTCCTGAGGGCCCCCGCGCCTTGAAACTCGAACGCGTGCTACTGCTTGTAGACCGGGACAAACTCAAAGGGGACGGTCGTTTCTGCTGCGTCGAGAAGGCTCTTTAGCTCGGCGGTCACCGTCGTGTGGCTCGCGATGAACGCGCTCGCCGACGCCTGGTCCCCTTCCCCCTCGATGGTGATGAGGGTGACGAGCAATTCCCTCACAGCGACGGTCATGCTGTCGACGTCGAATACGAAGCGTCCGTTCGTTCCGTCGGCGCGCAGCACCCCCTTTTCGACGAAGACATTCCACGACGCCAAGCGGATAACCCCATAGGGGGAACCCAGCCCGAAGCGTATGGAACGCAGCGCCTCAGCGAGGTAGCTCACATAGTGCGACGCGAGCGAGCCGGTCACCACGCCTTTGCCTATCAGGTAGGGGAGATCGTAGAGGCCGCCGATGTCCGCCTTGCCTTCCTCGATGGGCGAATAATAGGTCCCTAGCGCCTCGGTCACGGGGATCTGCTTGCCATCCTTCGTCACCTCCCGCGGACCTAGGGTGTGGGAAATCTCGTGCATCAGGACCCAGGTGAAATGTGCCTCGCCGTTCATCTGGCTTGCCACAGCGTCGTCAAGGACCACCCGCGCCAACGGCTCGAGCACCGTCGTGCGACGGGCGGACAGGAAATTGCCCATCATGACCTTCTTCGCCCCTTTCGCCTCCCAGACGCGACGATCGTTGGGAAGGCTGAACGCAACGGCCTCCATGATGGAGCGTACCTGTCCCGCTCTGCGGATATCGTCGGCCACAATCATCGGCGTCATCGTGCCCGTCTGACTGGGCTTGTACTTGGGGTCGACGGGAAGATTCTCTTGCAACGCGGGGACCTCCGCCTTGTACTTGGCCAGTTGGTTGGCTGCCACCTGGTCGACAAGCAGAATGTTGGCTTTGTAGAAAGCCTTCTGACCGGAAAGCAGGTCGTCCTGGGTCTCCTGGGGGCCGATGCTCAGATCCACGTTGCCATTGAGGTCGAGCCAGGCGAGGTCGGCCTGGAAGTAGTCGTCGGTGCGCAGCGCGTTGGCCTGGAGCCTCAGGTAGGTGGCAAGGGATACGTTTTGACTGAGCGCAGCCGCCTCCTCCAAAAGACTGGCGGTCGGCAGGACATAGCTCGCATACGCCTCGTGGTAGGGGACCGTGACGAGCCTGCCGGCGCTTCGACGCACGACAGTGAATGGGCTGAGCAGCGCAGCCTTCTCTTCTGGATGGGCAGCGATGTAGGCATCGAGCTCCTGTTGCGTCAAGTCGGTCGGAAAGACGTAAGCGCCTTTGGGGTGGAGCTGGGTCCCCACAAACGGTGCGAACTCCTGGAATCGGTCCCAGCGGCCGTAGTTGGCGTCCATCATGAGCCGCACGGCTTTGCCCTGATCGCTGGTTGCCCCAGCAAAGCTGTTGAATATCTGCATGCCTTCCGGATCCACCTGTTGCCAGAACACCGTGTCCATATGACTTGCCGCTTGGACAAGCTTGTCGACGACGGCCCGTTCCCAATCGGCGAGGCCGCTCTGAAGCGGGCTTTGGGACAGATCCATGGGGGCGAGCTTGGCCGCACGTTTCACCACGTCTGGGGCTATCACCAGATCGGCTTGTCCGCCCCCGGAGCTGCTGCACCCAAGCTGACTAACCAAACAAAGAGCGAGAATGGAATTGAGCAAACGCATGGATCTGGGCCTCCGTCAGGAACTGTTCTCAGTCGCGATGTCTTCTACAGGAGCGTAGTTTGCCTGACGGAACCTCTTCGATCAAGGAGGGGCCATCGGTTTCCCCTATAAACTCCCGGAGCCCATGGGTTCAGGTAGTGGGCAACGGCACCGTCGCCTGCTGGGAAGACAATTCTTTCGGGCAGAGCACGCCCCCCGCCGGAACCTTCGCCGAGGTCGCCGTCGGCAACGCGCACACCTGTGGGGTGACGACCGACGGCCCCCCTCTTTTTCGTCCAGGTCAGCGCCGCTCAGTTTCACACCTGCGGGTTGAGGACCCACGGCAGCGTCGCCTGCTGGGGGTACAACTCCAGTGGCCAGAGCACGCCCCCGGCCGCAACCTGCTGGGGATACATTGGCAACGGTCTTCGCCCCGCCGTCCCCTTCGCCCAGGTCAGCGTGGGTCAAAGTCATGGTTGCGGGGTGACCCCCAATGGCTTCGTCGGCTGCTGGGGTGTGAACACCTATGGCGAGGCCAGTCCCCCCTTGTTTCCCTTCACTCAGGTCAGCGCGGGGGCCACGTTCTCCTGCGGGGTGAAGAGGACCGACGGGACCCTCGTCTGTTGGGGACTCGACAAGTACGGTCAGAGCAAGCCCACTGCGGGTAGCTTCGTCCAGGTCGCTGCGAGCCCGCCTGGATCGCGCGTCCGTCCGCCTGGATCGCGCGTCCGTCTGCCTCCGACGCCTTCACTTCTAGATCGCTCATCATCCCGCGCAGCCGTCCCAGCAGCTGCCCAGTCCCGAAAAGCTCCGCCATGCCATGGAACAACTGCAGCTTGCCCCCCACCACTGCCAGATCGAGCCCCAACACCGCCGAAGGGACCAGTCCAAGCTGCGGCACGATGCGCAGATAACGCCCCGACCCCCGCTGCGATAGACGGTACCCGAGCACCTGCTGATTCTCGAGATCGTAAACGAAATACTCCGGGATACCTAAATGCGCATAACGCTCCACGTTCTCCACAAGGTCCTTCTTGCGGTCTCCCCGGTGCAGTACCTCCAGTACCCAGTCCTTGGCCAGCCAGTGGGGACGTCCCTCTCCCATTACAGCGTTCGGGTCGTTCAGGGCGTCCAGGACCTGCACGAGGAAAGCGTCACAAAGCGCAAAACACGCATTCAAGGGGAGGACCTCAATGCTCCCACGCCGCGACCTCGATGCTCGCACGCCGCGACCTCGAACATCGGCCACCTGGATGCCAAGCATCGCCCACTGGACGTGGATTGCGGACACGTCGCGCATGTGAACGTCGAGGTCGACGTGGGCAA
>CAITRH010000209.1 GCA_903894755.1 uncultured delta proteobacterium
CCCCAAGAAGGGGGCCGCGCAGGAGGCCCCAAGAAGGGGGCCGCGCAGGAGGCCCCAAGAAGGGGGCCGCGCAGGAGGCCCCAAGAAGGGGGCCGCGCAGGAGGCCCCAAGAAGGGGGCCGCGCAACGGCCAAAAAAGGCCGCCCCTGGAGCCGCTCATGGGTAACCGAAAACGGCTCCCTGGAGCTGTCACTCTCCCGTCATCGGGCGTGGGTCGCCGCGATCCGTGTATGGAGCCCGCTCCGCTCCGCGGCGTACCGCCGGGGATGAAACTCGTGGAAAGGGCCACAGGCGTGGTTTGCAGCCCCGAAGGGGCGAAGTAGAAACCAGGCTCAACGAGCTTTCCGCGAACGTGCCTCCTGGACCACCGGCACACGCGCTGTCCCAGCCCCCACCCACGTCCGCTCCCGCCCTCGCGCAAGCCACAGCACCGGCGACGTCATCCCCTCAATCGTCACAGCTGCCCCATCGCCCAAATCGCCAGGTGCCGGAACGACTAACGTCCGCCGCCCCTCAAGCTCTTTCACCCCCGCTGCGTCAAGCTCGAACGCCACCATCCCCGCCCCGCTGAACAACGCCACCAAGCCGCTCGGAATGAACGGAGCCAACACCGCCCGCACCACCCCCGCAATCTCGTGTGCCCTCGCTCCAAGCTGACGCACTTCTTCAAGCGACCCACACACCACCGCTACCCCCGCACCGCCGTTCGCCCCATCGCGCGAAAACGCCTCGGCCCCCATCAGATCCAACGTCTGCCCCGCCTTCCACGGCACCGCCGGCATCAACGCATGCAACGCGTCTTCCTTCTTCGCCGCCGCCTCCGCCCCGCGACGCTCTCGCACCACCAGTACGTCATCGGTCGGAAGCGTCCGCGGCACCGTCACGCGCACTGGACGTTTGAACGCGCGCGGATCGCCCAACTCTCCCGTCGACACCGCATACGCCAACGTCTCGGCCGACGCGACAATCGGCGACGGCCCGACACCTGGCTCGGACTCGCACGTCCGCACGCTCAACCCAACACGCGGAGGTGGATACAGCGCCCCGGTCATCATGCGCGCATCGGGCTCCACAAGCCGCGCCCCCGTCGCAATGAGGTCGGTCAGTATCCCTGCCCCCGCCAGCACCTCCAGTTCCTGACGCGACGGAACCGCCAGCAAAAACTCGAGCTGCGACGGTACCCGCTTCGCCTTCAACAACGTCGCCGCCGCAAACAGATCCCGTAAGGTCACCCCGCTGTCGCCCCCAAGCACCACTTGCCCGACCGCCTTGCCCGCCAGGTCGCGCACTGGACGTACCTCGCCGGTTTCGTCGAGTAGCAGCGGATCCACAGCCCCAAGATCGATGTTCAAGACGTCGTCGCAGGGCGCCCCCGCGTCCGGGAAAAGCGCTCGATGCGCCTTCGAACGACGTTGGTCCCGAAGAAAAACCTCGGTCCTCTCGTCGCTCAAAAACACCGCCGCCGCTGCCCCCACCTTTGGAGCTATCGCCGCAAGCACCGAACGCTCCGCAACCGACAGCAGCCGTACACTCGGTCCTGCAAACTCCAAAACTACAGGCGCCCGATGCGCAGCTTCCACCGCGCGTACCAGATCCCCCAACCCCCGCCTCACAAGCTCCAGAGACACATCCCGCGCGCATACAAAGGGGCGAGTCCTGCCGCTCACCAAAATTTGAATGCTCCGCGGCGGTCGTAGCCACACCGTCCCCCGCGCCAGTGCGTGCCCAAGCTGCCCCGACGGTACCACCAGCGTGAGCATCCCGATGCCCCCCACCGCCGCCAGCCGAGGCTCGTCGGTCACACACAACCTCGCCGGACTCGCAAACCGCTCGAGATGCACCGGCGTCACGAACCCAACGCCAGGACGTGCCACCAGTAGCCCGTGCGCCACGAGCTCCGCGGTCCATGCCGCTAGCTCCGCACCTCGCGGGTCCGCAGTCGCCTGCACACAGGTGCCGTCGTAAACCACCGCAACTTCAACCGGGGTCCGCTTCAACCCCGCGCCGAGAGCTTCGGCAAAATGCACCAGAGGCGCGCGGGCCAACACCAACTGATCGACCTTGACCTCGATGGTCTCCCCGGCGAGCGTCGGATCCTCGGTTCGGCCCGCCAGGATCTTTTGGGCCATCGTGCGGGGCGGATCCCCTGCTCGTGCGCGCATGTTGGGTTCGTCGTCTCCTCAGGAAATACCAGAGGCCCGAAGTCAGCCCCTACCGCACCGGCCGCGCCGGAGGGCCGTGGAAACTTAAACTACGCGACGACCGGGGGTCAAGAAGCACGCCCTTAGATGAGCGCGTGGCGCGAAAGGTTGACCGTCCAGAGCGGAACCCCCTACCCTTTTTAGCCATGTTCAAAGACGTGCTACGCGAGCTCGTGGAAAAAACCGACGGTGGCCTCGCCAGCCTCGTCATGGACCGTGAAGGCATCGCCCTCGAAAGCTATGCCCTCGACAATGCCCAGTTCGACATCAATGTCCTCGGCGTCGAATTCGGAATCGTCCTCGGCCAGGTCAAACGCGCCGTCGAATCGCTCCAAGCCGGCGCCGCCCAGGAAGTCGCCATCTGTACTGATAAAGTCACCGCCCTCCTCAGGGTCCTAGGCGACGGGTACTTCCTCGCCCTCGCCATCAAACCCGACGGCAACCTCGGCAAGGGACGCTACCTAATGCGTACCACCGCCCCCCGGCTCCTCGCCGAGCTCCACTGACCCGGTGCCTCGGCTCCTCTGCCTGTCAGGACCGAACCTCCAGCTCCTCGGTCTCCGTGAGCCGAGCGTCTATGGCTCGGAAACCCTCGACCAAATCCACTCCCGCCTGACCACCCGCGCCGCCGAGCTCCACGCCTCCGTCGACCCGCGCCAGTCCAACCACGAGGGCACCCTCGTCGACTGGATTGGCTCCGCCCTCGGCACCTACGACGGGATCCTCATCAACCCTGGCGCCTACACCCACACCTCCATCGCCCTCTACGACGCGCTCAAAGCCGTGCGCCTCCCCGCCGTCGAGATCCACATCTCCAATCCCGACGCCCGTGAAGCCTTCCGTCGACGCTCCCGCATCGCCGCCGCATGCCTCGGACGCGTCGCTGGCTTCGGTGGCACCAGTTACCTCCTTGCCCTCGAAGGGCTCCTCGCTCACCTGCGGGCCCCATGAAACCGCTCGCCCTCCTCGTTCTGTCCGCCCTCGTGGCTCTCCAAGGATGCAAGCGCCCCAAAAACAAAGGCAACGACCGAGGTCCCTCCGAGCCCCGCCCAAGCGCCGCATCATCGCAAGAAGAAGCGCCCGTCGTCCCCACGCCCTGCAAGCTCGACGACCGCATCAAAACCGACGTCACGGTCAAACGCGGCTGCGTCGTCACGGTCAACAACGACATCTTGGTCGAGGACGGCGCTGCGCTCACCTTGGAAACCGGCGCGCGGCTCGTGTTCGCTGCAAGCCGTACCCTCCGCATCGACTACGGACAGCTCGTCGCCAAAGGCACCGACAAAGAACCCGTGGTGTTCACCTCCTCCAACAAATCACCCGCCCCCGGCGACTGGTACGGCATCGTCTTCGAAGAACGCACCATGGCCGGCACCGCGCTCGACCACGTGGTCGTCGAATACGCTGGACGTAAAGGCGGTTACACCTACGGCGCCCTTTCCATCAACCAAGGCAACGCCCCAGGCCGCATCGCCATCACCAACTCCATCATCCGCAACAACGAAACCGCGGGCGTCTACAACTTCGGCGACCAAAGCGCATTCCAGAAGTTCGAAGGCAACACCCTTCAGAACAACAAAGTCTCGCTCCACCTGCGCGCCGCTTTCCTAGGCAACGTTGGAGTCAACAAGTTCGGCGACCCGATCCACACCCAAGGCACAGTCGCAAGCTCCCAGAGCTGGCCCCAGGCCGATGTCCCCTTCGTGCTCACCGAGCGCCTCGCTGTCAAAGGCGAGCAGTCGGCAGCGATCCTGACACTCCCCGACAAAGCTGTCCTCAGGTTTGCGATGGGCGCTGGACTCTACATCGGCGAAGGCGACGGGGGCGGACTCGTTGCCAAAGGCGTCACGTTCACCTCGGTCAACGGTACGCCTGCCGTCGGCGACTGGGAGGGCTTGGTTCTTTTCCCCAAAGCCACCCAGGTCCAGATCGACGGTTGCATCATCGAATACGCTGGACGTACCGGAGGATGGGCCACCGCGGCCATCACATTCTCCAGTGAGACGAAACCAACCCCCAACATCAAGATCGCCAATACGACGTTCCGGCACAACAAAGAAGCCGCCATCGATGGCTTCCAGAACGACTGTGGAGAAGCCGGTAAACCCGACAGCGGAAACAAGTCCGACGGTGTCCCGCTTTGCAAAAAGAAGTAACTTTCCCGAGGTAGAGCCATGACCGACGCCACCTATCAGATGCTCTGGGACTGCAAGTTCTGCGGCCAGAAGAAGCTCCTTGGTCTCACCCATCGTTTCTGCCCCAGCTGCGGAGGCCCACAGGATGCCACTTCTAGGTACTTCCCGCCCGACGCCGAAAAGGTCGCCGTAGAAAACCACCCTTATGTCGGAGCAGACATCGCTTGCCCTGCCTGCGAACACTGGAATGGACGGGCCTCCAAGTGCTGCGGAAACTGCGGCAGTCCCCTGCAAGCTGGCAAAGACGCTCTCCTTCGTCAGGACCAGGTCCACGCCGAGGGAGTCGACGCTCCCACCGATACCGCGCAAGCCGCACATCAGGACTTCCAGGTTCCAGGGACAGCCCCTAAACCCGTCTCCAACCCGCCCGAAAAGCGCAGCCACCTCGGCTGCTTTCTTTCGATCATCGCCGTTGTGGCGGTCTTGGCGCTGGGCATCTTTGTCATGTTCGCATGGAAACGTACCGGCGCATTCGAAGTGGTAGGGCACTCCTGGGAACGTAAGATCGAGATCGAGGCCTACGGACCTGGACGCAAAACGGCTTGGTGTGACGAAATGCCCGGCGGGTCCAAGGAACTGTCCCGACGCAAAGAGCAGAAGTCGACCAGCAAGGTGCAGGACGGGGAAGACTGCCAAAAAAGACGTAAGGACATGGGCGACGGAACCTTCAAAGAAGTCCGCGAGTGCAGTCCCAAGTACAAAGAGGTGCCGGTCCTCGCTGACCGCTGCGACTTCGAGGTGATGGGCTGGAAAACCTCACGAACGCTCTCGCAAAAGGGGACATCGCTCAAAGACTCCCCTTCCTGGCCTAGAGTCGACCTCGCAAAAACAGGGACCTGCGTGGGCTGCGAACGCGAAGGGAAACGCACGGAAACGTACACAGTCCGCTTCGTTGAGACCAAGACCAAGAAGGACACCTCCTGCGACACGCCGCAAAGCACCTGGTCTACGCTCGCTGTCGGCAAGCAGTACCAGGGGACTGTCTCCGTCGTCGGCGGGTCCGTGAACTGCGACTCCCTGAAACCCAAGTGACCGGGGCGGGCCGACCGCGATAACCCTGGGTAGCGGGTATCGCGGCCGGAGTTTGAAAAGGCCGCTCTACGAGGGGTAGCGACCAACGGGAGCGTAGGGGCGAAGCCCCTTATTTGCGGTGCGCAGCACTCAGCCGCTTCGGCTCCCGCCCGAGGAGCTAAAGCCCCCGCCGTGCAGCCCCCCAAAGCCCCCCCGCGCCCGCCCGTAAAACA
>CAITRH010000210.1 GCA_903894755.1 uncultured delta proteobacterium
CCCTCCCCTCCCCTCCCCTCCCCGACGACCTCCCGTTCCAAACCACCGCGACAGACCACGGACTGCTCCACCGTCGTGTCCTGCGCCTCCCGTCCGCGCACTGCATAGGAAAGACCCCGGTACACCCCGCACAAAGTGCGAGTGCGGCGCTTCTTGCCCTTCTTGCGCTCGACCCGCAGCTTGCCTCGTGCGACCTGGCACATGCCCTTTACCTCGACACGGAAACCACCGGGCTTTCTGGAGGTGCTGGCACCGTTGCGTTTCTGGTGGGGCTTGGTCTGTGGGATCACGGCAACCTGGTGATCGAACAGCTGTTGGTGCGCCAGCTCGGAGAGGAGGCTCCCATGTTGACCTATGTCGCTGGCCGTCTTCGGGACTCGTCTTTACTGGTGACCTTCAACGGAAAGAGCTTCGACCTACCGCTGCTTCGCACCCGCTTTGTCATGAACCGTCTCGAGCCCCCGCCGGTGCGGCCCCACTTGGATCTCTTGCATGTCGCTCGCAGGATCCATGCAACGCGTGACTTCAGCTGTCGTCTCGTGGAGCTCGAAAAGCACGTGCTCGGTTTCGAGCGGGTGGGAGATGTCCCTTCGAACGAGGTGAGCGCCTGTTACCTGCATTTCTTGCGGACCGCCGATCCCGCCCCGTTGCTCGGCGTGGTGGAGCACAACACGTGGGATATCGTATCGATGGTTGCACTTGTGGGACTTTACGGCGAGCCTCTCGACGGCTCCCAGCTCACCGGCGAGGACCTAGCAGGAGTTGCGAAAACCCTTCACCGAGCAGGCGCCGTGAAAGAGGCGGCAGACACGGCCGATCGCGCGGTGGAGCGTGCGGTGTCGTTAGAGGAGCCGCTGCGGGTGCGCGCCGAGCTGGCGAAGGCCCGTGGTGACCGCGCCCACGCGCTGCAGGACTTTGAAGCGCTGGCCCGCCTCGTGGACTCCCCTGCTACCCGTCTCGAGCTCGCCAAACTGTACGAACACTATGTCAAGAGCCCGTCCAAGGCTCTCGAAGTGGCTGCACTTGGCACCACCGAGACCGCCCCCTTCGCGCAAAAGCGCGTTGCACGGCTGTCGAAGAAAGTGGGACTGGGATACCAGCAGCTTCTGCCAGGCTTCGATTTCAAAAGGTAGCTTCCGTTCCCAAGGGTCCGCGAGCTCAGAACACGACCTGAAACTTCACACTCCCCCGTCCCCCCAGTGTCAGTACGTCCCGATCGTTCAGCGCAACTTCCGTAACCCGCTGATCCATGCGCCCGTTGAGAAAGGTCCCGTTGGTCGAGCCCACGTCCCGCGCTACCAAACGTCCACCTGCTGGACCGATCCACACATGGGTCGCAGACACCTGCCCGTCCTGCACGATGACCTGGGCCTGGGACGGTTCCCGGCCGATGAGGACTCCTCCTCCAATGGGAAAGTGCTGGCCTGCAGCAGGTCCTTCGAGGCCCACGAGCTTTGGTCCTGCTGTTTGATACACCTCGGTTCTAGCCCTGGGGGCCCCTGCAGTCGGCGGCTGGAAAACCTCCGTGCGCGCCTTGCCAGATCCACGCGCCGGGGGAGGCGCCGATCCGTGTCCAGGCACAGTCTGCTGGTACGCAGTGGGCACGCGCTGAGGGTCGCCTTGCCCTGGGCCAGCAAGTGCCGCTGGACGATAGGGCCCCTGAGGCGCCGCCATCGGACCGCCCTGATAGCCCATGGGACGAACCTCGGTCCCCTTCTTCTTTGCGCCCATGGCGACCACTGCAACCACTGCGACGGCCCCCACCAGCAGGACCACCCCCACCACACCGCCGATCAGCAGGGCTCGCGAACGTGCTGCGGCGGCCTCGCGGGCTTTCTGTTCCTCATCGGCGCGCCGTTGGTCTTCGAGGAGCCCCTTGTCTTCCCCCTTGACGATATGCTCTTGGGACTCGGTGATCAGCTTGCTGGCCTCACTGTGCTCGGGAAACAGCGCAACGACCACACTGAACGCTTCCTTTGCTTTGGTGTAGCGTTCGTTCCAAAAGTGGTCGAGGCCCTCTTGCCACTTCTTGTCGACGTCGCTCGATTTGTTCTCGGTCCCGGCCTGACGCACGAACTCACGGGCCGTGTTGATGGCTACCAAGAAGTTGAACCCTTGGACCTCCTGCCCCCCCACCGTGTCGCCGCGGAATGTGAGGAGCCCGATGACCTCCCCTTTTTCGTTGATCGCGGGTCCTCCCGAGTTGCCGTGGGTCGTGTTCGCGCTCGTTTGCAGGATAGGAGCGCCATCGGCGGAGGTCTTGCGCGCCGAAATGGCCCCGTCGTTCATGGTGGGCTCGAGGGCAGACTTCGGGTCGAGCAGATCGGACTCGGCGGCTGCGGGGTATCCAATCACGTACAGCTTGTCGCCGACCTGGACAGGGTCCGAATTGCCAAGGGGCAAGATAGGAGCGTTGCGGGTTTCGATCTTGAGGACCGAGACGTCTTTGCCTGTCGCGAGGTCTTTGCCGGCGCCAACGGGGGCGCCGAAGGCCTTGATTTCGTAGGGGAAGCGTTTGCCACTCTGAAGGAGCACCCAGTTGATTCGGGTGAATTCGAGAAGCCGCGGATTTTCCTTGTCGAACATCTTGCCGACCACCTGCATGTTTTGAGGGGTCACCTGGTATCCGCTGGCCTTGATGAACTGCGCCGCCAGGTTTCGCAGCAGGGTAAGTTTCCCCTCGTCGTCGCCCTCCTTGATCGAGCTCACCACGTGGGCGTTGGTGAGGATGTACCCGTCGGGATTGATGAAAAACCCCGAGCCGCTGGCGACACTTTGCGTGTTCCACACGCGGTTTTTCCACGCCCACTTGCCCACATGGCCCGAGAAAATCCGGACCACCGCCGGCTTCGAATGCATGTGGAGCCGATTGGTAGGGTTGGGAAGCGCGGCGTGGGCCGAGCCTAGAAGCATCCATAGACCGAAAAGGAGCCATAAAAGCACGCGCTGCGGCGGTCTTTGGAATCCCTTGTGCGTTTTCAACGTGCTTGCCTCCTGGTGCGGACGAAAAACTCTTGCCTTGAGGGCCGTGGCCCGCCGTCGACTCTAGCCGACCCTGTAAGACCATTCGACACGGACCGCGACCTCGGACTACTTACCCCCCCGATGCCAAGCATTTTTCGACCGGGGCTTTTCAACGGGCACGTGGCCATAGTTACAGGAGGTGGAACGGGAATCGGACTTGCCATCGCACGCACACTGCTCGAACTCGGAGCGAAAGTCTCCATCTCGGGACGCAAGAAGGAAAAACTCGACGCCGCCTCCGCCGAGCTGGCCTCGGCCGGCTACACCGTGCATGTCAGCCCGTGCGATATCCGCGAGCCCGACCAGGTCGCCGCCTATGCGAGCGACGTGGTCCGTGCGCTCGGCCATCCGACCGTGCTCGTCAACAACGCTGGAGGCCAGTTCCCGACCCCGGCCGAACAGCTCTCGCCACGCGGCTGGGAGGCCGTGGTCCGCAACAACTTGAACGGCACCTTCTTCATGACCCGCGAGGTCGCGACGCGCTCCATGATCCCCCAAAAGCGCGGACGCATCGTCAACATCATCGCCAATGTCCGACGCGGATTCCCCGGCATGGTCCACACTGGAGCGGCCCGAGCCGGAGTCGAGAACATGACCAAAACCCTTGCCGTCGAGTGGGCAACCTACGGCATCGCGGTCAATGCGGTCGCCCCAGGGGTCATTCGTTCGAGCGGAGTTGCGCAGTATCCGCAGGAGCTCGTCGAGTTGAGCCGAGCCCGTACCCCCATGAAACGCTTGGGTACGTCCGAAGAGGTCGCCGAGCTCGTGGCCTACCTTGCCAGTGACGCAGCGTCGTTTGTCACCGGCGAGACCTGGTACATCGACGGTGGCGCCAATCTATGGGGCGACAACTGGATCATCCCGGACAAGCCTGAGGACATCCCCGAAGCCATCCAGAAGCTTTGCAAATCGTGACGGCTGCGTGAGCTCCGATCGCCCCGACGTAACGGTGGATGACGCCGTCGACGAGCCTTTGCCGCCCATTCCGAAGACGGGACTGCGCGCCTACCTGCGCGAGTACTTCGTACTGGAGGAGCCTACGCTGGGTCTTGCGTTGGTCCCCATGTGTTTTCTGTCGATGCTGCTCTTCACGCGGCATCCACTTCGCACCAACTTCATTTTCGATGAGCAGGAGGCGCTCCTGGCCAATCCGTACGTACGTGCGGGCTTCTCTGGGAGCAAGATTGGCTGGCTCGAGGCGTTCCGCAGGGACTTCTGGGGACTCACTCCCGAGCGCACCATAGGTTCGTACCGTCCGCTTCCCGACATTGTGTGGAGAGCGCTTTGGTCGGTAGGGGCGCGCGATCAATCCCCCTTTGTGCACCACTGGGTGAATGTCCTTCTGCACGGCCTGAACGGCGCATTGATGGTGCTGCTTGTGTGGAAACTGACCAAGAGCCGGCCGACGTCCTGGTTTGCGGGGGCGTTTTTCGTTGCAAGTGCGGTGGTGACGGAGGCCGTGAGCGGCGTGGTAGGACTTGCCGACGTGCTGGGGGGGACCGGCGCGCTGCTTGCGCTTCTTGCACTGACGACGCGGGCGTGGGCGATGCCTTTTGCGGTGTTTGGGGCGACGCTTGTTGGGCTTTACTCGAAAGAGAGCGCGCTTTGCATCGTACCGTTGGTACCGCTTGCGGCGCTCTTCTTTTCCAACCGGTTTCATCCAGAGCTTCCGATGCGTTGGCCGCGAGCGTTGCTTGCGCTGATGGCGACGCTAGGAGCGTTTGTGTTTTATGTGGAGCTTCGTCGGCGTCTCTTTCCAGTGGTGTTACCCGCGGAGCTGTCGGAAGAGACGATTCGAGGACTGCCACCGGCGCGGCAAGTGTTTGCGAAGCTACTGCGCTGGTATGCGCAACCGGGACTTCCAAGGGACCCTTTGAACAATCCGCTGATTTTGGCGAGTCCAGAGTATCGGATCGCAGGGGCGATGCGAGTGTATGCGCGGGGACTTGGACAGGTATTGGTCCCATGGACGCTGTCAGGGGACTATTCGTCGCCACAGGAGCCGATACCGGAGCGTCTTGTGTTTCCCGAGAGCGTATTGGGGGCGTTAGCGTTTGTGGGGCCGGTGGTCGCGACTCCGGTACTTGGGGTATGGGCGTGGCTTAGGAGCAGGACGAGAGGGACCGAGGCAGGGGCGGATCCGTTGGCATTGATTGGGTTTGCGTGGGCCTGGGTAGTGGTGTCGTACTTTCCGGTGTCGAACATTCCGGTGCTCTTGCCGACGGTACGTGCAGAGCGGTTCTGGTATTTCCCGCTGGTGGGGACATCGCTTCTCTTGGCGCTTTGGGCTGTGACGCTATTGAGTGTGGTGCCGCGGCGTATTTCGCTGGTGCTGTTAGGGATTTACCTAGGGTTTCAGTGCGGTGCAGCGCGTCGGCACGCCTTCGACTACACCGACGATCTCGTGTTTTGGGACGCGACCCGGCATGCGGTGCCACGGAGTGCGAAGGCGCATCTGAACTACTCTGTCATGGTGGGGGCGCGCGGGGACATGGAGGGGCGACTTGCAGCAAACCAGATTGCGTTTGCGTTGGCCCCGAAGTGGCCGATGGCGAGCGTGTATCTTGGCGACACGTTGTGTCGGATGCATCGGGTGCAGGAGGCGATTCCACACTATTTGCGGGGGTTCGATCTAGGTCCTGGCGACATGCACCTGATTGCGCTGGGGGTGCAGTGTTTGTGGGACGAGGGGCAGCTCAAGGCGGAGAGCGATCTCTGGACTCCGCTGCGCGAGATTGCCGACCGGCACGTAGGCTCCTGGGTCAAGTACATTGTGGATGACACCCGATGGAACGGAGAGGAGCACCACGGGGTGGACCCGAAGCACCGTCCGCGCGGCTACAACGAGGGACCGAAGACCGAGTGACGCATGGGGCTTTGCGTCGGACGCGAATGCTGCCAGGTGAACTGCGCTTTGGCAGACTCGACTCGTTCCTTCTCGACTTCAGGTACTCCCTAGGAAATAAATACACCAGAGCTACCCATCGCCAGCTCGAGAACAGATACATTTCTGATCATGAAAAATGGGTCCGGCTCGAAAAAATGGTCGAAAGGTGCGTGTACAGGGACAAGGCGGTACGCGATGGCGAAGGTATTAGCCATACATATAACTTGCGCTTATCTGTCCGGAAGAAATCGTGCGCCACGAGGTGCCCCATGCGTCAAATCATCATCAGTGCCGGCCAAGTAGGCGAAATCCTTCGTGGGCGGCGTAAGGCGCGTCGGATCTCCCAACGCGAGCTCGCTGCAAAGCTTGACGTGAGCCAGGGCCGCATGTCCACCCTCGAAACGAACCCGGCGGGCCTGATTCTGGAGCGCTTAATTGTCCTCGAGCCTGCTCGGTTTGGAGATCGTCCTTAAAGACAAGGGCGAGGCCGCAGAAGCACCGGTCGAGTGGTGACCCTTGGGCGTTGTTCCCGTAGTCGAGCGCTGGGAGTCTGGGCCAACGGCTTGCGCGTCGGGCGCTGGCTCGCGCGGATAAGCTGCGGCCTCCGTTGCCTTGTTGATCAACTCGTTGATGTAAGAGGAAATTGAAGAAAGCAACCGCGGCCAACCACCCGTACGTCGATAGACCAGGGCCTCCGGGCCTCGCTCGTTGTAGGAATGAATCCACTCCAGTA
>CAITRH010000211.1 GCA_903894755.1 uncultured delta proteobacterium
CCTTCGGGGCTGCCAATCAACGCGTGAAGTCCTCATCTGGTGCGCCGTTGCAGCGTGAGAACCCCCAAGTTTTTCCCTTCGATGGAACGGACACCGTGCGTTGATTGGCAGCCCCGAAGGGGCGAGTCAAATCAGCCCAGGGTGGGTAACCCTGGGTCGCAGGTGTCGCGGTACCGTGTCGACGAGAGAAAATTGCGGTTTTCAAGATGGGGTTGGTTTAAGAGTCTAACGGGACAGAATTAGCCTATCGCCCAACGTCGCTCGGCTATGCCATGTGGTCTTAGCCCTCGAAACCATCGAGGGCCGTCGCAACCACGTCTCCTACGCTTGGTTCACCGCAGGAAGAGGCGGCTCGGGAGGCGCTCGAACTACTGCAACTGGACGTTCCACTTCGGCACCATCAACCAGAACCTTGAGGTTCTTGTAAGCGCCAAGCCCGGTGCCAGCCGGTATCAGCCGGCCCATGATCACGTTTTCCTTCAGTCCTCGAAGGTAGTCCACTTTGCCGCACACTGCAGCCTCGGTAAGCACCTTAGTGGTCTCCTGGAACGATGACGCAGAAATAAAAGACTCTGTCGACAGCGATGCCTTGGTAATCCCAAGAAGCAGCGGCTCGGCCACCGCCGGTCGCCCCCCCTTCTCCATGATCTTCTGGTTCTCGCGCTCGAAAAGGAACTTCTCATCCTGCTCGTCGATCAGGAAATTCGTGTCGCCAACAACCTTGAGGCGAACCCGCCGCAGCAGCTGACGCACAAACACCTCGATGTGCTTGTCGTTGATCGCTACTCCCTGCAGTCGGTAGACCTGCTGAATCTCGTTGACCAGATACGCCGCCAGCTCCTTCTCCCCCTTGACCCGCAGGATATCGTGCGGGTTGGCAGGACCGTCCATGAGTGGCTCGCCAGCACGGACCCTGTCCCCTGGATGCACCTGGATATGCTTCCCCTTTGCAATGAGATACTCTCGCGCCTGGTCGGTCAACAGGTTCCCCTCGTTGCTGATGGGAGTGATGATGACCTTGCGCTTCCCCTTGGTGTCCTTTCCAAAGGAGATCTCACCGTCGATTTCAGCAATGATGGCGTGATCCTTGGGCTTGCGTGCCTCGAACAGCTCGGCAACCCGGGGAAGCCCTCCAGTGATGTCCTGGGTCTTCGTGGTCTCTCGCGGGATCTTCGCAATGACGTCGCCAGCATCCAGTGGGTCCCCGTCCTGCACCACGATATTGGCCCCCACTGGAAGCAGATAGCGCGCTTCCAGGGTCGACGATGGCAACTTCAATGTGCCACCTCCCTGCGGGTCCTTGATGGAGATGCGGGGACGAAGGTCGGCAGCTCTCGATTCGACGATCACCTTGCGCGACAGCCCTGTGACCTCGTCGAGTTTCTCGGTCATGGTGACCCCCTCGACAATGTCGCCAAACTTTACGTTGCCACTGACCTCACTCAGGATAGGCACTGCAAAGGCGTCCCACTCGGCCAAAAGCCTCCCAGGTTTTACCTTTTCGCCTTCGGCAACCTTGAGCACAGCGCCGTATACCAGTCGATGGTGCTCGCGCTCGCGCCCGGTGTCGTCCACAATCACGATCTCGCCGTGACGGTTCATGATGCTCATGGTGCCGTCGCGTTTGGTTGCAATGGTGGCATTGCGCACCCGCACGAACCCCTCGGCGCGAGCCTCGAGGGAGCTCTGTTCGATCTTACCTCGCGCAGCGGCTCCACCAATGTGGAACGTGCGCATCGTAAGCTGCGTGCCAGGCTCCCCAATGGACTGCGAAGCAATGATGCCAACAGCTTCGCCAATGTTTACCTTGTATCCGCGGGCTAGGTCTCGCCCGTAGCACTTGGCGCACACTCCGCGTTTGGTCTGGCAGGTCAACACAGAGCGGATAACCACTTCCTCAATGCCAGCGTCTTCGATGGCGTGCACCAACGCCTCGTCGAGCTCGGTGTTGGCGTTGACCAGCACTTCGCCAGTAAGAGGGTCGACAATGTCATCAAGGGCTACGCGGCCCAGGATGCGGTCGCCAAGCGGTTGGATCACTTCGCCCGCGTCTTCGAGCTTGGTGACCCTGATGCCATCAAGGGTTCCGCAGTCGAACTCCACAATCACCGCATCTTGGGCAACGTCGACAAGACGGCGCGTCAGGTATCCCGAGTTGGCAGTCTTGAGAGCGGTGTCTGCAAGGCCCTTGCGTGCTCCGTGGGTGGAGATGAAGTACTGGAGCACACTGAGCCCCTCACGGAAGTTGGCCGTGATGGGGGTTTCGATGATCTCGCCGGAGGGCTTGGCCATCAGGCCTCGCATGGCTGCAAGCTGTCGAATCTGCTGGGTCGAACCTCGGGCTCCAGAGTCGGCCATGACATAAATCGGGTTGAAACTGGGCTCGATGACCTCTACCCCGGTTTCGTGATCGACCACCCGCTCTTTGCCAATGCCTTTCATCATTTCCTGAGTGACCTTGTCGGCCACCCCGGCCCAGATATCGACGATCTTGTTGTAGCGCTCGCCGTCCGTGATGAGCCCCTCCTGGTACTGGTCGTGAACCCGCTTGACCTCGTCTTGCGCTTCGTTCAGCAAGAGCGCCTTGGCGTCGGGGATCACCATGTGCTGCATGCAAATGGACATTCCAGCGCGGGTTGCGAACTCGAAACCGAGGGTGCGCAGCTTGTCGGCCAGGAGCACCGTCGCCTTGTTGCGATGCCTGCGGTAGCAAGCGTCAATGAGAGCCGACAGCGCCTTCTTGTCGAGGGTCTTGTTGACCAAGTCGAAGGAGATGTCCTCGGGCAACACCTCCGAGATCAAGCAACGCCCTACAGTGGTGTTTACCGTGCGTCGTTTCTGTGTCTCCTGGTCGATGACGCGAACGCGAATGCCCGTGTGGAGGGTCAGCTCGTCGTGGTCGAACGCCATGCGTACTTCGTCGGGGGACGAGAAGACTCCGCGCAAGTAGCCCTTGGCCTCGCCTTTGTTGCCAACAGTGAAGCTCCCCTCGCGGTAGCAACCCTTGGCAAACTTTCGCTCCCGGGTTGCGTAGTACAGCCCCAGAACAATGTCCTGGGTGGGGTTGATGATGGGACGGCCGCTGGCGGGACTGAGGATATTGTTGGTGCTCATCATGAGCACCCGCGCTTCCATCTGTGCCTCGACAGACAGCGGAATGTGGACCGCCATCTGGTCGCCGTCGAAGTCCGCGTTGAAGGCCGCGCAGACGAGCGGGTGCAGCTGGATGGCTTTTCCTTCAATGAGGATCGGCTCGAACGCCTGGATTCCCAGTCGATGCAATGTGGGCGCACGATTGAGGAGCACTGGATGTTCGCTGATCACCTCGTCAAGAATGTCCCAAACCTCGGGACGTTCCTTTTCCACCATCTTCTTAGCGCTCTTGATGGTGTTGACATGGCCGCCTTCTTCAAGCTTGTTGTAGATAAACGGCTTGAACAGCTCGATGGCCATGTGCTTAGGCAGTCCGCACTGATGGAGCTTCAGTGTGGGACCGACAACGATCACGGAGCGACCTGAGTAGTCTACGCGCTTGCCGAGCAGGTTCTGGCGGAACCTCCCCTGCTTGCCTTTGAGCATGTCCGACAGCGACTTGAGCGGGCGCTTGTTTGGGCCGGTGATGGTTTTTCCGCGGCGTCCATTGTCGAAGAGCGCGTCGACAGCTTCCTGGAGCATGCGACGCTCGTTGCGGATAATGATCTCCGGCGCATTGAGCTCAAGGAGTCGCTTGAGGCGGTTGTTGCGATTGATGACCCGGCGGTACAGGTCATTGAGATCGCTGGTAGCGAAGCGTCCACCGTCAAGAGGGACCAGGGGGCGCAGGTCTGGTGGCAACACTGGGATGACAGTGAGCATCATCCATTCGGGTCGATTGCCAGACTCGCGGAAAGCTTCACAGACCTTGAGGCGCTTGATGATCTTCTTTCGCTTGGCCTCACTGGTGGCAACCCGCATTTCTTGGCGGAGGTCCTCAGAGAGCTTATGGACATCGACCTGTTTGAGCATTTCGAGGACAGCCTCGCCGCCCATGCCAGCGTGGATCTTGTCTTCGCCGTACTCGTCGATCAGCTGCAGGTAGCGCTCTTCGCTAAGGAGCTCTGCTCGATTGAGCGGGGTGTCTTTCGGGTCGATGACAATGTAGCTCTCGCAATACAGGACTTTTTCGAGGTCCTTCAGCGAGATATCGAGGATATTGCCAATGCGGCTCGGGAGGCTCTTGAGAAACCAGATATGCGCCACCGGGGTGGCCAGGTTGATATGGCCAAGGCGTTCACGGCGTACTTTGCTTTGAATGACCTCGACGCCGCACTTCTCACAAACGATGCCGCGGTGCTTCATGCGCTTGTATTTGCCGCAGTTGCACTCGTAGTCCTTCACAGGGCCGAAGATTTTTGCGCAGAACAGCCCATCACGTTCTGGCTTGAAGGTGCGGTAATTGATGGTCTCGGGCTTCTTGACCTCGCCGTGAGACCACTCTCGGATTTTCTCAGGAGACGCGAGGGAGATGCGGATCGCGCTGAACGAAAGCGGGTCCTTGGGCTTCTCGAAGAAGCTGAAGATGTCGCGCATCGGGGCCTATCCTTGGCTTGGGGTAAACTCGGTGTGCTTCGGGGGAAGCAAGAAAACCTGCGGACTCACAACCAGTCCCTATTCTTCAGCAGCATGATCGGCCAATCGACCTTGTGGGGACTCGATGAGCTCGATGTTGAGGCAGAGCGCCTGAAGTTCCTTGATCAGCACGTTGAAACTCTCTGGAAGACCCGGTTCGAGGTTGTATTCGCCCTTGACAATAGCTTCGTACATGCGGGTTCTTCCCATCACGTCGTCGCTCTTCACCGTCAGGAACTCCTGCAGCGCATAGGCAGTCCCGTACGCCTCCATGGCCCAAACCTCCATTTCACCAAGACGCTGCCCTCCAAATTGAGCCTTTCCGCCAAGCGGCTGCTGCGTTACCAGCGAATACGGCCCAATTGAGCGTGCGTGGATCTTGTCATCCACCAGGTGATGCAACTTCAACATGTACATCACCCCAACGGTGACCTCCTGGTCGAAGGCCTCACCCGTTCGACCATCGAACAGCACCGCCTGGCCTGACTCAGGAAGGTCCGCGAGTCGAAGCGACGTCTTGATCCCAGACTCGGGCGCCCCATCGAACACAGGACTTGCAAAGTGGATCCCTCCACAGAGCTTCGCAGCCAGACGGCGCACGTCGTCATCTTCGAGCGCCGCTAGCCAGGAAGCCACCACAGGATCTCCGGAAAAGATCTTTCCGATCTCTTCCCGCATCGCCGGTGGTGCAAACTTCTTCTCGAACATCATCTGGAACTTCCAGCCTAGTACCTGTGCGCTCCAACCAAGGTGGGTCTCTAGGATTTGCCCCACGTTCATTCGAGATGGCACGCCAAGAGGGTTCAACACGATATCCACGGGACGGCCATCTTGCAGGTACGGCATGTCCTCATCGGGCAAAATCCGCGAGATGACGCCTTTGTTCCCATGACGCCCTGCCATCTTGTCGCCCACTTGCAGCTTGCGCTTGATGGCGATGTACACCTTCACCATCTTGATGACGCCGGGCGGCAGCTCGTCGCCCTTGGACAGGCGGTCGATCTTGTCTCGGAAGTGCTCTTCACGAAGCTGAAGGATCTCGTCGAGAGCCTTGGTCTTGTCGGAAAGCTCCTCTGCACCGTCGACTGGAAGCTCTCCCCAGTACTTGCGCGGGATCGCTTCCAGCGTTACCTCGTCGAGAACAGTCCCCTTCTGAAGCAACACGACCTTCTTGTCGTCGACCAGCTTTCCAATCGTGGTGGTGCCCACAAGCTGACGTGTGATCTGACGGAAAAAGGAGTCCCGCAGAATCTTGGTCTCCTCGTCGCGCATGCGCTCGAGACGCATCCGCTCCTGGTCTTCAATGTCCCGGGCGCGGTCGTCCTTCTCAGTCCCCTTGCGGGAAAAGACACGGGCGTTGATGACAATCCCGCTCACGCCAGGCGGCACACGGAGCGAGCTGTCCCGCACATCCCCTGCCTTCTCACCGAAGATAGCTCGCAGTAGCTTCTCTTCAGGGGAAAGCTGCGTCTCGCCCTTTGGGGTGATCTTGCCGACAAGGATATCGCCGGGTTTGACCTCCGCACCAATGCGGACAATGCCGCTTTCGTCGAGGTCCTTGAGCGCCTCTTCTCCAACGTTGGGGATATCGCGCGTGACCTCTTCTTTCCCAAGCTTGGTATCGCGGGCAACGCACTCGAACTCCTCGATATGGATCGAGGTAAAGACGTCGTCCTTGGCAATACGCTCGGACACGAGGATCGAGTCCTCAAAGTTGTACCCCTGCCAGGGCATGAAGGCGACCAGCACGTTTTGCCCGAGGGCAAGCTCGCCCATGTCGCACGAGGGACCGTCTGCCAACACATCTCCAGGAACCACATGCTCGCCAGCGCGGACAATGGGCTTCTGGTTGAAACAGGTCGACTGATTGGAGCGCTGGAACTTGGTGAGCGGATAGATATCAGGTATCTCCGCCTTGTCGCCCTCGGAGCGCACCACAATGCGGGAAGCGTCCACGCTCTCCACAATGCCTTCGCGCCTTGCAAGGATACACACGCCCGAGTCGCGAGCCAACCGCGCCTCGATGCCAGTCCCGACAAAGGGGGCATACGAGCGGATCAGTGGCACGGCCTGACGTTGCATGTTCGCCCCCATCAGGGCTCGGTTGGCATCGTCGTGCTCGAGAAACGGCACAAGGGCAGCGGCAACCGACACCATCTGGTTCGGGGAAACGTCCTGCAGCTGGATCTGCTCCGGGCTGACCTGCTTGAAGTCGCCGTTGAAACGCGCATCGACCAGCATATCGGTGAAACGACCGGTGCCATCTACCGCAGCCGACGCCTGTGCAATGTAGCGCCCTTCTTCCTCGAGGGCCGAGTACCACGTGACCTCGTCGGTCTTCTGCCCTTCGGAAACCTTTCGATACGGTGTCTCCACGAAGCCATACTCGTTGACGCGAGCAAACGTGGAGAGCGATGCAATGAGCCCGATGTTGGGCCCTTCCGGCGTCTCAATCGGACAAATGCGCCCGTAGTGGGTCGGATGGACATCGCGGACCTCGAACCCAGCGCGTTCTCGGGTCAGTCCGCCGGGGCCAAGCGCAGACAGACGTCGCTTGTGGGTTACCTCGGACAGCGGGTTGGTCTGGTCCATGAACTGTGAAAGCTGGGAGCTTCCAAAGTACTCTTTGACCACCGCGCTGACCGGCTTAGCGTTGATCAAGTCATGAGGCATGAGTGTGTCGATTTCCTGCGACATGCTCATACGCTCCTTGATGGCTCGCTCCATGCGCACCAGCCCAATGCGGTACTGGTTCTCCATCAGCTCGCCGACTGCGCGAACGCGACGATTGCCAAGGTGGTCGATGTCGTCGACGCTGCCGCGACCGTTCTTTAGCTCGATGAGGTGGCGGACAGTCTCGAGGATATCCTGTGCACTGAGGACCTGGCTGTCGAGAAGGGGACGCTGCTCTTCGGGGAGGTCGCGGTAGAACTTGTAGTTCAACTTGAGACGTCCGACCTTGGACAGGTCGTAGCGTTCCGGATTGAAAAACAGGTTTTGAAACAGCGTACGCGCAGTCTCTAGTGTAGGCGGGTCGCCAGGACGGAGTCTGCGGTAGATCTCCATGATCGCATCCTCGGCGGTCTTGACCTTCTCAGCGAGGAGCGTGTCGCGGAGGTAGCTTCCCACATTCAAGCCGTCGATAAAGAGGACCTTGAACTCGCCGATACCGGCTTCGCGAAGCTTGTCAAGTTTGACAGCGGTGACGTCTTCATTGACCTCAAGGACTATCTCGCCCGTTTCGCGGTCGACGACATCGTGGGCTGCAACTTTGCCTACGACGTCTTCGATTTCCACGGGGAGCCTGTCAACTTTGGCTTCCTTGAGCTTTTTGATAGCGGCTTTGGTGAACTTAGTGTTTTTGCGGACAAGAACATCGGCGCCAACTTTGATATCGCGGGTAGCACGTTGTCCGGCGAGAAGGTCGTATTCGACGCTTTTGTAGATTTTCCCGGAGGGGTCGAGATAGACCGTCTCGGTATTATAGAAGTAACTGAGCAAGTCCTGGGTGGAGTACCCAAGGGCGCGCAGAAGGACCGTAGCGTGCATTTTGCGGCGACGGTCGATACGAACATAGATGATATCTTTTGGGTCGAACTCGAAGTCGAGCCAGGAGCCGCGGTAGGGGATGACGCGGGCGCTATAGAGAACTTTGCCGCTCGAATGGGTTTTACCCTTGTCGTGGTCAAAGAAGACACCGGGACTTCGGTGAAGCTGGCTGACTACGACGCGCTCGGTACCATTGATGATAAAGGTGCCCGTGTCGGTCATCAGCGGGATTTCGCCGAAGTAGACCTCTTGTTCTTTGATGTCGCGGACAATGCGCTCGCTCTCGCGAGCCTCGTAGATCATGAGCTGCGTGGTCACCTTGATAGGAGCCGCGTAGGTCATGCCGCGCTGACGGCACTCTTCGACGTCGTATTTTGGTTTCTCTAGGTTGTAGCTAACGAAGACCAACTCGCTGGTCGCGTTGAAGTCCTTGATAGGGAAGACGCTGCGGAAGACGGCTTGGAGGCCGACCTCGGTGCGCTCGTGAGGAGGAACGTTGGCCTGTAGAAACTTATCGTAGGAAGATTTCTGGATGTCAATGAGGTTGGGTACCTCGATGGCACACGGGACTCTCCCCAAGTTCTTTCGAATCCGGAAGTTCGACTGGATGACGTTCGCCATCGCTGCTCCTAATCATTGCGTCCTGACGCATTGCTGCGTGCACTCGCCGGACGGACTCCATCGTCTCAGCGCGGTCCTTACTCGTTGGCATGGACCGCGTAAAGCCTAAGGCACACATTTTGCGCAAATACCGAAAGGGACACACGCCGGAGAGTGAACTCCAGCGTGGTCCCTAAGGGGGTTGCGCTCAAAGAAAGCGTTCAGAACGGTCGGTCATACTCGGGTGGTGGAGCGTTCGGGCTACTTGAGCTCGACTTTTGCGCCAGCGTCCTCGAGCTTCTTCTTCAGTTCCTCGGCCTCGGCTTTCGACACGCCTTCTTTCAGGGTCTTGGGGGCACCATCCACCAAGTCCTTGGCTTCCTTGAGGCCAAGGCCGGTAATTTCACGGACCACCTTGATCACGTTGATCTTGGTAGCCCCTGCTTCCTTCAGTTCGACATTGAACTCGGTCTTTTCTTCGACCACAGCGGCCGCTGGAGCCGCAGCAGCAGGACCCGCCGCCATCGCAACAGGAGCCGCCTTGACTCCCCATTTGTCTTCGAGGGTTTTGATCAAGTCGGCAATCTGAATAACCGGCAGGTTCGAGAGATAGTCAACGACCTGGTCACGCGTAATCTCAGTCATCGTATACTCCGTCGAGTTCCATCATTGCCCGCGCCGCCACGGCGAGCGAGAGCGTGTTGTTTCCTTACTTCGTTGCCTCGCGCTCGCGGGCTGCGAGCAAGTACACGAGGTTTTGCGCGGGGGCTTGCAAGAGGGCTACGAACTGCTGGAGCGGCGCTTGGAACGTCGCTAGCAGCATTGCGCGTAGCTCGTCTTTCCCCGGCATGGTCGCAAGCTGCTCCTCCACCGCCTTGCTATCGAGGACTGTCCCCTCGATAAGCCCAGCTTTGATTTGCAGCTTTTCGCCTGCAGGGGTTCTCTTGAAGGCCTTGACGACCTTGGCCGCGGCGCTTGGATCTTCGTAACTCCAAGCCACACTGGTCATGCCGCGAAGTACTTCGACAAGTTGTGGCTTGAATTTAGCGTCACCAAGGGCCTGCAACACGAGCTTGTTCTTGACAACGCGATACTCGACTCCGGCCTTTCGAAATTCAGCCCGAAGCTTGGTGACCTGTGCGACAGTCATCCCTTTGTAATCGAGAAACACCGCCGCGGTCATCCGCGCAAAGCGTCCCTTGATCTGCCCAATCTGCGTCTCTTTGGCTTTGCGTTCCATCGAGATTAACCCTCCTCGACCTTTCCAAGGTACGCCACAGGGTCGACCTTCACCCCGGGTCCCATGGTCGACGACAGGGTGATGCTTCTCAGGTAAGTCCCTTTAGCAGTCGAGGGTTTCTGTCGAAGGAGCGCTTGAATGAGAGCGTTTGCGTTCTCGATCAGAGCCTTCTCATTGAAAGACACCTTGCCCACCCGCGCGTGGACAATACCGGCTTTCTCCACACGGTATTCGATCTTTCCCCCCTTGGCCTCGCGAACCGCCTGGGCAACGTCGAATGTCACCGTGCCAACCTTGGGGTTCGGCATCAGTCCCCGAGGCCCCAGGATCCGTCCGAGTTTTCCTACCGCTCCCATCAAGTCGGGAGTGGCAATCACTCGGTCGAAGTCCATAAACCCTTCAGAAACCTTCGCCACCATGTCGTCGCTTCCAGCGAAATCAGCGCCTGCCTCACGGGCTTCACGCTCTTTTTCGCCCCGCGCGAATACGAGCACGCGCACGGTTTGACCGGTTCCGTGGGGAAGCACCAAGGCGCCTCGCACCATCTGATCGGCGTGCTTCGGGTTGACCCCTAGGCGCACCGCCAGATCCACGGTTTCATCGAACTTGGCGTATTTGGCCTTGATCACAAGCCCCGCCGCCTCTTCGATGCTGTACTTGCGCGCCTGGTCGAACAGAGCGTTCACCTGCACGCGTTTCTTGGGTAGTTTCGGCATTCGCCTCCCTTTCGGTCCCCGCTTGGGAAAACCTCCCACGCGCCGCTCTGCGACCGTGGTGTGTCTGCAACCGGACCGCTCAAACCGTTCGAGCGCCCCTCGGCCGAGTGTCCCCTTCAAGGAAACCCGGTTTACTTTTATTCGATGTCAATCCCCATCGAGCGCGCCGTGCCGCGCACAGTCCGGATCGCTGCCTCAACGTCGGTGCAGTTCATGTCGGACATCTTTGTCAACGCAAGCTCGCGTATCTGCGCCGACGTGACCTTGCCAACCTTGGTCTTGTTCGGCTCCTTGGATCCAGCCCCCGGCTTCTTGGTCGTCGGCAGTCCAGCTACTTTCTTCAAGAGCACACTCGTGGGCGGCGTCTTGAGGATAAAAGTGAAGGACCGATCGGAATAAACCGTAAGCACCACGGGGATAATCATGTCGCTCCCCTGGGTCTTGGCGTTGAAGTCCTTGCAAAACGCCATGATGTTGATTCCGTGGGGACCGAGCGCCGGACCCACGGGGGGCGCCGGACTCGCTTTTCCTGCGGGGAGCTGCAGTTTGACCTGACCCGTAATTTTCTTCATATTCCTCTGCTCCTACGACGGTCCGGCGGCATCCCGCGGGGTCGTAGTCCTTTCGCTTAGGCGCGCTTTTCCACCTGACTGAAGTCGAGCTCGACAGGGGTCGCACGCCCGAAGATCGATACCTTGACTTTGAGTTTCTGCTTGTCCGGCTTGACCTCTTCGACGGTCCCCGAGAAGTTCGCAAAGGCCCCGTCGATCACTCGGATCTCGTCGCCCGTCTCGAAGGACACGCGCGGCTTGGGCTTCGCGATCCCCTCGACAATGCTCTTTCGGAGATCCTCGATCTGTGGCGACTTGACCTCTTGTGGATGTTGATTCCCAATGAAGCCAGTCACCTTCGGTGTGTCCTTCACCAAGTGCCAAGCTTCCTCGCCCATCTCCATCTCGACAAAGATATAACCCGGGAAACTTGTCTTCTGCCGGACTCGCGACTTTCCGCCCGCTCGCGCGTCGGTCACGGTCTCGGTGGGGATCAACACCTCGCCAAACCGTGCCTCCATCCCCTGCTCCTTCATGCGCTGTTGGAGCGAGTCCTTGACCTTCTTCTCGAACCCTGAGTAGGTCTGAATGACGTACCACTTCTTCGTCATGTTCTGTCCTCTCAGGTGCCATAAACGAGGTTGGTAACGTAGCCCCAGAAGCGATCCATGAGCAGGAAGAAGACCGTCGCGAACAGCGTGGCGACAATCACGATGACGGTCGAATTAGTAACCTCGGTTTTCCCAGGCCAGGTAACCTTGGCGAGCTCGCCTGCAACCTCCTCGGCAAGCTCACGAGCGCGCGTTCGACGCCAATAATAATACGCCACGCCTGCACCGAGCAGCCCCGACATGGGCATCAATACTTCGTCGTGCGGCTCGCCAAAGTTGGGTTTCCAGGATGCGAGCTTGAGCCAGATGGCATGAAACACCTTCGAGCCTAGAAAGGCCACCCCAATACCGGCGGCAAAGTAGGTGGCAAACACGAAACGCTGGCTTCCTAGCTGCGTCGGAGTGCCCACGGGGGCCACCGTGTAAAGGCTCCCTTGGGTCTCGTCCGCAGCTCGAACGATGGCATCGTCCGACGCTTCGTCAGCTCCTTCGTGCTCCTGCTTCGTTTCGTCGTCCGGGATCGGCATTGTGGTCTCATCGCCGTTCGCGGCGTCGTATTTGTCGAGTGGCAGGGGCTGGGGGGATCGAACCCACGACCTGCGGATTTGGAATCCGCTGCTCTACCAGCTGAGCTAAACCCCTATGCGGCCCATGCCGCGTTGTCACTTTGTCTCTCGATGCTCCGTGTGCTTCTTGCACTTAGGACAATGCTTTTTCAAGACTAATGCGCCTTTTTGATCAGGCCTGCGGGTCGTTCGGTAGGTTCGCGCTTCGCATTCGCTGCAGGCTAGAACAATGTTCACCCGCACCGGAACCTCACTTCAGCACCTTTGTGACGATACCTGCCCCCACAGTTCGTCCCCCCTCCCGGATCGCAAAGCGCATCTGCTCCTCCAGGCCTACCGGCGTGATCAGCGATATGGTCATCGTAATGTTGTCGCCAGGCATCACCATCTTGGTCCCGTCGGGAAGATCGCATTGCCCTGTGACATCCGTAGTCCGCATGTAGAACTGGGGACGGTAGTTCGTGAAGAACGGTGTGTGCCTCCCCCCCTCTTCCTTCTTGAGGACATACACCTCGGCCTGAAACATCGTGTGCGGCGTTACGCTTCCCGGCTTCGCCAGGATCTGCCCACGCTCCACCTCCTCTTTCTCAATGCCACGGAGGAGCACCCCAATGTTGTCTCCCGCTAGCCCCTGATCAAGCAGCTTGCGGAACATCTCAACGCCTGTAACCACCGTCTTGCGCGTGTCACGATAGCCGACGATCTCAACATCCTCACCAACTTTGACGATGCCACGCTCGACACGTCCAGTCACCACCGTGCCGCGCCCCTTGATCGAGAACACGTCCTCGATCGCCATCAAAAAGGGCTTGTCGACCTCACGGATCGGATCCGGGATCCGCGTGTCAAGCGCCGTGAGAAGCTCGTCGATGCACTTCTCCCACTTCGCTTCCCCCTGGAGCGCAGGAAGCGCCGCGCCTTGTACAATGGCTCCGTTGTCCCCGTCGAACTTGTACTTATTGAGAAGCTCTCGTACTTCCATGTCCACCAGTTCGAGCATCTCTGGATCTTCGACCTGGTCGCACTTGTTCAGAAACACCACGATGTGGGTCAATCCCACCTGGCGCGCCAAAAGTACATGTTCGCGCGTCTGCGGCATTACCGAGTCAAGCGCGCTCACCACCAATATGGCGCCGTCCATCTGGGCGGCACCCGTGATCATGTTCTTGATGTAGTCCGCGTGCCCCGGGCAATCCACATGCGCGTAATGCCGCTTCGAGCTCTCGTACTCAACATGGGAGACCGCAATGGTGACCGTCTTGGTCTCATCGCGCACCGTCCCCCCCTTGGCGATGTCCTGATAGCTGATTGCCTTCGCAAGGTTCTTCTTGGACTGAACCTTGATGATGGCTGCAGTCAACGTGGTCTTGCCGTGGTCGATGTGACCAATGGTGCCGACGTTGACGTGGGGTTTGGAGCGTACAAATTTCTCTTTGCCCATGACCAGTCTCCTGAACGAACGATAAAGGGAGAGAATCGAGCCCACCACGGGGCTTGAACCCGTGACCTCCTCCTTACCAAGGAGGTGCTCTACCACTGAGCTAGGTGGGCGAAGAGTCGAGCGGGAGACCGGATTCGAACCGGCGACGTTCAGCTTGGAAGGCTGACGCTCTACCAACTGAGCTACTCCCGCGTTTCAAAAACTCTATATGAACTCCTTTGATCCAGACCTCGTCAAGCCGTGGAGGGTGATGGATTCGAACCATCGAAGGCATAGCCGGCAGATTTACAGACTGCTCCCTTTGGCCGCTCGGGCAACCCTCCGCAATAACGTTCACTACTCCAATCCGCCGACAGAACACCCCTTTCAATATGTCAACCGGCACTCCGAGCTAGCGAGGGGAATTGAACCCCTAACCTCCTGTTTACAAAACAGGTGCTCTGCCAATTGAGCTACGCCAGCGAGAGCTGCGTCTCTACTCTCGTTCGCGGGACTCCGCAAGCACACTCAAACCCCGGGTCTCACTTTTGTTCGTCCCCTTCTTGGGCGTAGTCTTCGGGTCACTCGACCTCTAGACGCATCGGTCCGCTTAGGGGTTCGCACTGCTAGCTCCGCAGCCAGCTTCTGTCAATGGCCACCTACGCTTTCATCGCCAATTGGGATCACTTCGGGCGCTGGAATCTCCCGCTCACCCCCCCCATCGCGCGCTTCGCCCGCACAAGCCGCCTGAAAGACCGCCCAGGCCGCCGCACACACCGCAATAACCGCCAGCACAGCTATGCGAACCATCAGCCCTATGGACATGCCCCTCACCTTTCCGACCCTCCGATTTGCGATGCGCCGTACCCCCGGTCTCCAGCCTTGAAACTCCCGAGACCATGGCCTGGCAGCCCTGAAGGGCGAAACAGAAACAAAACCGCGGTGTCCCACGCCCGACAACGGGATGGCGAAGGCCCGTTCTTGGGGCCTTTTCGGTGACCCATCAGCGGCTCGATGTGAGCCCCCGTGGGCGGTCCCTCTTGGGGCCTTTTCGGTGACCCATCAGCGGCTCGATGTGAGCCCCCGTGGGCGGCCCCTCTTGGGGCCTTTTCGGTGACCCATCAGCGGCTCGATGTGAGCCCCCGTGGGCGGCCCCTCTTGGGGCCTTTTCGGTGACCCATCAGCGGCTCGATGTGAGCCCCCGTGGGCGGCC
>CAITRH010000212.1 GCA_903894755.1 uncultured delta proteobacterium
CCGTCTCGGTAGACTCTCGATCAGTCTCGGTAGACTCTCGATCAGTCTCGGTAGACTCTTGAGGAGTCACTGGAGACGGATGGAAGGTCGACAGCGACGAGTTCTCTGCGTGCGTCGTGCTCGGACCGGACTGAGCTGCAGGTCAAGCGCTCGACATAGTTGAGGGTTCTCGCGGGATGGTCGCGACAACGTAGGTCGGGGGAGGAGACGGGCGGGGTGGGGCTCTCGCGGGCGATTTGTCCACCGGGGAGTGGGGGCGATGAGTTGCTCCACGAACAGAGCGCAATGCAACGCGTCAACTCCGGTTTGGTTGATTCCGCTTTGTAAGCCGCAATATTTCTGGTGTGGTGACGTTCAGAAGCAATGGAGCCTGCCATGGATGACGCGCTTTCGAAAATGCCGGGAATGGAACGTATCCCGACGCACGGGCGCGAACGGGCTAAGGTTGTGCAGCAGCTCACCGAGCGTCTCTTGGAGCGCTTCGACGGGGCCGAGGAGCGCGGACGGCATGTGGCGATCGTTCGCATCGCAGAGGGACTTGCGTTGTTCTCGACGCCTAGAAGGGGCGACGACGACAACGATCCTGGAGCCGAGCTGGCTGCCGAGCGCACCGCGCGGGTGGTGGCCGACACGTTCCGCCACGAAGGCATCGCCGTCAGCCTGGACTGGCTCCATCGGCTTCGAAAGGCCACCCTTGCGATTTTCGGCGAAGCGGGCGGGGAACGTGTCTATGGCTTTTTCGATCGGCTGTCCATAGCGCTCGCCCGGTGCTCGTCTGAGCCCGCGAAGACTCCTGTTGAAGGTCCGGTGCTCGAAGCGCTGTTCGACCATCACGCCGTGGGGGCCGTGCTCCTCGATGACCTTGGCAACATCCTTCGCTCGAACCCGGCCATGCGGGCGATTCTAGGTCGAGGTGTGGAGGAGCTCCGACAACACCCCGTGTGGGAGTTTCTTCATCCCGACGAGCGCATGGAAGCCCGCGCAGGCCACCGAGCGGGAGTTCGCGGCGCCCTCGGCTCGTGGCAGCTCGAACGTCGTTTTGTCCGCGGAGACGGCGACTTCGGCTACACCTCGGTCCGAGCGTTCATCGTTCGAGACCCGCACGGGGGGCACCTTGCCACGATCCAGCAGTGGACCGACATCTCCGAGGTCCGACGCCACCACGACGCGCTTCGCGAGACGGAGCGCCTTCTTCAGTGCCTCCTCGAAAACAGCCCAGCGGTGATCTACCTCAAAGACTCCGATGGACGCATCGTGGTCGCCAACCGCGCTTTTGAGCTCGTCTTGAACCTTCCTCGAGAGCAAATCCTCGGGAAAACGAGCCTCGAGCTCTTCGGGGAACATGGCGCCGACGCTATCGACGGCCACGATGCCATGGTAGCCGCCTCAAGGGCTCGGTTCGACTGCGAGGAGGAGGTCCTCCAAGCCGATGGCATCCATACCTATTTGAGCGTCAAGGTCCCGGTCTCCGAGATCGGCTACCGCAACGCTGTCTTGCTTGGGATCTCGACCGACATCACGGCTCGCAAGCGTGCCGAAGAGGGCAAACAGGCCATCGAACAGCAGCTGCGGCAGGCGCAAAAGGTCGAGAGCCTTCGTAGTCTTGCAGGCGGTCTCGCCCACGATTTCAACAATCTGTTGGGGGTTATCCTAGGCAACGCGGGCCTGGCATTGATGGACGCAGGCCAGCAGCCGCTCATCGCCGATGCCCTTGTCGAGATCCAGGTAGCCGCAGTGCGCGCTGCCGAGCTCACGTCGCTGATGCTCGCCTACGCAGGCGAAGGGGGCTTTGTCCGTGAACCGGTGTCGCTTGCTGACATGGTCGAGGGCATGTTTTCTGAGCTCGCTGCGATCCTTGCCCCTGGCCTATCCATCGCTTACGTGCTCGATCACGACGTGCCCGGCATTGAGGCAGACGGGCATCAACTTCGCCAGATTCTGCTGCACCTCGTGACCAACGCCGCGGAGGCCTTGGGAACCGGTGGCGGCACGATTCGGGTCCGCGTACGCAGCACCGATGTGAGCGACCGCGAGCTGTTCGATTCCAATGGGTTGCCCCTTGCACGCGGCCATTACGCCGTACTCGAAGTCACCGACAGGGGGGGGGGAATGGACAAGATCACGTTGACCCGTATCTTCGATCCTTTTTTCACCACCAAGTTTCTGGGAAGAGGTCTTGGTCTACCCGCGGTGCAAGGCATCGTACGGGCCCACCGAGGGGCCATCACCGTGAAGAGCGCGACTGGTCACGGCACAACGTTTCGGGTGTTCTTGCCCTGCAGCGAGGGCGAGGGGGCGCGGCATTCCGTATGGAGTGTGGAGCCTTGGATAGGCCCCATCTCGGAGAGTTTTCCCTGGACCAGCGAGGGAACAGTGCTGGTGGTCGACGATGAGGAGGGGGTCCGTTTCGTCGTGGCCCGCATGCTCGAGCGCATTGGTTTCGACGTGGTGGAAGCTGCGAACGGCGAAACGGGGGTGGACTGCCTTAGCGCGCATCCCGAGGCCAAGCTCATCGTGCTTGACCTGAGCATGCCAGGTATGGGAGGGGCGTCGGCGTTGCATCGCATTCGGGAGCTGCGTCCCGAGGTGCCGGTGCTCATCACGAGCGGACACTCAGCGCAAGAGACGCGGGAACAGCTACGGCTTTGCGACACGGCGGCCCACACGGCGTTTTTGAAGAAGCCCTACGCCTTCGGGCCCTTCGTCGCCAAGGTTCGCGCCATGCTCGAGCCGTCCACGACCTTTCGCCAGACGTTGCCACAATCACGGAGGTGACCTCGGTTGTCGTGGGAACCTGCTTGTGCGACGTCTGTTCGATCGCAAAGGGCAGTTCTCGCGTAGTGTCGTGCTGCAAACGACACGGGGCGACCCCCCGAAGGGATACAAAGCATGTGGTACTTGAATCGAGCTGGACAACCCGAAGGGCCGTATCCGGACCCAACTATCCTCGAATGGATCCGCTCCGGCCAGCTCCGCGAGGGACAAATCTGCGCGGCAGGCGGAAATACATGGATGCCCCTTTCGGCCCATCCTCCCTTTGCCCAGGCCCTTGGGGCCACTCAGGTCCCAGGGTCCGCCGCGGGTCTTGCTCGCGCCGCTCCTGCCGTTCCCGTCCCATCTGCGGCGTTTGCCACCCTTGCCAGTGCCGGGGCCAAACCCAAGAAGTCCTCGAGGGGCCTGCTCCTCGCTCTTGTTGCAGCGGCTCTCCTGCTCGTCATCGGAGGGGCGACCGCAGTGTATTTCCTGTACCTCCGCAAGGCAGGCCCGCATCTTGCCAGGAGCATGCCCGCCAACACGCAGGTCTACGTCGAGCTGCCCTCCATCAAGCGCTCCCTTTTTGCACTGCGCGGAGTCAAGTTCCTCGACGAGCCCAAGATCGACGAGAAAAAGATTGTTGACGATACTGTCGCGGGCATTGCCAAGTCCTTCGACCTGTCGCCCGACGACGCGCGCAACGTAGCCTTCTCCTTGGACTCCATGGGCCTTGCCATGCGGGGCCTCGAGGAAGGCAAGAAGCCCGAGGCCCTTGCGCTCATCGAGTTCTCGAGCTCCGGCGCTGCCAAAGCACTGCTTGCATCGAAACGCTTTGCCAGTGCAGGAGCGTTCGGCGCTTCCGGCCAGGCCTACACGCTCCAACGACGTGACCCCTTGTCCACCGAGCCTCCTCCTGTGGAAGCAGCCCTTGGGGAGCTCCGCAGCGATCCTGCGAACAAACTCGTGTGGTTTTCCAAGCGCAACCTGCTCGCCATCGGCCATGAGGCCATGCTCAAGGACCTCGCAGCGATCCTAGACGACGGCAAAGACTCGCTCGCGTCCTCTGAACAGTACAAACAGGCCGCGAAGGACTTCGAGTCGGGAGCTGAACTGGTTGCTTTCATCGATTCGGTGCTCTTCAAGAAGCTAGGCGACGCGTCGACCAGGAAGCTGGTGGACGGCTACCTCAAAGATGCCGGTCCTATTGTGACGTCGCTCAAGTTCGTGGACTCGGGACTGATGCTGCACATCCACGGCTTGCTTGGCGGAACGCTGACGGCCAACAGCAAAGACAGCCCGTGGGCGTCCCCCTCGAAGCTGAAGCTCCCCGAGAAGCTCCCCAAGGACACGGTGGCCTACCTTGCATTTTCCACGAAGACCTCGCTCAAAGGGGCCGAGATGCGCGAGCGTGCGCTTGGTGCTTTCACGGAAATCGACCCGGACAAGGCAGCGACCACCAAACAGGGCGTTGCGGAGTTCGAGAAGCAGTTGGGTCTCGAGCTCTCTACGGTGTTCGACGCCATGGGAGACGAGGCAATCCTGGGTCTCACGGTCGACAGCGCCTACAAGCCGAGCATCCTGTCGCCTCCGTCCCCCACCAAGGACCTCGCCATTGTGTTTGCACAGCATGTCCGGGACTCGGCTGCGGCCAAGAAGATCGTTGGGGTAGCCAAGAGCAAGGTGGGCGAGCTTCTCAAGGAGCTGTACTCGATCAAAGACATAGGTGACGGGTTCGACGCCGAGCCGGTTGCCCTACGCGACAAGTTTCCACTTGTCCAGGTGCGTCTTGTGGGCGACACGCTGCTCGTGCTCGCGGGAGCCCGTCCATTGAACGACAAGGCATTGCAGAGTCTCGAAGGCAAGGGGGCGCTCAAGGATGACGCAGGGCACGCACTAGCGTTACGGGCCCTCACGGCACCGTCCACGCTGTTCTGGATGGACACGGGACGAATTGGGCAAGCGGCACTCGACTTGGTGCCTGGGGTTCGCTCGAGTTTCAACAAGGGTCCGGTTCCTGTCGAGGCGGTGCTTCTTACGGGCGAACGCAGGATCACGACGGCGCTCGGGTTTGCGATGACGCGATCGGGCGATCGCTGGCGTTACGATGCGGAGCTGCTGAACGGCATGGGACTGGCTGCACTGGCGAGTGCGGCAACTGCGGCGAGCGGGGCGATGATGGGGACGGCGTTGGACCTTCCCACCACGCCCGCGGCGCTTCCCACCCCGACGGGCGATCTGGACTCGATCCCCGCGTGCAAGGCGTATTTCGAGAAGTTCGAGGCATGTGTCATCAAGAAGGTGCCCGCTGCGAGCCGCACGGCGATGCGCAAGTCCATGGAGACGATGCGCACGACGTGGGGAAGCCTTCCAGCCGACTCGGCGACGGTGGTCTGCGGGACGGCGCTTCAGAGCCTAAAGACGAACCCGTCTTGCCGATGATGGGGTAGGGAATGGGAATGAGTGCTGTCGGGATCGACCTTGG
This sequence comes from uncultured delta proteobacterium, assembly GCA_903894755.1. GTDB lineage: Bacteria > Myxococcota_A > Polyangia > Polyangiales > Polyangiaceae > CAITRH01. Next base: position 5,237 of record CAITRH010000212.1, read on the forward strand.
GACGACCTACACCGTTGTGGGTCATATGCAGAATGGGCGGGTCCAGATGCTGGCCGATGACACTGGACGGCGTCTTTTGCCCAGTGTCGTCAGTTTTCATCCCAACGGTGAGGTCCTGGTGGGCCAACCTGCCCGTGAGCGCCGGGCTGTGGACTCGAAAAACACCATCTTCGGAGTCAAGCGCCTTATCGGCCGTCCATGGGCCGCCCCCGAGATCGCGATGGCCCGCAGCCGTCTCCCTTTCGAGCTCAAAGAGGGCCCTGGACATGGCCCCCTCGTCGTTGCACGCGGTCAGGAGTACACGCTGCCCGAAATCAGCGCGCTGGTCCTGCGCCGCGCTCGCCTCCTCGCCGAAAAGGCAACCGGCGCTCCTGTCCACCGGGCCGTGATCACGGTCCCCGCGAGCTTCAACGAACTGCAGCGCGCGTCCACGAAAGTTGCCGGAAGGGTCGCGGGGCTCGAGGTCTTGCGGATCCTCAACGAGCCGACGGCTGCAGCGCTCGCCTATGGCCTTGGCAAAGGAGGACGCGAACGCATCGCCGTCTACGACTTCGGTGGCGGCACCTTCGACTGCACCCTCATCGACCGTTCCGGACATGTGTTCGAGGTCCTCTCGACGTCAGGGGACTCGTTCCTTGGAGGCGACGACCTCGACGGGGTCATTGCCGAGCGTTTGGCCGACGCGCTTCTCGTCCGGCATCGTCTCGACGCGCGGGCGGACCCGCAGGTGTTCGAGCGTCTTCGTCTGGCCGCAGAGGGGATCAAGATCGAGCTGTCGTCTGCAGACCGTGTCGAGACGCGGATACGGGAGCTTGGGTTTGGTCCTGGGGGTGTTTCTCTGGATCTCGATTTTGCGTTGACACGGAGCGAATTCGAGACGCTTGCGGCTCCGCTGGTCGAGCGCACCCTGCGCGTGTGCAAAGAGGCGATGACCTTTGCCCACCTCGATGTCGGCTCCTTTGAGCGTGTGGTGCTGGTCGGCGGTTCGGTTCACATTCCCTTCGTTCGCAGGCGCGTCGAAGCGTTTTTCCGGATCGCGCCAACTGTCCATCTGAACCCCGAGGAGGTGGTCGCGATGGGCGCCGCGATCCAGGCTGCGGCGCTTTCCGATGCGACGCGCGTGAGGAGCATTCCTGCCGCTCCAACACCGCGGGTGCAGATGCACGAGCCCGAAGGCGGGCCGCGTCCGACCCCGCGGATCTCCCTTCATCCGAAGTCGGGAGCGTTTGCACTCGACCAGATCGCCCAAGCTACGGAGCGCGCGACGCTGATGAGCACGCCGCCGCCTGCGGGGTCGTCGTCGGTGAAGGTTGCGGTCCCTACGGCTCCGCGGATGCCGTCGTTCCCGGGCTTTGGAGAGGCCGCGCGACGGGGCCCATCGCAGCCACCGCCTGCCGTCGTATCACCTGTCGCGCCGGTGCTCGTGGATGTTACCCCGCGTGCTCTCGTGGTGGAGACGGCCGGGGGGTTTTGCGACGTGGTGGTGGCTCGTAATTCGAAGATTCCGTGCGAACGCAGCCGGGGGTTTGCGACCGTGCAGGATGGCCAAACTTGCGTGAGGGTGCGTGTAGCGCAGGGGGAAGCCGAACACTTTGTCGACAACTTCTATCTTGGGGAGATCGAGCTTAGCGGGCTTCGTCCAGCGCCAAGGGGGGAGGTGTTGGTCATCGTGGTGGGGTTCGAGGTGGACGCAAACGGGACCCTGAAGGTGCGAGCGTCCGAGCAGGCGACAGGGCTCGAGGCTAGGGCGACGTTGCAGCTCGACGTGGTGTCGGGCGATCTTTCCATCGCGAGGATGCAGGCTCGTGCAGCGTCCATCCCGATGGCGTAGGGGGCGTCTGTTGCACGACGGCGCACTCGGTCGGTTTGGTACGCTGGTGGCGTCGACTGCGCTCACCGTGGTGTTGGGCTGCACGGCAGGAGCGACGCGAGCGACGGAGGAGCGTCCTCTGGAGCTGGTGGTGAATGTGAGCCCCGACACGCTTGATCCTCGGTACGTGACCGACACTGTGGGAGTTCGTGCGAGTCGCCTGATCCACGCCGGCTTGGTGCGTCTTGACCCAGACCGTCTCGAGCCGGTGCCGTACGTGGCGCGTTCCTGGAGCTGGCTTGACGGGCGGACGCTTCGTGTGGTGCTTCGGGACGACGTGCGGTTCCATTCGGGGGCGCGGGTGTCTTCGGCCGACGTGGTGGCGACGCTTCGAGCGTTTGGAGCGCCTTCGGTTGCGTCCAGGCATGCGCGCATCGTGGAGCCGATTGCGGAGGTGGTGGAGGACGGGCCCGATGCGGTGGTGGTGCGTTTGAAGCGTGCTCACGCGACGCTGCTTACCGATCTGGAGGTCCCTATTTTGCGAGCGGATCAGGCGTTTGGACCGCCCGATCCAGAGGGGACACTCGATGGTCTTGGGCCTTTTCGGGTGGGGCATTTCGATCGAGCGGCGTTGTTATTGGAGCCAGCAGATGGAAGTCCTCTGCCTCGTCCTCGGCACCGGGTGGTGGTTCGGACGGTACGTGACGAAAACGCGCGGGCGCTTCGGCTGGTGGCGGGACGGTCGGACATTGCGTTGAACGTGGTATCGCCGACGCTGCTCCCCGCGATGGAGTCGGCGTCGGGACTGTTCGTGAGGTCTCGTCCAGGGGCCAACATCTCCTACTTGGTGGTCCATCATGAGCACGGGGTGCTAGCGGATCGAGAGGTTCGCAGGGCGTTGTCGCTGGCAATCGACCGTATGGCGATCACGTCGTCCTTGTTCGCGGGGCGTGCCGAGGCCGCGGCGGGGATCATTCCGCCGACGCACTGGGCGCGGGCCAATCGGAGTTTGCAGCCGCTTGCGCATGATGAGGCGATGGCGAGGCGTGTGCTTGGAGGACGGCGGTTCCGGGTGACGTTGCTGACGTCGACCGAGCGTTTTCGCGTGAGCATTGCGAGGGTGCTCGGGCAGATGTTTGCGGAGGTTGGGGTGGAGGTGGAGGGGATACCGCTCGAACTGGGGACGATGCTGGCACGTTTGAACGCGGGCGATTTTGACTTGGCGATGTTGACGCTTCCGGCGTTTACGGAGCCGCATCTCTTGAGGCATTTCTTTCATAGTGCGTTCGTTCCGCCGGCGGGGGCGAACCGGGGGCGGGTGCGGGATTCGGAGCTAGATGCGTTTCTCGACGAAGGGGGCAGGGGACAGACGCTGGAGGAACGTTGTCGTCTTTACGGCGCGGCCGAGGGGCGTTTGCTTGACGAGATGCACGCGGTGCCTCTTTGGCACGAAGACCAGGTGGCCGTCACCAGCGCGAGGGCGCGGGAGTTTCTGCCGAGTGCGGAAGGCAATTGGCTATCGGTTGCGGCGGTGGGCGAGCGATGACGAGAGGCGCGCTGTCGACCGTCGGTAAGATGAAGCGTCGATTGACGCGGCGGGGACATCGGGACATTCTCCCGAAGGACTGGCGTGTGGGGCGCTCTTCGGCGGCTTCTCGCACCTGTCGATGAAGCTATGGTTGAAACCGAAAATCGTCCCGCCCCCACTGCCACTGGTCGTCTTGAACGGACGCCAGTCGTCAATTTGCTGCTCTACCTGCTCGAGCGAAAGCTGGGGGGCACGCTGGAGTTCACGACCACAGCTGGCGAGCGCGCGCTGTTTCTATTTGCGGCGGGGCAGCCGGCGAAAGCGAAGACTACCGAGCCCGTGGCGTATCTGGGACGCGTCCTTCTGGAGCTCGGGTTCATTGAGGACGACACCTACCGGGACTCGCTCCATGACCTTGCCAACGGGATGCCGCTCCACGGACAGATTCTGTTGAACAGCGGGGCGATCACCGAAGCGCAGCTTCGTCTTGGCCTCAAAGTGCAGCTGCAGCGCAAGCTAGTGCACACATCGACCTTCGGTCCCGACACGACGTTTGCGTACTTCGATGGGGTCGACGGGCTGCAGGGCTACGGGGGCGACGACCTCGTTCCGGTCGACCCGTTTCCGCTTGTCTGGACGCTTCTTCGTCAGGCGCCCCCTGGGAAGACGGTGACCGCGACAGTGGAGAGGCTTGGAACCATGGCGCTTCGCGTTTCCCGAGCGGCGCAGCTCGAACGGTTCGATTTTTCGCCCCACGAGCGTGGTCTGGTGGACCTCCTCAGGGCCCGTTCGCTGCGCGCTCCGGAGTTCATCGACTCTGGAGTACTGAAGCCGCAGGACGCGCAGTTGTTGCTTTATTGTTTGCTCCTGACCAAGCAGGTCAAGCTTGCGCAAGACGGTTCTCTTCCCCCGCCACCGCACGCTATCCCCGCGGGGGATCGGCCCTCGCAGGTTCTGATAAACGCCGAGCGCGTCGAGATGCTGGCCCCTTCCGAGCCTCCTGATGTCGCGACGAGGCGAGACGAGATTCGGGTGAGGCTGGCGACTCTGGACAACGACGACTACTTCGTGCTGCTCGGAGTGGACATCCAGGACCCGCCCGATCGGATTCGCGAGCGTTTTTTTGAGCTTGCAAAAAAGTGGCATCCGGACCGCCTTGCCGCGTCCCTAGCCGATCAACGAGATGCCGTGGCCCGGATTTTCTCCTGTTTGACGTTGGCGTACTCGACGCTTACCGATCCCGAGCAGCGTCAGCGGTACTTGCGCCGTTCCGGATCGGAAGCCAGTGAGGACACGGGCAGATTCAGTGTGGTTACGGTGGTCGAGGCTTCCACAGCGTTTCAGAAGGCCGAGGCCAGCCTCCGTCGAAACGACTTCGTGCAGGCTGAATTGTACTGCCGAAGCGCGTGCCAGCTCGATCCAGACCGACCTCCCTACATGGCGCTGCTGGCCTGGCTCGACTCGATGAAGCCCGAAAACCAAACACCCAAGGCCATGTTGGCCCTCATCGAGCGGCTTGGACAGGCAATCGACGCCAGCGACCGTTGCGAGGGGGCGTTCTTCTACCGTGGGATGCTTCACAAGCGTCTTGGCAACGACCGCCAGGCACAGCGCGACTTCGCTCGTGCCGCGGAGCTGAATCCTCGCAACATCGACGCAGCGCGTGAAGTCCTGCTTTTTCAGAAACGCGTAACAAAGGGCTCGATACCCGCGCCGCCTCCCAAGCCAATCACTCCACCCAATCGCGAACCCAAGGCGAAGCAGGGACTGTTTGCGAAACTCTTCAAGAAGTAACCGTCATCCCCCGCTGGGTGCAGCTCGCCCCATAGCGACGTCGCACATCAATAGGCAGCTATTTATTCTCATTCACCGATTGGTAAGCAACATTGAACACGCGCCGAGATGAGTGGACTTGCGAGGAGCCTTCGACAAGCTTTTCACTGGATGTATTCGAGGTTACTGTTGGTCGTTTCCGGAAGTTGGTGGTACGAGGCCCTGGCGTTCTGCATCTGGGATGGCGGCCGGCTTCCGACCTGATCCCTGATCACACCCTACCAGGGTGGGTAACCCTGTGTAGAGTGTGATCGCGGTCAGGACTCTGGAAAGACAATTCATCCCACCGCAACCCGCGCGGTCTTCTTGCGCTCAAACAGCCGTACCCGTCGCACCAGCAAGTCCAACAGAAACGCAGCGATCGCCCCACCAACAAACCGCGGCCAGAGGTCCTGGTGGTACCGCAGCTGCTCTCCCGCTGGGTCGAACACGACCTTTGCCTCAGCATCCACTGTCCCTCCTGTCGCCTCTGCAGCCCGCGTGAGCGTCTCCCTATCCGACGCCAACGCCAGGTACTCCCGCGGATACGGATTGCTTACCTGCCCAAAGCTCTCCGCAACCTGTACCAGTTTGCTCCCCCCTTTGCCATCGTCAACCGCCTTCTCCAATGTGGCCTGCAGCAGAAAGGACCCATAGCGCTCCAATGGGAAATCCGCCTCATAGCGTCCTGGAGCAGTCTGACGCATGGCAGCCTTTCGCGGTGGTGCCGCCTGTCCAGGCACTCCAAGCGGTCCCTTTACCGTAAGCTTCGCCTCCAGCCCGTTCTGAAAACGATCGTCGCCCCCAATGGCATCGATCACTGCGTGGGCCCTTCCTGTCGCAGGATCGAGCTCGGCACGCATGTCTAGCGTCTGGCGCTTCTTGGTCCTCATGTGCTCGCGGGCAAGCTGTCCCCAAAACTGTCCGTACCCAGGCCAACGGAGCCACTCCACAGCCCATAGGTTCTTGACATCACTGGTCCAGGCCAGGGTCCAACCAAGTCCGATGCGCCAGCGGGCCAAGATGGGCTCCTGGATCTCGCTCGTCAGGATCTCCTGCGCCGGCGGTGGCTTCATCTTCGTTGCAACGTAGCCGTGAAGGAACGGCGCGCTGGCTATGTCCACACCTCGAAGGAAATCCGCAGGTGACACCACCTTGGGCTGGAAATACTCCTCCACGGCCGCCTGCCTCGCCACCATCTCTGTCTCGCGCGTGAAAATGCGCGGCAACGCCTGCGGATCGGGAACCTTGTAGAACCGCCCGCCTCCTGTGTCCGAGATCATCTTGAGCAGCCCCTCGTCGATGCCGGACCCGAGCCCCACTGTGGACACAGTCATCCCCTCGGCCCCCATGGCTTGCACCAGATCGCGAATCCCGCCAGTGGGAGATTGCCCGTCGGTCAGCAAAATCACGTGCTTCTTGCGGGCTCGGGTCACGGACAACACCTGGTAGGCAGCATCGAGCGCAGGAAAAATCTCAGTCCCTCCACCTGCGACCAGACGTGCGATGTCGTTCTGGATCCGCGCCCTGTGCTTTGCAGCGATCATGCGCACCAGACGCGTTGGGGTCGAGTCGAACGCGATCACTTCGAGCAGGTCGTCGCCTTGCAGCGTGTCTGCAGTTGCCCTCGCGGCAGCCTTGGCCATTTCAAGGGGAAGGCCGCTCATGGAACCCGATCGATCGATCACGAGAACCATTGCCACCCCTGGCTCGTCGCGACGCTTCTCGGCATCCATGCGCACTGGCAAAATGCGCTCGATGGTCGTGTGGTTCCAACCTCCAAGTCCGTAGCCACTCTCGCCCCCCGCAAACAAGAACCCACCTCCAAGGTCGCGGACATAGCCTTCAATGGCATCTTGCTGCGTCAGCGATACGGCCTCTGCAGGCGTGTCGGAAAGAATGACGAAGTCGTAGCGTTCAAGCTCGCGCAGACTCGAAGGCAACTCACGCGGCCCTCGCACGTCGACCTCGAACTCCTGCGCCGACAGTGCACTCGACAGGTATCCCGCGCGTGTTGGATTCCCTTCCACGTACAGAACCGTGGGACGTCCCGGGACCGTTGCCACAGTGGTAAACCTGTTGTTCTCCTTGAAGCGATCCTCGGTAAGATCGGTCAGTTCGAGCGCATAGGTGACCTCCCCCGCAACCCGTACGACGCTCTTGAACTTGACCTCGTTCTCACCTGCAACCAGCGTCACCTGACGGACCCCGTCCAGCCCATTGATCGCCTCCCCCTGCTTCAACACCGCTTTGGCTGTCTGAGGACGGCTCGAAAAGATGAGTGCGCGCAGCTCGAAGGGCTCGCCAACCCTGAGTCGATCGGGCACCTTCAGCTCCCGCAACGCCACCTCGCCAGGAACAGGCCTTGTGTACGGAATGGCAAACAGCTTTACGCCAAACTCCCTTGCGCGGTTGGCTTCGGCCAGCAGGTCTCCATCGGTCTGCACACCGTCCGACAGCAGTACCACCCGCCGCAAGTAGCCCGATGGGAACAGACCGTAGGCAAGCTGCAACGCGCTCGCAAGATCCGTCGCAGCACCGAGTCCGAGACGGGGCGTAGTGGTTACCGTCCCCTCCAGCGCCTCGTGCCTCTCGAGCAGTGGAGCCTCCTTTGCCGTGTCCTCCAGAGGGATCACCCTTGGCCTCTTGGCAAACGTCACCACCCGTAACAGACCGTCAGGCGGTTTGGACCCTATTAGCTTGGTTACCTCAGCTCGCGCGTCGTCAAGTGCAAGATCAGGCACGGACTCGGACACGTCGACAAGCACCACAGTGCACACCTTTTGGCTCGTTGCAGTGCGGACAAGACGCGCCAGTCCCAGCGCCAAGAGCGCTACGAAGGCTACACGAAGCAGGACCGAGAGAGCCGCCTGCAGCACCGGGAGATCGGCCAGAGAGCGCCCAATGAACCACACAAAGTAGGGGGCAAGCAGCACCAGCCCCAACATGCGTGGCGCAATGAGCTCGTAGTCCTGACCTTTGTGGATCCAAGTGAGCGTAGGCCCTGCGTACCAAACGTACTTGAGGTACAGCCAAAGGCCCAACGCTCCCAACACCGCCGCCACAACGGTAAGCAAAAGGCGTCGCGTACGCTGCGTCATACGGTCACCCGCCGATGGTAGGTGGCCCACTCGAGGGCCGTGAGGAGCACAACAAGCAACAAGACGTAAATCCAGATCTCACGCCGCACTCCCACCTTGAAGCCCCCTAGTTGTCCGGCTTCTTTCCCACCCACCAGCAGTTTGTCCATCGGCGCTACGGCACTTTCTGCTTCATCAATGAGGTTCGCCGCAAATGGAGTCTTCTCGTCACCTACCGACAGCTCGTAAAACCCAGCGTACAAGCCAAGCAATACGGCGCGCCCTTCATGCACGGGAACCCGCTCGGTCGCTCCTGCTGGAAGCTTCACGATCGCCTCCTTCGCCCCCGCCACCACCGGGATACGCCAGATGTCGCCGGTGCGGAAACTGGAAAGGTAGTTCGAGTCCTCTCCAGTGAACCAGTTGACCGTGTTGAGGACCAGCAAAGGCCAGGCAATGCGTAACGGAAGATCACTGTCACGCAGGTCGAACCCGAGCGCCACAAACTTGTACCCTTTGCGAGTCCCTGCCACCAGGATTGGACTCGCCCCCTCGGATACACCTACCGCTTTGTCCCCGGGCTCGGCAATGAGCTTGTGCCCCAACGCTATGTTGACATCGTCGAGCGCCGTGTGCCTGACAATGGGATGCTTCCTGTCGATCTTGTCGAAGCCCGGCTGCTTCAACTCGACGTCGACCTTGACAGGCGCCCCAGGACCCCGTGGATCTAGAAACAGCGCGTGCGCCTTGGGAAGCTCCGTGGGAGTCACCCGGTCGAACACCACGACATCCCAGCGTTCGCTAGACTTCTCAGGGTACTTCTTTGGCGTCACCTCCGTCACTTCCAGGTATTCGTCAAGAAGCAGCGCAGCTTCCAGGTAGGTGTTCCCCTCGGTCACCACAAGCACCTTGGCGCGCTGACGTTCTGGAAGCAGCGCATAGGCATGATTGTCTGCTGCGAGCACGTCCACGGAACCTTCGAGCGGCACCAGCGTCGCCTCGAGGGTGCGGCTTGCCCCCGACAGATTGGGATAGAACCGCGGCAGGCGTTCCGCTGGACGTAGCTTCAACTTGGTCATGTCCACCACTTGCCCGTCTCCAATGAGCGACAGCTCGATCTGCTCCTCCTCAGGCCCTGTGTTGGTGACCTCGATCATCACTTCGTAGCGGCTCTTGTCGAGCGGGTAGCGACGCACTGAAAACTGCGTGATGGCTACGTTGCGCGCAGCATTGCCTATGGGAACGAAAACCAACTTGGCAGCTCCCATTGAAACGGCACCGGAAGCATCACGTGCCTCCCCCAGCGCTCCATCGGAAATGACCACGACTTCTCCCTCTGAAGCTCCTCGCAAGCTGTCGGTTGCAAACCGAAGCGCCCTTGGGAAATCGGCGCGAGCATCGGTCACATGCACCCGATCCAGCATTCTTTCCAGGTCCGCAGTGTCGCCTGTCATCGGACCAAGAGGAGTCACCATCGCGTCCATCTGGGCCAGCAGCATCCGGTCTGCCCCGCCCATGCCGCGGATCATCTTCTTGGCCTGCTCCTTTGCCGCCCCCATGCGACTCGGCGCAACGTCGGTCGCTTGCATCGAGGCGCTGGCGTCGATAAGCACCACAAAGGTACGTCCCTGCAGAAGCGTCTCCACTGCACGTGGGTCGCCCAGAGCAAACACCAGCAGCGCCAAGAGCAGAAGCTGCAGCAGCAGGGACAACAGGCGCTTCAGACGCGAGAACAACGTGGTCGCGTCTTTGTCCCGCAAGATACGCTCCCACAGTGGAGCGAACGGGACTGCCACCGTACGCCGTCGCAGCTTCAAGATGTACAGGAGCACCACGACGCCGCCAGCAACGGCGAAGAGGCTCGCGAGCTCGGCAAATGCAAGACCCGAGAAAAACAAAGGTCACCTCAAAAATCCACCGCGCCGAAACACCCGCAGGATCAGTTCCTCAAATGGGATGTTCATGTCCGCAGCGATGTACGGCACTTGGTGCGTCGCAGCAAACCGCTCGATTGAGTGCAGATAGCCAAGATGGGCCTGGGCAAACCTCTCGAGCACTTTGGCTGTCACCGTAACCTCGCGCTCGTCGCCTGTCTCGCAGTCGTACACGAGCACGTCCCCCGTCAGCTTTGGATGCCCCTCGGCAGGATCGATCACGTGTACGACAAAGGGATCGAACTTGTTGTAGCGAAGTACATTGATGCCACGCTCGAAACCCGACGGGTCGTATAGATCGCTCACAAGAACTGCAAGACCACGTCGTTTGTGCTGCGCGACAAACACCTTGAGGGCCTCGCCAAGGTCCGTGGTGCCGCCTGGACGGGTCTCCTTCAGGAATCGAAATACCTTGAAGATGCGCGCTTTGCCTCGGGTGTCTGGCATGCGTCCAAGCACCTGGTTGGTGGTGGTCACGATGCAAACCCTGTCGAGATTGGCCAATCCCACATAGGCAAGGGCGGCACAGAGCTTCTTTGCGTAGCGCAGCTTCCTCGCGTCTCCAAACCCCATGGAAGCGCTGACGTCCAGGATAAAGTAGATGGCTAGGTCTTCCTCTTCCTCGAAGAGACGTACTAGGAGACGGTCGAAACGCTGGTAGATGTTCCAGTCAAGGTAGCGGAAATCGTCGCCAGGTTGGTAGGCGCGATAATCGGCGAACTCGATGCCACTTCCGCTCTTCTTCGTGCGACGGTCGGCTCGCATGCGGCCTGCAAAGACCCTTCGACTGATCAGTGCAAGGTAGTCGAGCTTGCGCTGGAACTCGTCGTCGAAAAGCTCATCGTCGCCCTGCGCGACAGCACTTCGAGCCCGCCAGCCCGCTACAACTCTGTCAAGCAGCCCCAAGCTTCGCCCCCTTGCTTGCTTGCTCCGGCTTTGCCTCGGGCAGGGTCTTGAGAATGGCATCGACCACTTGATCGGTCCGGATCCCTTCTGCCTCCCCCTCGAAGTTGAGCAAGATGCGGTGCCGAAGCGCTGCATGGGCCACCGCTCGCACATCGTCCACACTGGTTGCAAAGCGTCCCTGAAACAGTGCTCGTATCTTGGCGCCTAAAAGAAGCGCCTGCGCCCCTCGAGGCGACCCTCCGTAACGCACAAAGCGCTTGGTCAGGTCGGGCGCATCGGTCCCAGTAGGATGCGTCGCCTCTAGCAACCGTATCGCATAGTCCTGCACATGACGCGCAATGGCCACCCGCCTCGCGAGCTTCTGCATCGCCAAGATGCGCTCGCGATCGAGTACCGCAGGCGCCTTGGAAACCTCCTCGCCTGTCGTGAGGTCCAGAATCCGATGGAGGTCCTCACGCCCAGGAAACGGCACGTGCAGCTTGAAGAAGAACCGATCGAGCTGGGCCTCGGGAAGCGGATAGGTCCCTTCCATTTCCAGTGGATTCTGCGTTGCAAGTACCACAAAGGGCTCGTCGAGCTGGTGGGTCCGCTTGCCAACCGTCACACGGTGCTCTTGCATCGCCTCGAGCAGCGCACTCTGCGTCTTGGGGGTCGCTCGATTGACCTCGTCGGCCAGCACAATGTGAGCAAAAATAGGCCCCTTGCGGAACTCAAAGGCGCGTCCCCCTGCCTGCGTCTCGTCAATCACGGTCGTGCCCACGATGTCCGCTGGCATCAGGTCCGGAGTGAACTGGATCCTCGAGAACGACAGATGAAGCGCTTCGCCCAGCGCTCGAACCAACATGGTCTTGCCTAGCCCTGGCACGCCTTCAAGGAGCGCGTGTCCGCCTGCAAGCAAACATGTGAGGACACCGTCTACAACGTCGTGTTGGCCGATGATATTTTTGCCTATGGCCTCTCGCAGCTCGGTGATGCTCTTTCGGAACGCATCTACGTCGGAGCGGACGGAGTCGGTCGCTTGCTCGGTCATGGGTCTCCTACTTGGCCTCGTCGCGAGGCCGAATGAGTTGGAAATAGCGGCGCACATAGAACCGGTAGCCGCCTGGGATCTCGTCTTTGTTCAATGCCTCTTCTGCCACAGTGCGGTACTCCGTATAGACCTTCCGATAACCCCGGTGCGAAAAACCTCGCTCGGCGGCCCCTAGGATCACTTCGCTGCGGCTCGCCCCCTGACCTGTGTCTTGCCCCGCAACCTGTGTATCCTGTGTGCCCATGTTGGGACGGGTGGCTGCCCCCCGCAGGTTTGGGTCGTGCCCCTTGCCTGCCTCTTTGCCCCCTTGGCCGTGTCCCGAGCCCTGGCTGCCACGGGAAATCACCATGATCTTTTCGCCGTTCGGCCCTAGCACCCACGTCTCGCCGTTCTTGCCAGGTTGATCGCCTTGGCCTTGGCCTTGACCTTGCCCCTGTTGTCCTTCGCCTTGGCCTTGTCCCTGGCCTTGGCCTTGTTGACCGCGGGCCCTTCCCTGGAAACGCCGCATGCGGGACATCTGCCCCTGGCCCCCTTGGCCCTGGCGACGCAGCGTTTCACGAAGCTCCTGGAGACGTTGGCGCAGTTGCTCTTTGTCCTCTTGGGTCATTTCCTGACGAGCCATGCGGTTGATGTCCTCGGCCCCTTCTTCGAGGTCCTTGGCGGACATTCCAAGGTCTCTGAGGAGGTCTTCGGCAGCCTGCGACAGCTCGCGATCGAGACGTTCGAGTTGACGTTCGGCGCGTTCGTGCTGTTCGAGCTCGCGGTCGAGACGTTCGAGCTCGCGCTCTTTCTTCTGAAGGACACTGCGGTCTGCGTCGGCTCCCGCATCGGCGCCCCGCTGACGTTGTTTCAAGAGCTGTTGGGCCAGAGCGTCTCGCTTCTGACGGAGCGCGGAGCTGCGATTGGCCTGGGCCGCCGAGGCTTTCTTGAGAGCGTCGCGGAGCTCGTTCAACTTGGCTTTGTCGACTTTCCCTTCGCGTAGCTTCTTGGCAAGGTCGCGCAGGGCCTGGTCTGCTTTCGCGAGGTTCTTGCTTTCGAGGGCCTCTCCGGCAGGCTTGGAAAGGTCGGACTTTTTGAGCTCCTCCCCCATCTTGGCGAGCGCCTCTTCGAGCGCTTTCTTGTCGGCCTCGCGTCCCTGGAGGAGCTTGTCTTCAAGGGCTTGCATGCGTCGGAAGGCCTCGGTGCGATCGAGACGTTTGGCGGCCAGGTCCTCGATGAGGCGGTTGAACTCCTCGACGACGGCTTTGGTTTCGTCGCTGGTGTCTTTGGTCTCGAGGGTTCGCAGGTATTCGCGGAGCGCGTCGAGGTCGTCGGGGGACACGTCGACCGCGTCGATGGCCACCGGGGACGTGATGATGACCTCGCGGCGGCGCACTTCGAAGAGCGAGACGCTTACGAGCAGGAGGCTTAGCAAGAGGACCGGCAGCCCTTCGCTTGGGAAGCGAAACGGCGCGGCTCTGCGGGGCTGGAGTTTGGACGCGTGTGCGAGGGCGTCGTCGATGGCCGCCTCCATGAACGGGGTGCGCTCGGGGAGGGACGCGAAGGCGAGGGCGTTGGCGAGGCGGTCACTGAGGGCGTGGTGGCGATCGAGGGCGCGGGCCCCGGCGAGCTCGGGAAGGCGCCGTAGGTAGACGACGACGGTGCTGAAAACGACCGCAGCAAACGCCCCCATGAGGAGAAGGCGGGTGGGGCGCTCGGCGAGGAGGCCGGTCTTGCGAAGGACGAGAGACACTACGGCGAGAGCGATGGCGAAGAAGAGCGTTTTGCAAGCGAAATCGAGGGCTCGTTGGAGCCGGAGGCGTCGCTCGGTGCGTTGGGCGGGACGATGGATGGGGTCGAGCGGGCGGGTCGTCGGCGTCTTCATCGGATTCGTTCCTTGGCTTCACTCGGGCGTGCGGTTCGACACGGCGGTCGCGGAGAGCATTGGGGAGAGGGCTAAGAAGTCGAACGCGTGCATGCGGCGAGTGTCTCATTAAACGGGACAGCACGCTTGTAGCTTGTCTTAGGTGCCGAAGTTGGTGGTGCAGGAGACAAAATGTCCTTGCGGCGGGAGGAGCAAAGGACCAACGCAAACCCAGCAAGCTCAACAAACGCACTTTTGGGGAGGAACAAATGAGGCTCAACGACTCGGCAATGGCGCTGCTTCTCGCGTTGGGCGCGGGCTCCTGCAGCAGTGGCACTTTTACCGACGACGTTGAACAAGACGCGGCCGTCGCGGGCGATGCCTCCGCGGGCGATGCTGCGGGTTCGGGCGACGCGTCACTTGCCGACGCGGGCCAACTGGACGCCAACGTCGCCCCCGACGCGCGCGACGCGTCCATTCCCGACGCGGGCCAACTGGACGCCAACGTCGCCCCCGACGCGCGCGACGCGTCACTTGCCGACGCGGGCCAACTGGACGCCAACGTCGCCCCCGACGCGCGCGACGCGTCCATTCCTGACGCCACCGCCGATTCCAGCGTCGCCCCAGACAGCGGCGCAACGTCTCCAACCATTGGCGGCTGTCCCATTTTTCCAAGCGACCACATCTTCAATACGCCTATCAATGGACTTCCGCTCCACCCGAGCTCCGCTCAATTCATGGCCACCGTTGGCAACTACCGCATCCATCTCGATCTTGGCCAGTCGGAAAACATGGCTGCACCGGACACCTATTACGGGATTCCGTACAACGTGGTTCACGGCAACACGTTCCCCTGGGCGAGCGTCAGCTACACGTCTTCCGATACGGCCAACATGACCTGGGATCCAACGGACGAGAGCGATTGCGCTGTCAGCTCGTTGCATACTTTCGTGTCCCCATGTGTCAAGTCGGCGGCTCCTGCTCCGGTCTTGCCCATTCCTCAAAGCGTGCTCGTCGAGGGGGGCATCTTCCCTGATGTCCCCTCGCAAAGCTACGGCGACCATCATATCTTGCTGGTCGACGCCGATACCTGCCGTCTCTGGGAAATCTACCATGCCTACACGGGTTCGGGCAGCACATGGAACATCTTCGGTTCCGCCTCTTTCGACCTCCGCTCCAATGCTCTGAGGCCCGCAGGCTGGACCTCCGCAGATGCCGCAGGCTTTCCCATTGTCCCCTTGCTCCTGCGTGCCGATGAAGCCTCGTCAGGAACCATCAAACACGCCTTGCGGTTCACCATCTCGTCCTCCTCCATCCGCATCGCCTACACCTGGCCCGCTCGTCACCTGACAACCAATGGCAGCATGTCCACAAGCCTTCCACCCATGGGTCAGCTGTTTAGGCTCAAGGCGAGTTATGTGATCCCTTCGACTTACAGCACGCAATCCAAGGCCATTCTGACCGCACTGAAGACCTACGGCATGTACTTGTCCGACGGCGGCAGCAACATGTATATCCAAGGGGAGCCAAGCGCGAACTGGTCCGACTCGGTGTTCACCGAAGTACAGTCCGTCGCAAGCAGCCAGTTCGAGGCCGTAGACCTCCTGCCTATCCAGCAACGCGCTGGGTTTAGCGTGGACTCAGGCGCCGTCCCCCCTCCGTGACTCGCCTTCCGCCTTCGCCCTTCCTGAGGACTCCCTATCCGCAGGTGGTTGAGGACCTGAGGCGCCTGGGGATCCCCTCAAACCTCCAGTCCACACACCTCCGCCAATGGCCGCCCCGTCCGAAGCGCCACCTTCAGCTGTGCATACCTCCAGTACGTGTACACCACCGGGATCAACTCCAACGTCAAAAACGCACTCGACAATAGCCCTCCCACCATCGGTGCCGCAATCCGCTTCATCACGTCCGCGCCACTCCCCGTCGCCCACAATAGCGGTACCAGCCCTATCAACATGGTCGACACCGTCATCAGCTTGGGACGTACCCTCTGTACTGTCCCTTCCGTGTGCGCATGGATAATGTCGTTGAGATCTCGGATCTTTCCCGCCCGAAGCCGCCGTAGGAACGCCTGATCAATGTACACGATCATCACCACGCCCGTCTGCGCGGCCAGCCCAATCAGCGCGATCATCCCAACCCAAACCGCCGTCGAAAGACGGTAGTCGAGCGCATACAAGAGCCACACGCTCCCTACCAGCGCAAACGGTATCGACAAGAACACAATCAAGACCTCCGTCAGACTCTTGAACTGCACATACAACAGTACCGCCACCGCCAACAGAGCCAGGGGTACCAAAAACTTCATCCGCTCGCGCATCGCCTCTAGTAGCTCGTATTGCCCTGTCCACTTCAAATACATGCCAGACCCGAGACGCACCTCGTTGCGTCCCATCGCCCGCTCCACTGCTGCCTTGGCGTCCTGCACATACCCGCCCAGATCCCGCGAAGGCTGCAGATCTATGTAGACATACCCCACAAGCAGTCCTGCCTCGTTGCGCACCATCGGGGGTCCTTCAACCACCCGCACATCCGCCACCTCGCCCAGCGGAATGGTCCCCCCAGCAATGCGCACCAGTACGCTGCGTAGACGCTCTGGACTCGAACGGAAATCCTCCTGGTACCGAAGGTTCACCGTGTACCGACGACGTCCCTCCACTGTCGTGGTCACGGGCTCTCCACCTATCGCCCGTTCCACCGTGGTTCCAATGTCCTCCACGGTCAATCCGTAGCGCGCAAGGGACTCCCGACGTGGTACCACGTCCACATAGGTCCCACCAAGCGACCGCTCGTAAAGCACACTGCGCGTTCCAGCGACCCCCTTCAACGTGGCTTCAAGCTCGGTCCCCACGCGTTCTATCTGCGTCAGGTCTGCGCCAAACACCTTGATCCCAACGGGAGTGCGCACCCCAGTGGTGAGCATGTCCACACGCGCTTTGATAGGCATGGTCCAGGCGTTGGTAAACCCCGGAAGACGCATCGACTCGTTGAGCTTTGCCACCAGTTCGTCCCAGGTTTCCGCAGTGTCCTCGGGCCAAAGGCGTCCAAGCGGCCCCTTGAGCACTTTAGGGGCCCAACGACTGTACCAACGCACCCGGTGACGAAGCGGCCACTGGGACTGCGGCTTCAGTTGGACCACCGTCTCCACCATGGACAGTGGCGCCGGGTCGGTAGGCGACTCGGCCCGTCCCACTTTGCCAAAGACGCTCTTTACCTCAGGGAAACTCTTTAGAATGCGGTCTTGCACTGTGAGCTGACGCTTTGCCTCCTCGATGGACAGATTGGGCAAGGTCGTTGGCATGTACAAGATGTCCCCCTCGTTCAGCGGCGGCATGAACTCGCTCCCCAAGCGAAAGAACACCGGAACTGCCGACAGGATTGCAAAGGCTCCGATCAGCAACGTGGTCACGGGACGGCGCAAGGCCACGTACACAAAGGGCTCGTACACCGCCATGATCAGCCTGGACACAGGATGGTTCTTCTCGCTTCGTATGTGCCCTCGTAGCAGCGCATCCCGAAGTGCAGGCGCCAACGTGATGCTCAGCACCGCTGCTGAAAGCATCACAAAGGTCTTGGTGTAGGCCAGCGGCTTGAACAGCCGTCCCGCTTGTCCATTGAGCCCAAACACCGGGACAAAGGAGATGGCAATGATGAGAAGCGAAAAGAAGATCGCCGGAGTCACCTCCGCTGCCGCAACATGAAGCAGTTTTGAACGCGCTGCTGATGTAAGGTCCTTGGGGGCGTGTTCGAGCTTCTTGTGGCAAGCCTCGATCATCACGATCTCTGCGTCCACCGTCGCCCCAATCGCGATTGCAATGCCCCCTAGGCTCATGATGGTGGCTGGCAAATCGAAGTATGCCATGGGAAGAAACGCTAGCAGCACAGCAATGGGAAGGCTTACGATAGGAAGTAACGCGCTCCTCAGGTGCAGCAAGAACAAGATGATCACCAGACTCACCGTGATCGCTTCCTCCGTGAGCGCGTGTCTCAGCGTCGCAATGGCCCGCGTGATGAGCGACGAGCGATCGTAGGTGGTCACCACCTCGACACCGGCAGGGAGCGCTGTCTTTAGCTCGGTCAGCTTGGTCTTGACCCGTGCAATGACGTCCATCGCGTTCTCGCCTTGGCGCGCCACCACAATGGCTCCCACAGTCTCGCCTTGGCCATCGAGCTCCGCTAGCCCGCGGCGCAGATCCCCACCAAAGCGCACCGTGGCAACATCCCCAACGCGTACCGGAGTTCCATCGGGAAGGGTCCGAATGGCAACCTGTGCAAGTTGACTCAGGTTCTCCAGATACCCCCGTCCTCGCACAAAGTACTCCCGTCCGCTCATCTCGAGAAGCCGCCCCCCCACCTCACCGTTGGAGCGACGTACTGCATCGGCAATCTCCGCAACGCTGAGACCATACGCCCGCAGCTTGTCCGGGTCCATGGTCACTTGGTACTGACGCTCGTAACCGCCTACCGTCGCAACTTGCGCGACTCCTGGGACACTCTCGAGTGCAAATCGCAGCGTGTAGTCCTGCAGGCTCCGAAGCTCGCCTAGGTCAGTCCCTCCGGTCCGATCGACCAGTGCGTACTCGAACACCCAGCCAATGCCTGTTGCGTCCGGCCCCAACGTGGGCGTCACATCGGCTGGAAGACGTATGCCACGCAAGTACTCCACCACCCGGGAACGCGCCCAATAGAGGTCTGTCCCCTCCTCGAACAGGACATACACAAAGGACATCCCGAACATCGAGTAGCCTCGCACCGCGGTCACATGCGGAGCTGCCAAGAGAGCACTGGCCATGGGATAGGTAAGCTGGTCTTCTACCAGCGTCGGTGAGCGCCCTTTCCACTCGGTGAAGAGGATCACCTGCGGGTCCGATAGATCAGGGATCGCGTCCAGTTTGGTGTCGCGAAGGGCGCGCACGGACAGGCCCACCAGCGCAGCATAGGCCAGAAACACAAACCAACGGTACTTGGCCGAGAGCTCGATCACCCTTGCGATCATGGCAACCTGACCCGCGCCAATGAGGCCTGCAGTCGGCTCTCCGAGTCGATCAGAAACGTTGCACCGGATACCACGGACTCTCCAGCTTTCACGTTTCCCTCCACTCCGACCTCGTCGCCGTACTCCCCTAACATGCGGACACTGCGGGGCACGAAGCGCCCTTGCGCCTCTGCCACGAAGAGGTACACAGACTTGCCCGTGTCTACGACAGCGTCCCGTGGTACCAGCAGGACCTTGCGAGCAGCTGCAGCAAACTCCACGGTCCCATACTCACCGGGAGCAAAGGTTGTCCCCTTGGGAGACTCGCCCTTTGGCGCCATGCGCACCTTGGTGGTCCGCGCCTCTTGGGACACCGTGGGATACACCAGATCGACACGGACAGCGATGGGCTGGTCCGGGTGACGCGGCGAGCGAAAGGTCCCTTCGGTGCCCAGCGGGATATGCGGGATATCTCGCTGGGACACCTCGGCTACCACGTACACATGGGATAGATCCTGTATCTCGTACAGCGTTGCCTCGGGGCTCACGTAGGAGCCTTGCACAACCCCCTTCTTTGTCACGAATCCCGAGGCGGGCGCACAGACAGTAACCGTACGCAAGATCTCTCCGGTCTGCAGGATCCGATCGATTTCCCTTGGCAACACTCCCAGGAGCTCCAGTTTGGTGCGCGCGCCCTGGATCGAGCTCGGGGTGGTGAGGGTGGTGAGTCCGCTATCCATGGAGCTCCAACGTTGCGTCACGAGGAGCTCCTGTTGCGCCTGCAAAATGTCCGGACTGTAGAAAGCAAAGAGCGCCTGCCCTCGGGTGACCGCTACGCCCGTTTGGGCCACGAATACGCGTTCCACGAACCCTGGAGCCCGTACGTGCACCTCTGCAACCCCCTGTTCGGGCGCTGTCACCACCGCCGTGGCTCGCGTGGTCTCTGCGATGTTCTTTTCTGTCACTGCCGCCGTGCGTACCCCAATGGCTTGCACTCGATCGAGCGCGAGTTCAACAGGCGCTGTCCCAGGAGGCCCGTCAAACGGCGCGGCCGACGAGACCAGCGGGGTTTGCACCACGGGCTCCAGCGACATGTGACAAATAGGACAACTTCCAGGCTCGGCGGAGACGATCTCGGGATGCATCGGGCACTGGTACAGCATAGCGGTCGGTCGCTCCGTGCGGGCCAAGAACCACCATGACAAGGCCGCAGCAAACACGGTGAAAGCCAGCATGGCCCAGCGTACCGTGGCCATGAGCCGCACACCGGGAGGCGGGGGCTCTTCCCCTTCGCGAAGGTCTTCATGTGGTTCCATAGGAGTCTCCAAGATCAAGGGTGGTGCGAGGGGGCTAGTGCGCCCGTACTGCGAGGCACGCTGATGCCCACTGCGCTATCGAGGTCGATGAGCGCGTGATCGAGCATGGCCCGTGTCGACACGATGTCTACCTCTGTGTCCACCACGCTGCGTCGGGCCTGCACGACGGCCCGCAGATCGGCACGGTTGGCATCAACGCCGGCCCAGGCGACATCGGCTGCGCGTTGGGCTGCTGGTAGAGCGCGGTCACGAAGCACCGTGAGGCGAATGGAAGCTGCCCGTACAGCAGCATCCCAGGCCGCGACTTCAGCATCGGAGCGTACCAACTCGGCGTCCAGCTCGTGTCGTGCTGCCTTGGACAGATCGCCTTGGGCTTGGGCGCGTCGATTGGCCCCTCCCCACAACCATGGAAGCTCCGCAGACAGCGATACGCCAACTCCGTGCGTCGGCATCGGCCCCACCGGCACAAAGTAGAGGAGCCCCACAGAGAACGCTGGGATTGTAGCTTCGCGTTCTGCCGCCCTGAGGTCGTGCTCTTTGGCCTCGCGTTGCGCTGTCGCAGCTTGGACCTCAGGGCGTCGCTTGCGAGCCTCGGCTAGAAGAGTGGACAGGTCCCAAGCTGCCCGCAAGGGCTCTTCATCCATGGGAACTCCTAGGGGTGCTGCCGGTGGACGCAGCAAGAGCGTGTTGAGGCGTGCACGGTTGGCGTCGCTCTTGGCCCCATCGCTGGCCTGGTCCACCTGGGCGCGGGCGAGGTCTAGGTCGGCTTGCGCCCATTCGAGCAGCGCGCCTCCTGCTTCGTGACGCCTTGCGGCCACAGCCAGCATCTCGCTCATGACCGCCACATGGGCCCCATGGACTCGGTGACGTTCATGCGCCTCGCGGTAGTCCACAAATGCATGGCCCACGTCGCGAGCCAGAAGGCGCCGCCGATCCGCAAGGGAGGCCTCCTCTGCACGCGACTCGGCTCGACGTGCATCTTCGCGAGCTCCAAGCGACGCAGGGAACCGCTGACGCAGTGAAACCATAGCCATCTGTGCGTCGCCGATGGCATAAGGGCGCGCCAATGGCACTTGCCATAGATCGAAGCCAACCTCGGGATTGGGAAGACGCCCTTCGGCATCCGCTGCCGTTGCCGCCGCGTGCGCTCGGGCCTCAGCGGCCTGCACTGTGGGGTGATGGGCCAGCGCAATGCGTACGACTTTCTCCCTGGTCAGTGGTCCCGCCAGCTCGGCTGCCAACTGTGGCGCCTGCGGCACCTGCGGCAGCTGGGCCTGGGCGGTCCCCAGGCCAACAAGCGCACTCAAACCCGCGGTTCGAAGAACCTTCATGGTCTGCTCCTACGTTCCTGGCTCGGACAGTACCCTGATGCCCCCCGCACCACGCCACGCCCCCACCCAACGTTCCCAGCTTAGAGGCGTCTCTCGGTAGAGCACCGCGTTACGCTGCAATGTCCGAGCTCCCTTGGTGTCTTGGGCCTCACGTACTGTCGGCTGCAGCTCGTTCCTACCGTCCAGTGCGTACACAACCTCCGTTGCGAGGTCCGCGTCGGGCCATACCACCAGCCCCTCATCGGCAATGTCGTACGCTGGGATACCGTGTTCTCCTCGAAGCTGGGCTTCGAGCTGCTCTCGGACGATGTCGACCGCCGCCTTCTTGAAGAGGCCTGCCAACGCCGTTTCAAACACCACCCGCTCACCCGCGCTCAGATGCTCGACAAAACCCAACGTCGTAAGGCTCCCTAGGATCCATCCCGACTGCTCCTCGAACGCAAGGACCGCTGCCCCTCCTGCTTCGCCGCACTCCAGCGCAACGCGAATGCGGTTGGAGGCGAGGTTGATGGGGCCCACGACCAGCTGCCCAAAGTGCCCACTCGCCACGAGCAAAGCCACCAGCTCGCGCTCAATGAAGTGCCGCACAGCTTCTTCCACATGACCCAGGGCATGTTCCCGCGCAAGCAGTGACGGGGCGCCGCGACGCTCGGCGCGACGAAGTTTCCCGTAGGCCTTTGGAAGGGTCCCTGAGTGAAACCCTGGACGTAGCAACCGCAACATCGTTTCCCCATGGCTGCCTATCAGGATCGGTCCTAGCTCCTTCGGTCGGTTCTGCCTGTACAGCCGGTAGTTCTCTTTCAGCTCCCAGGCCAGGAACCCAAACAACCCGGGCAAAAGCAGTACAGTTACTCCCGCCATTATCCCTCCCACCACCGGCCCTAACACCACCCGAAGGACCCCATTGAGCCCCTCGACCAGCATCGGAGCCATGGGAAGCGTCAGCTTGTGCCCCACAGTCACCACGGGGAAATGCTTGACTGGGTTGACCTGCGGCTCGACCAGCAGATTCACGTAGATGCGCAGCAGATAGGTCGCTAGAAACCAGACCACTCCAATCAGCCCCTTGGCATAGATGGCAACCACAGACTCGCCGCTTCGAAACCGCAGGCGCTCGTCTACTGCGTAGATGCCTCGCTCGATGGTATCCACCAGCCGCTGAAACAGATCGAGCACGTAGCGTACGAGTCCTGGAAGCAGGTGTCCCGTGACATTTCGCCAGCTGCGGGCTGCAAGGTCGAACGCCGCCTCCTCGAGACGGATCCCCAGCTTGGAGTTGCTCGCTACATTGGCCAGTACGAACCCTACGCATGCCCCTACTGCCAACGGTATGGGTCCCCAGTGTTGGTGCTTTCCCAGCGCTATCCACGGAGTCACCCACACCAACGGCTTGAGCGCGTAGCGCCACAGAAACAGGACCGGAGCGCTCCTGGCAATACGCAGTACCAGCGGACGGGTCACGAGCCAAACAGGAAGTCGCACGAACACTGCACGCAGCGTTGCGCCTACGGCCCGTGCCACACGAAGGGTGCCTCGGCGCACGGGCTCGGCATGAAGAAGCCCAAACAGATACGCTGCAAGCAGTAGGAAAGGGACCGGCGTAAACAGGTGAACCCGTCGATGGAGGGCGTGATGCAACAGCGGCCCCACCAGATGCTGCATCCCCTCGAGGATCACAAAGGAGCCAAGCAGCGGCAGAATCACGTACAGCGTCAGCCATCTTCCCCCCCGTGTCCCGAAGAACAGCGAGCTCACCTTCTGAAGCCCTCGCAGATAGAGCTCCCCCTGTCGGTAGACCCCATCAAGGGTCACCGCAAGCTCACCATCCGCTGCAAGCAGGGCGTCGCCCACGAGCCACTGCCTGGGTCCAGACAGGTTGGGCATCTTGAGATCATTGCGCGCGATAGCGTCCCGCAGCGAGCCGAGCGAGAGAAACCCCTTGGCCACTGCCTGATCGAGGAGCTCCTCGACGAGCTTGTTGCGTGCCACGGTCTCAGGAACGTTGTCAGGGAGAAGCCCGGCACGTCCTAGCGCTTCGACGATACGAGGCCGGAGCGCAGCACGCAGGTTTTCCTCGGCGCGTTGGACCCAACTGGAGAGAAGCTCGTCGAGCGGAGTCTTTGCAAGACCGGCCATGTTGCGTCCTTCGAGCCTCTGGTGGGCCGATCGGAGACTGCGCACAATACGCACAAGGCGCTGCGCGGGGAGCGGACGGCGCACGGGACGCGTTCCAAGCGACGCGATCCAACCCACGACATCGATGGTAAACACCTCGCGCTCGTGGTCCAAGCAGGCCTTTTGCAGATCGTATACGAGGCGCGCCGGAGCAGACCAGGGGAGACGAAGGCGTGCGATCAGCAGGCTCAGTGCGTCGGTCCATGTTTCCAGTGGCGCTTCGGGCCAGGCAAGGGCTGCTGCGATGCGACGAGCGAGCGTTGCCAAGATGCCGCGAGCAGCGTCGACCTCGCCCCGTCGCGTGTGCTGCGAAAGCGCCAGGAGCACGTTGGCAACCACCGGGGCGTGTCCTTCGATGGGACGGAGGCTTTGGGGGAACACTCTGGGATGCGCCTCTCCATGGGTCTTCCTTTCTGCAGCAGGGGGCGGAGGGAGAGCAGGCGCACCGGGAGGACGGGACTGTTCGAGAAGCTGCGCTAGGTCGAGATTGCATGCAAGCAATTGGTCCACACCGTGGTGATCGGCTAGGGACGGGAACGTTTGCTCGAGGGAGGCAGGAACAAACGCAGCGAGCTCAAGGTAGGTAGCGGCAAACTCGGTGTAAGTCTCGAGGGCATCGCCTGGGGGAAGCAACCGGCAGTCTTGTCGAAGGACCGCGCGGATTTCATCGAACTCGACTTGGCCGATGCGATGGACATGGGCGCGCAGCTCGGCGGGGCTGAGGGGCAAGCGAGCGAGCTGTTGGTGAAGCAAGGCGTGAAAGGTGTTGCGCCAGACGGTGAGGAGCGGGGTGGGATCGCTCGCCTCGGGGAGCGCGATCAGGATGACCGAGGGGCCGAGCCCATGAAGATCGAGGTCATCGACGAGGGGGGCGAGTTCGTGGGTGGGGAGGCTATAGGACTCGGTGTGGGGGACCTCGACTCCGGCGATGTGGTGACGGCGTTTGACGACGCGACGGAGCATTCGGGGGGGGACGAGCAGTATGCCGCGGGGGCGAAGAACCAGTGAGAGATCGTGAGGCAGGGGGGACATGGGCGTCATCACGCGTCGCGACGTCGGCGGTTGTCCAGCATTTGTTTCTAGTAAACCAACCCCATCTTGAAAACCGCAGTTTCCCTCATCGACACGGCACCGCGACACCCCGCTCGCGCAGACCTCACCCCCCCGCCCCCCTCTCCCTCGACATTTTCCTTGCCCATTCGGGCAAGGAAAATCGTCTTCGCGCGAGGGGGGAGCAGAGCCACTTGTACGCGGTTCCGAGCCCCCTCTCTCGAAGACGATTTTCTTTGCCCG
>CAITRH010000213.1 GCA_903894755.1 uncultured delta proteobacterium
AGACACGATGCCTTTGCAGGTCGTGCCATCGGCAAAGAGCTCGATGGCGGACCAGGAGTTTGCAGGGGCCCTGGTTGCATCCCCACAGCTTGTCGTGACTTCGGAGCTGTCTCCGGGGCACGGCTCGACACTGATGGTCACCCGGACGCTCTCGGCTCCACGGCCGTTTGCGCGAGTGCCCACCAAGACAACGCTCTGAGCAGTGGTCCCCGCGTCTGGGGAACCGCCACTGAGAGCCAAGCAGGCGGGATGGACTTCCAGGTGGTCGCCGTCAGTGAGGAACGGCGGTGCGGCCTCTTCTTCACCGAGCAGGCCGCAGGATAGGATGCAAGCTGCTGCGAGCGTCAACGTACTGCGTTGGACGAGTGCTCTCTGAGTGGGAACCGGGACTACGCGCCGGTCATACGAAGCGGCGCTGACGGAGGCGGCACAGGTACATTTGTACCCCCCCCCCCCGCACCTTGTCAAGAAGTTTTTTCATTTTCTTTTACTACGCCGCTGTTGCCCTTGGAGCCGGTCGAAGGAGACGGTGTGGGAGTGGCGCCGAAGGTCGGCGCGCTCTTTCCACGCGAGCTAGTGGGCGGCCGCGGGTCGTGCCTTGTCAAGACTTTTATGGTCCCGCTACCCAGGACTGGGGCCTGGGCAGTGAGTGTCCAAGGACTTCCGCCGCCAGCTGCGAGTCGAAACCGCTTGGCGTTTCGCCCGCCCGTCGCTACACGCGCCGCATGCGTGTTCTCATAGTCGGCTCCGGCGCTCGCGAGCATGCCCTCGCGTCGGGGTTGCGCTCCTGCGACGTGATCGTGACCCCCGGCAATGCCGCTACTCCGACTCCATCCGTGCCCGTCCGCGCCGACGATCTCGACGGGCTCGTGAACCTCGCGCTCAAGGAACGCGTCGACCTCGTGGTCGTAGGTCCGGAGGTCCCTTTGGTGCTCGGCCTCGTCGACAGGCTCGAGGACGCGGGGATCAAAGCGTTTGGTCCCACCCGAGCGGCCGCGCGTCTCGAGGGATCGAAGGCGTTCATGAAGCACTTCTGCGCCACTCATGGAATTGCCACGTCCCCCTTTGCCGTGTTCGACGACGCCGACCGCGCGTCCGCTTACATCGAAAAGGAGCGCCGTCCGCTCGTCGTGAAGGCCGATGGCCTAGCGGCAGGCAAAGGGGTTGTCGTGGCGCAGACGTCCGCCGAGGCGCTCTGGGCGGTAGACCAGATCATGCGTGCGCGGGTGTTTGGAGCGGCCGGGGATGCGGTGGTGATCGAAGACGTGCTTGGTGGCGAAGAGGCGAGCTTTCATGTGATTTGCGATGGCGAGCGAGCGTTCCCGCTGGCTGCAGCGCAGGACCACAAACGTGTGGGAGATGGCGACCGAGGGCCCAATACGGGAGGCATGGGGGCGTATGCGCCCGCACCGGTGGTGACCGACGAGATCGCCTCGAAGGTGATGGAGCGGGTGGTGGGGCCAACGCTTCGGGGGATGGCGCAGATGGGAGCGCCGTTTCGCGGGGTGCTGTTCGTGGGGCTCATGATCGAGCATGGGGAGCCTCGGGTGCTCGAGTTCAACGTGCGTTTTGGAGACCCCGAGACGAGCGTGATCGTGCCTTTGGTTAGACTAGCGGGACCAGGTCTTCTCGAGGTTCTCGATGCGGCTGCGCGCGGCAAGCTTTCCGAGCTACGAGCGCCCACATGGAACGCTTGGAACGGAGCGGCGATGGCGGTGGTGATGGCAGCGGACGGGTATCCTGGGGCGCCGCGACTGGGGGATCGGATTCGCGGGCTCGACGCGTCCCTCGAGCCGGGGGCGTTTGTGTTTCACGCGGGGACCAAGAGACTGGCCGATGGCGCGGTGGTAACGGCGGGGGGACGGGTGTTAGCGGTGGGGGGGCTGGGGGCAACGCTTGGTGAGGCGCATCGCATCGCTTACGGTGCGGTTGGCGCGATCCACTGGGACGGCGAGCACCATCGTTCCGACATCGGACATCGCGCGCTGGTCCGAGGTGGAGCATGACAGCCCGTAGCTTTAGGCAAAGGGCGTGCTTACGATGGCCTTGCAAATTGCCCCGCGCCCTGAGCGAACCGGAGAGATCACATGCCTGAGAAGAAGGGTCCCCCTCGACCGCAGTCCGAAGACGAGCCGATTCACATCAGCGACGAGCTTCCCGTGCTGCCCATTCGCAACGCCGTGTTGTTCCCGGGTGCGGTAGCCCCCTTTGATGTGGGACGAGAAAAGTCCGTCGCGCTGGTCGAGGATGTCGACAACCTATCGAATCCTATCATCGCGATTTTCGCCCAACGCGACCCTGCGGTCGACGACCCTGGCAAAGGCGATCTTCATCCTGTCGGGTGTGCCGCTCGTGTGCTGAAGGCGCTCAAACACAGCTCCGGCAACTACTCGCTCATTCTCCAGGGGCTCTCGCGCATACGTCTCGATGGCGTCGCGCAGTCGTCCCCCTACATGAAGGCGCGTGTGTCGCGTCTCGAAGACACGGGGGTGGATGACGACGAAGCGGAAGCTTTGTCCATGAGCCTTCGGGACGTAGCCAAGCAGGTGATCCAATTGATGCCCGAGCTCCCTCGCGAGGCCGGGGCGCTCATCGATTCGATCCAGGCGCCTGGGGCCCTTGCCGACCTGGTTGCGGCCAACCTCGACGCGCCGGTGGAAGAGAAGGCCAATCTCCTCGAGACCGTGGAGGTCAAAGACCGCATCCGCAAGGTGCTTCGGCTCCTGTCACGTCAGCTTGAAATCCTCAAAATGCGCGACCGCATCAACTCTCAGATCAAAGAGGAGATGGGGAAAAACCAGCGCGAATATGTCCTGCGCCAGCAGCTCAAGGCGATCAAAGAGGAGCTCGGCGAAGAGGAGGGCGACCAGAGCGACCTCGAGGGGCTCGAAGAGCGTGTGGCCAAGTCGAACCTTCCTCCGGAGGCCGAGCAGGTCGCCAAGAAGCAACTCAAACGCCTGCGCAACATGCAGGTGGGATCGGCCGAATACACGGTCGTTCGAACCTACCTCGACTGGATCTTCGATCTCCCCTGGCACCAGCAAACCCCCGACAGCATGGACATCGCCGCCGTGCGCAAGGTGCTCGACGAGGACCACTACGGCCTCGAAAAGGTGAAGAAGCGTATCCTCGAGTACCTGGCGGTCAGGAAGCTAAAGAAGGACAAGAAGGGGCCAATCCTCTGCCTCATTGGGCCGCCTGGTGTGGGCAAGACGTCGCTTGGAAAGAGCATCGCGAGGGCGCTCGGGCGGAAGTTTCACCGCATCTCACTTGGCGGGGTTCACGACGAAGCGGCCATTCGGGGCCATCGACGCACCTACGTGGGGGCGCTTCCAGGGCAGATCATCCAGGGGATGAAAAAAGCCGGGACCATCAACCCGGTGTTCATGATGGATGAAGTCGACAAGATCGGACACGACTTCCGCGGAGACCCGGCGGCGGCGCTCCTCGAGGTGCTCGATCCGGAACAGAACAACACCTTTGCCGACCACTACCTGGAGATCCCGTACGACCTGTCCAACGTGATGTTCATCGCCACCGCGAACATCCCGGATCCGATCCCAGCGCCACTTCGAGACCGCATGGAGATTCTGGATCTGCCTGGCTACACGAGGCGTGAGAAGTTGGCGATCGCCCGTCAGCACCTGCTTCCCAAGCAGATCGAGGAGCACGGGATCACGACCGCGCAGCTCGACATCACCGATCCTGCGGTCGATCTGCTCATCGACTACTACACGCGGGAGGCGGGAGTACGGACCCTAGAGCGTCAGATCGCCGGGGTGATCCGCGGCGTTGCGGTGAAGATCGCCGAAGGGGATACGACGCCGCGCAAGATCGAGACCGAGGACCAGGTACGCGAATTTCTGGGGCCTCAGAAGTTCACCAGCGAGGTGGCCGAGAGGACCGAGGAGCCTGGGGTGTGCACGGGGCTTGCGTGGACTTCGGTAGGCGGAGAGATCCTCTTTATCGAGGCGACGCGGATGTACGGGACGGGCAAGCTGCAGCTCACCGGACAACTTGGCGAGGTGATGAAGGAGAGCGCGCAGGCGGCGTTGTCGTTCGTGAGGACCAACTCGGAGAAGTACGGGATCCCAAAGGACTTCCTGGAGAAGAGCGACATCCATATCCATATCCCGGCCGGGGGGATGCCGAAGGACGGGCCCAGTGCGGGGGTGACGCTGTTCACGGCGTTGGTATCGATGCTCACGGGGATACGGGTGCGCCACGACGTAGCGATGACGGGCGAGATCACGCTCCGCGGAAGGGTGCTTCCCGTGGGGGGGCTCAAAGAGAAGATTCTCGCGGCCCACCGAGCGGGGATCAAGCGAGTGCTTATTCCAGAGCGCAACAAGGCGGATCTCGACGAGGTCCCGAAGGAGGTCAAAGACGACCTAGAGATCCTCCCGGTGGCACGGATGGACCAAGTGCTCGAAGCGGCACTCGAGTCCAAGCCGCAGCCTCGCACCGAAGAGAAAACGGAAACTGCGACTCCTGTCCCTGTGCCCGCTCCGGCCCCTGCACCCGGCCCCGCACCCGCGCCTGCCAACTGACTGTCACGTTTCGTAACGACTCCGAGCGTTCCTCGGGGTCGGCCGCTCCTTGCGGGGTGCCCAGCGACACTTCGCTGCAACGAAGTACAAGTCGGTGACAAAGGGGACGGGGGGCGGAGCGCAGGATAACCGCCATGTTGCATGCGCTCTGCGTGGCCTATTTCGTAGTTCTGTTTGCGTTAGCGATGTACGGGCTTCACCGGTCTCACCTGGTGCTCACCATTCTTCGGCATCGAAAGCGTCTCCTTCGGTCGAAGGAGGCCCTCCCGGTGCTTCCTGCCGACCCTCGCGAGTGCCCGTTCGTGACCGTGCAGTTGCCGCTCTACAACGAGGCGACTGTTGCGACTCGGCTCCTCGACCATGTCGCATCGATTGAGTATCCGCGCGAGCGGCTGGAGATTCAGGTCCTGGACGACTCCACGGATGAAACGAGGGCGCTGGTGCGGGCGCACATCGAGCGGCTTCGGCTGACCGGTCTCGACGTGGTGTATCTGCATCGCACGGACCGTACGGGTTACAAGGCGGGGGCGCTCGACGCGGGGTTGAAGGTCGCCAAGGGGGAGTTGGTGGCGATCTTCGATGCGGACTTCTTGCCGCAGCCGGATTTCCTTCGGGCGCTGGTGCCGCACTTTCAGGAGCCGTCGGTCGGGATGGTGCAGGCGCGCTGGGGGCATTTGAATCGCGACGGGTCGCTCCTGACCAAGACCCAGGCGTTGATGCTGGACGGGCATCACCTGGTGGAGAACCGCGCCCGGGCGGTGTCAGGGTGGCTGTTCAACTTTTCGGGGACTGGGGGCATGTGGCGTCGGGTGGCGATCGAGACAGCCGGGGGCTGGCAGCACGACACGCTGACCGAGGACCTTGATCTGTCCTACCGAGCGCAGCTTGCGGGGTGGCGCTTCGTGTATCGCGAGGACGTGGTGACGCCCGCGGAGCTTCCTGAGGACATCAGCGCATTTCGGGCGCAGCAGTTTCGTTGGGCCAAAGGGACCGTGCAGACGGCGCGAAAGCTCATGGGACGGGTGATGCGGTCGAAGCTTTCGTGGTCGCAGCGGGCGGAGGCGTTCTTCCATCTCACGCCGCACTTTGCCTATCCTTTCATGGTGGTGCTGAGTCTGTTGCTGTTGCCGGCGCTGCTGCTGATGCCGGCGACGGACGCGATCACGATGCTTGCGATCGATCTTCCTCTCTGCGTGGGCACGACGGGCTCGCTAGCGGCGTTTTACGCGATGGCGGAACTGGCCCAGGGGCGTCGTCGGAGGGATGCGTTGCGGGTGCTTCCAGCGCTTCTTGCGATCGGTGCGGGCCTAGCGCCGCATCTTACGAGGGCGGTGTGGGAGGGGCTGTCGTCCATGGCGGGCGAGTTCATTCGGACGCCCAAGAAGGGGGTAGAGACGGGGCGGTATCATGCGCGCGCCGACCTTCCGCTCATCGAGACGGGGCTTGGGTTTTACTCATTTGCCACGACGGTGGTGGCGTTCGAGACGGGGCACTGGTTTGCGGCACCGTTCGCGTTCCTGTTCACGTTTGGCTACGGGTACGTGGCCTATCATGTGGCAAGCGAGCAGATGACGCGACGTCGTGCGTTGGTCGAGCGGGTCGAGAGCCCCGCGGTCACGGACATCTAAACCACGCCCATCTCGAAACCCGCAACTTCGTCGCCGGCGATCCCGAGGACCTCACTCCCGCACGATCCGGCGCGTTCACAAGGTCCCCCTCCCCATCGATGGGGAGGGGGCGCTGTGAAAGGGCGAAATAGCGAGGGGTGAGGTCTTCGGTTCAAACCTGCGGTTTTCAAAATGGGTTTGGTTTAACAGTGCTTGCGTCGCCTATCGTCGAAAGCCGTGATAGAAGCGCGCCACCATGCTTGGTCTTTCGCGCTTTTCAAGGCTAGCCGCGTCGCTCGTTCTAGCCGCTCCGCTCGCTGGCAGTACCGCTGCACGGGCGCAAGATGGCGGCGGCGGCGGTGCAGGGGGCCCAAGACGCGAACCACTGGTCGCGCCCCCAGTCCCCGTCAGCCCTGCCAGCCGCTCTGCCACCGACGGCGACAAAGACGAGCCTCGCACGACGGTCCCTTCCCGCCCCTCCGGCGACGGTAACCTCGCTGGCGTCGCCACCGATGTCTTCTCTGAAGAGTGGTGGGGACGCGCACGGCCCATCGTCGAGCTCCACGGCTATCTGCGAACACGCGGCGAGCTGTTTCACAACTTCTCGCTTGGACGTCACGACACACCTCTTGGCTCGGACCACAATCTGTGGCGCCAGCCTCTGGACAACAGCTACACCGACAAGAGCGGCCAGGACCACCCGGTCAATCTTTGCGGCGGCGCCACCGACCGCTGCCAAGACAAGAGCCAAGCCTCGGCCAACATGCGGTTTCGCATCAATCCCGAGCTCCACATCTCGGACAACCTGCGGATCCTGGCGCAGATCGACGCGCTCGACAACTTGGTGCTCGGCTCCACTCCCGACTCTTACGCAATGATGCCCGCGTCGACGGGCTACGCCAGTGCGGGGACCAGCGGCTACTATCCCCTTGGTTTCTTCTCGTCGAGCCAGGGCGCACCGACCGCTGGGGTCAACTCGACCCGCAATTCGGTTGAAGTCAAGCGGGCCTGGGGCGAGTACCAGAGTCCCATTGGCATGGTCCGCTTCGGGCGAATGCCCACCCATTGGGGACTAGGGATGGTTGCCAACGCAGGCAACGGGATCGACTCGGACTACCAGACCAACGACGACCGCATTCAAGTCATCACTGGGATCAAGTCCCTGGATCTCCTCTTCGGGGCCTCCTGGGACTTCGTGTCCAGTGGTCCCACGAGCGCGACCGCCTGGGATGTCTACGGTGGCCAGCCGTACAACACCGCCAACCTTGCCAACGTCGATCAGTGGAGCGCCTTCATTGCCCGCCGCGCGCCACCTGAGATGCAGAAGCTTGCGCTCTCCCGCGGCGAGCTGGTCATCAACGGGGGCATCTACGCTCAGTACCGCAGACAGCTCTTGGATGTCCCCTCCGGTCAGACTCCGCTCACATTCAGCTCAATTGGGGTCAACAACGGTCTCGAACGACGTGGGGCGAGGGCATTTATCCCTGACGTGTGGCTGCAAGTGCTATGGAAAAAGTTCCGGTTCGAGGCCGAGTTCGCGGCCATGTACGGTGACATCGAGAAGACTCCGTGGAGCTCGGACTCCTCCAACCCGATCAGCATTCGCATGTACGGGCTGACCACGCAGACAGAGTTCCGCGCTGTGGAGGACCGCCTTCGTCTCCAGTTCGGATTCGGCTGGGCGAGCGGAGACCCGTGGGTGGCAGCATTGAACCCGTCGCAGCTGCAGCAACCGCTGAACGGGACTGGGGCCATCTCGACGTTCCGGTTTCATCCTGACTACCGTGTCGACCTCATCTTCTTTCGGCATATCCTGAACCGCATTCAAGGAGCGTACTATTTCCGTCCTAGTGTCGACTATGACTTCATGAGGAGCTCGAACGGGCAGAAGCTTGGCGGCGGTGCTGCGATCATCTGGAGCCGTGCTAGCGAGTTCATCCAGACTCCAGGTCACAAGCGCGACCTAGGTGTGGAGCTCGACGCGCAGATCTACTATCAGGCAAAGGATGGCTCCTTGAACGACGACCCCTCCAAGATCGGCGGGTTCTATGCGATGCTGCAGTACGGCGTGTTTTTCCCAATGGGAGGACTTAGTTATCTTCCCAGCGAGACGGCGAACACCAACGTGACCGACTGGAGCACTTCGGCAGCGCAGACGGTGCGCCTTTTCCTCGGGATAGCCTATTGACGCCATGAAAGACGACCAACTGCATTTCCTAGGGACCTTGGGTCAGTTCGGCTTCGTGCTAGCGGCTGCTGCGCTGGTGTACGGCTTCGTGGGGGGGACAAGGGAGGGAGAGATGCGCAGGCGTTGTGCGCCATCCTGTCTGCTTCGACCGGCGTACATGTCAGCGACCCGCAAGGCGCCGGTGTTTGAGCTGGAGGACCTGCAAGGAGGACGGTTTCGTCTCGAGTCGCTTCGCGGCAAGGTGGTGGTGCTGAACTTTTGGACCAAGACATGCCGACCGTGCCTCGACGAGATGCCGTCCCTTGCCGAGTTCGCGCGTCTGATGCGCAAGCGGACCGATGTAGCTGTGGTGACTGTGTCGACAGACGAGGATCGACGGGAGGCGTTCGATGTGCTTCGGGGGCTTCTTACAGAGCCGCCACCGTTCCCAGTGTTGTTTGACGGCAAGGCGGACGTAGTCCGAGGCAAGTACGGCACGCGGCTGTTTCCGGAGACGTGGGTGATCGACGCGCAGGGGGTAATCCGGGCTCGCTTTGACGGGGCGCGGGACTGGACCGAGCCAGTGTTTATCGAGTTTATCGAGCAGGTTCGGAGCGGGGGGTACTGTCCTATCGAGATGCAGGCAGGTCAGGTGAGCGGGCCCCTTGCTAAGCTTTGCGAGGGGTAGGGCCGGAAGTCGGGTGCCGTGAGGCGCTGGGGGGCGATGTCGTCGGGGGTGGCGGCGGGGGCGGTGTTTGGTTTAGGCAGTTGCTGCGAGACGCGACGCCTGATCGATGGCGCGTTTTGCGTCCAGCTCGGCGGCTACGTCAGCTCCGCCAATCAGATGCACCGCGACATTGGCCGCACGCAACGCGGCCTCCAGTTCTCGACGCGGTTCCTGTCCTGCGCAGATCACCACATGGTCGACTTCCAGTAGCCTCTGCTGGCCGTCCACAGTGATGTGCAACCCCTGGTCGTCGATCTTCTCGTAGATCACCCCTCCGATCATCTGGACCTTCTTATCCTTGAGGGTGGCTCGATGGATCCAACCGGTGGTCTTGCCCAGCGAAGCTCCAGGTTTTTCTGCCTTGCGCTGCAGTAGATACACCACCCGTGGTGACTCTGGAATCTCTCTCGGCTTCAGCCCTCCCCGCACACTACTCGAGGTGTCAACCCCCCAATACCGCAAGAACGTCGCCGGGTCTGGTGTGTGTCCTTCATGCGTAAGGTACTCAGCTATGTCGAAACCGATGCCGCCAGCCCCCACGATGGCAACGCGTTGTCCTACCGGCTTGCCATTGAGCACGTCCAGATACGACAAGACCTTGGGATGCTCAATGCCAGGGATCGGCGGCATACGGGGCACAACTCCAGTGGCCAGCACGACTTCGTCGAATTTGCCTGCGATAAGCTCCTCGGCAGTCACGCGCCTTCCGAGCTTGACCTCGACGCCACTCAATGCGAGCTGCCTTTGAAAGTAGCGAATGGTCTCGTGGAACTCCTCTTTCCCAGGGACCCGCTTTGCCAAGTTGAACTGCCCACCAACCGCTTCGGAAGCGTCAAACAGCGTGACCACATGGCCTCGTCCTGCAGCCACTGTGGCAAAGGCGAGCCCCGCAGGGCCAGCGCCCACGACCGCGATGCGCTTCTTGTTGAGCGTAGGGAAATACTGGAGCTCGGTCTCGTGGCAGGCTCGAGGGTTCACAAGACAGGAAACCCTCTTCCCCTTGAAAACATGATCGAGACAGGCTTGGTTGCAGGCAATGCAGGTGTTGATCTCGTCGGCACGTCCCTGTCTGGCCTTCTCTACGAAGTAGGCGTCGGCAAGGAGCGGACGTGCCATGGACACGATGTCCGCATCCCCGCGCTCTAGAATCGCATCGGCCACTTCAGGGGTGTTGATCCGATTGGTGGCAACTAAGGGAATCGATAGCTCTCGCTTCATCCTTCGGGTCACCTCGACGAAGGTAGCGCGAGGAACCAAGGTGGCAATGGTCGGGACTCGCGCCTCATGCCAGCCAATGCCGGTGTTGAGGATGGTAGCGCCGGCAGCCTCGACTTTCTTGCCGAGCTCCACGATTTCCTCCCATGTGCTGCCGTCATCTACGAGGTCGAGCATCGAGAGGCGGTAGATGATGATGAAGTTTCGGCCTACAGCCTCGCGGGTGCGTCGCACAATCTCCACGGGGAAGCGGATACGGTTCTCGTAGGCGCCTCCCCAGGTATCCGTGCGCCGATTGGTCCTGGCGGCGATGAACTGGTTGATCAGGTAGCCCTCGGAGCCCATGATCTCAACGCCGTCATAGCCGGCGGCTTGGGCCAATCGGGCGCAGCGAACGAAGTCATTGATGGTCTTTTCGACCCCTTTGGACGACAGCGCGCGGGGCTTGAACTTGCTGATCGGTGACTTGATGGCGGAGGGGGCGACGGCAAAGGGTTGAAAGGCGTAGCGACCGGCGTGAAGAATTTGGAGGGCAATTTTGCCCCCTTCGGCATGGACCGCAGCGGCGACCTTCTTGTGTTGCCAAACATGGACAAGGTTAGTGAGCTGCGCGGAAAAGGGCCCGCCTCTTCCCTCGAAGCTCGGAGCAATGCCGCCAGTGACGATGAGAGCAACGCCGCCTCGGGCGCGTTCCCCGTAAAAGGCGGCCATTTTTCTGGATCCGCCGAACGCTTCTTCAAGTCCGGTGTGCATCGAGCCCATGAGGACCCGATTGCGCAGTGTGGTGAAGCCGAGGTCGAGCGGAGCGAGCAGGTGTGGATAACTCATGACGCGGACCATAGGTCCGAAACGAGCGGCGGAGCAGTGCTCCCGTCAACCTCGGAGGCGATCTCCAAAGAAGGCGAGGGTTAACCCGCCGCTGGAACGAGGCCAGCGTCACGCAGCATCGCGTGGTCGCTGGCGGCCTCGGCATTCGGAGTCGTCAGGAGCTGCTCGCCATAAAATATGGAGTTGGCGCCTGCATACATGGCAAAGATCTGACACTCCCGCGTAAGCTGGGCACGTCCCGCCGACAGCCGCACACGCGCTCTTGGCATCAGAATGCGCGCCATCGCGACCATGCGGACAAGCTCCAATGGGTCGACAGGAGGCATGTGTTCGAGTGGGGTCCCTCTGACTGCAACAAGCGCGTTGATAGGCACACTTTCAGGCTGCGGGGCAAGATTGGCCAGCGTGCGCAGCATCTCGCAGCGGTCGTCGATGCTCTCTCCCATGCCTATGATGCCACCACAACAGATCGTAATGCCGGCCTTGCGCACGTTTTGAATGGTCTCGAGACGGTCGTCGTAGCTGCGTGTCTTGATGATCGACCCGTAGTGCTCACGGCTGGTGTCGAGATTGTGGTTGTACGCGTCAAGCCCCGCGTCCTTCAGACGCTGCGCCTGGGACTCATTGAGCATGCCGAGGGTGACACAGGTTTCCATCCCCATGGCTTTGACCCCGCGAATCATGTCGAGCACCCGCTCGAAGGCGGGCCCTTCCTTGACCTCACGCCACGCAGCCCCCATGCAAAAACGGGTAGAACCTAGCCCCTTGGCTCGACGCGCCGTTTCGAGAACGGACCCGATGTCGAGCATCTTCTCGGGCTCCACATGCGTCTCGTAGTGCTTGGACTGGGGACAATAGGAACAGTCTTCAGGACATCCACCGGTCTTGACGCTGAGCAGCGAGCAGAGCTGCACCTCGTTGTCGGCGTGATGCCTCCGATGCACCGCGCGTGCGTCGTCGATGAGGCTAAACAAGGCGAGGTCGTACAGCGAGCGGACTTGGTCACGCTCGAATGGGGGCAATAACGTCATGGGCCGCTGACCCTAGACCAAAGTGCCCCCAAGAACTACAACTCGGCCCGCACCATCACAAACTTGTTGCACACGGACCGATCGGTGAGCTCCTGGTACGACCGCCCTGACACTTCGCTTTTCAGTCCCCCCACCCTACTGTGCTCCGTCACGAAGAACATCACCTTCGCTCCCCCGTCCCGCTGCTTCTTCATCCACGACGTAAACCCGGCGCCGCTCGACACGAACGCTGGTATCCGATTGCCCGTGTACAGGTTCTCCCCTTTCCAGTTCATCTGGTAGGCCACCAGTTGCTCCTCTGGTCCCTTCCGGTTCTGGTAATACGCCGCTATCACCTCGCGCTGCCCCCAATGAGGCGCTGTCTTGGTCATGTAGACGTTGGTCCCCCAAAGGCCCCACACCATCGCTAACGCCACGAACGCCACCGTTGCATGCGCCCGCAAGGCCCTCACTGCCAATAGAAGCGAACATGCCACCGCTACCCAGGCAAACCCGTTGAGCGCCGCTGTGAAATCCAGCGAATCCGGCCACGGCCTCCTGTAATTGTAGGTAAAGAGCTGCAACAGACGCATCGCCCCAGGCTGATCCCCCTCGCCTCGAAGTACAAGATCGCGTCCCACGAGCACCAGGACAAGCGCTCCCCCAACCGCCGAGGCCGCCAGCATCCTTGACTCGTGCTCCCCCCGTGGATCCGACAGCTCCTTGGTTTCGCCTGCCTTGTGCCTCCAAATTCCCCATGCCACTGCAAGCCCCAGCCCGATGCCCACAAGAAGCCCCCCGAAGGCCCACGACGGTGGCGATTGCGGTCCTACGGGATCCCGTGCACCAAAGACCGACCCGGGCCAAAACCACGCTGCCCCAGTCACCACCAACGTCACCGAAACCGCAATCACCGCCAACGTTTCTACAAGGGCTAGCTTCCTCAACGCAAAGCGCTCCCCCAGCAGATCGTCGAGCACCACGCCAACCAACATCGCTGCGGGCGGCACGGCTGGGAAAATGTAGTGGTGGAACTTGGTCCCCATGAACGAGAAGAGCCCGAACGCAAAGAGAAACCACATCGCCAGCATGACCGAGGTGTCCCCCTTTTCGTGATCCGCCGAGTCGCCACGTCGAAGCCAATACATCAGCCCCGCGGGGACCAGCCCGGTCCATGGATACATCGCATACCCGAGCTGCCAAACGTAATAGCGAAACGACGTGTCATCC
Organism: uncultured delta proteobacterium; assembly: GCA_903894755.1. Classification (GTDB taxonomy): domain Bacteria; phylum Myxococcota_A; class Polyangia; order Polyangiales; family Polyangiaceae; genus CAITRH01. Next base: position 13,335 of record CAITRH010000213.1, read on the forward strand.
CCCTCGTTGGTGTCGTGCACATGCTTGAAGGCCCGATTGAACATGTCGTGGAAAATGAGACGGTCGGTAAAGGGGGACCCGTGACGCACGTACATCGCCACGTACCAAGGGAGCGCTACGCAAAGAATGATCAGAAGCCCACTGACCACTTCGAGCCGCGTCAGTTCCTCCCAACGCTTCTTGGTGCACACGTAGGCAAAGACGCAGATCATCGGGATCGCAAACCCCGCGGGCCCCTTGCCCATCGTTGCAAGTGCCGCAAGAAGCCAGGCCCCTAGGTAGTAAAGACGCCGTACCCTGCGCTCTCCCCAGTTCAGATAGAGCAATCCCCCCAGCGCCACGCACCACACGAGCCCCTGCACCGCAGGCTCGAAAGCCCCAAAGGTCCTTATGAATAGCTCCGCGGCCTTTCCCCCAACCCCCGCTCGTGGCAGACCCGCGGGAGCACTTGCCGTACAGGCCTCGTTGCCAGGAAGGCCGCAGTTGCCCGCAGAACCACTCTTGAACTCGTCCCAGTGACGACGAAGCCCGTAAGGCCCCGCCCCGTGCAGCACCAGTTCGAGATTGCGCGACGCTAGATACAGAATCTGCGGCACCACACAGACCAAAATGGCGCCAAACACCAGATGCCAGCCGGAAAGACGCAATACCAGGCGTCCTACTTTGACTTCGTAAAGACGTGCCTCGTGGGCCACATCGGTGCGCAGTCCAAGCAGCAAGAGCCCCATCGCAGCGGTCATCGACGCCACGAACGGCATGTCGGTCATCGTCTGACGTGCCAGAAAAAACCAGTCCGGCATGGTCGCCAAGACCAGCCCCCCAAGGAGTCCCGCGCGACGTCCAAACGCCTTCGCCACCCCCTTGTAAAGGACATACATGGCAAAAATGGTGAGCAGCACCACCGGGGTCCGCACCACCCACTCGGGATGAAGCACAGGCAACGTTCCATGTCCCACCAAGAACGCGTCCGGCTGGGTGTGCACCCCTACGGTTGCCATGGCCAAGGCCTGGATCCAAAAGTCGAGGATAGGCTTGGACCAAAACCAGCCATCCTGGGCCCACCAGAGCGATATCCAGTCGTCACGGGCCAGGATCTCGCGCGCGACCTCGCCATAATGGGTTTCCCATGGGTCCCATAGAGAGAAGCTTCCCAGTGTCGGGAAATACAAGCAGGCAGCCGCCACAATCAGCCAGAAGCCATGACGTTCAAGCAGGGGGCGGGACGCGCCGGTCTCGTCTTCTTTGAACGGCCCGAGAGCCACTCCTAGCTCGAAGATGGCAATCACCACGGCGACAAAGCTGGCGGTCACCACCAGTCCCCACACGAGCTGCGGCAACAAGGCCGATCGATGCGCAAGGGAGAGTGCAGTCCCGAACAACACGAGCGCCGCTGCCATCCGAAGCAGCGGACCCACGAGGCTCCGAAACTCCGTGCAAGCCGCTACGTGCCCGTCGTCGTCGAAACTGCCGAGCAGGTCCATCAGCCCCCAGCTCGCCACCACGCACAACAGCGCTCCCAGAGGGACGCCGACCCGAAGCTGCCCGTCGTGGGCCATCAGCAGGAACGCAAACAGCGCCCCGAGCAGCGCGGTCACCCCCCCGCGGACCCACCGCAGCGGGTTTCCACGACGAAGGAGCGCACTAGCGGCGCGTTCGGTCGGGGCCCCCTCGGATTCCTCGACAACCTGTGCATGCCACCAGCGCAGGCCAAAGGAGGAGGCGAACACGACGAGAACGGCTCCCCACAGGGAGGCTGTCACCAAGGCCGAAGAGCCGCGGGCCTGGAGCCAGAGCGCAAGGGCTATGAGCCCGAAAGCCGCGATGCGAAGTCCCCGCTCGACCAAGGGAGGCTGGTTCGGACGGGCGGGACAGGAGGTGGAATCGGCCATGGGGGAGCTCGGGAGTTTCATTAGGGAGATCAGTCGTCTGCGCGAGGCGGCGACGCTCTTAGCAATTATTGTTGTCTGGGTCGATGCTCACGAAGAAGGCCCAGGCTACCCCAGCCGCGGGGGCAACGTGCTTCCGGACGGGGGCAACGTGCTTCCGGACGGGGGCAACGTGCTTTCGGACGGGGGCAACGTGCTTCCGGATGGGGGCAACGTGCTTTCGGACGGGGGCAACGTGCTTTCGGATGGGGGCAACGTGCTTTCGGATGGGGGCAACGTGCTTTCGGACGGGCGGCTCGGCTCAACGAGAGGCGAGCAGGTACGCGACGGCAACGGCAACGGCAACGGCGAGCAACCCTAGGGTCAGCCAAAGCGGAGAGATGTGGTGTTCGTATTTGGGAGCGGTCCGGGCCGCTTTGGCCCACGCCTGCACCTCGGCGGCGTCGGTTCCGGCTTCTACGGCGAGGTCGGTGGAAGAGGCCATGGGCAAACGAGGGCCGCGGAGATCCTCGACAGGTACATCGAAGGGAGCTCCGACGCCGAGACGCGTCACCTGCGATCCTTCGGGTTTCTCGAGTCCACCGGTCAGGTCGTCCACCCGCGCAGCGTCGACCACCGCCGTCCATCGTCCCTTCCCCCGCTCGAACAGTCGGGCGTGCGCACCCTCGGCCACCCGCTCGATCGCGAGGCTGCTCTCGGGGGGAGCCTCGATGGTGACCACCACCATGCTCCGCCCCAGCACCCGTCCTTCCGTGAGACGGGCCCGGCACACGGAACAGGCCGCAACGTGGGATATGGCGTCGTTGAGGTCGTCACTGAGGTCGCCGCCGCGCAAGAGCGCCAGAAGCGCTTCGTTGACATGCTCCTCCTTGAGGTCATCGGCTTCGGCCAGGGAGGCCAAGCGGTGCAGTTTGCGCTCCATACGGATGTCGAGGGGCTCGGTCATATCGTCGCCTCCAGCGGGTCGAGATCGGGATTCAACCCCGCCTCTACGGCCGCCCTGACGATTCTTGCCCTCGCGTCGGCGATCTCGGACAGGTCGAGCAGGAGCGCCTCATTGATGACCTCGGCGGGGATATCATCTTCGAACAGAAGCGCAAACAGGAGAGAGTCCGCAGGGCTAAGGCGCAGTTTGACGAGCTCGAGACGGGCCTGCGCCTCTTTTGCCTGCGCGAAGAGGGGTTCAGGAACGGGAGCGGGCTCTTTGTCCAGACGGGCGAGGTCGTCCGAGACGGCATCGAGGTCGTCTCCGGCTCCGATCTGCTCGATCAGCTTGCGACGACGCCGGGCTCGTCCCACGGCTTCACGCACCAACACGCGAAGGTAGCCGTTGACAGACGGGATCTCCGGAGGTGCAACGCCGGGCGTCTCGAGCTGGGCCAACATCAGCTCCATTTCTCGCTCGACGTCCTCGGCCATAATTTTCTCTGCATGCGCGCGCAAATAGGCGTGGGCCCGCTTCATCATGAGCGGCCTGTGCGCGGTGATAAATGCTCTCACCGTTCCTCCGTTAGCCCCTAGGGCTGTCTTCTCGCACTAGCGCAAACCAAGCGTCCATGAACCCGCCCCCCTTCTTTGCCCGACCGATGGTCACATGGGAGGAAACCCTACGCAGGATATCCACCATGCCGGCATAAACAAAGCGCCCGAGACGCGCCGTGTTGGGGACGATGGGAGGCCACGGGGTCGGTTTCTCTGTCGGAAGACACGTGTAGTCGATGTCGATTTCGCCCGCTGTCTCTCCCATGCGGGTCACGAAGTAGCCTGGGCCGGTGGCCCATGCCATGGCCTGATGGTTGTAGCCCCACAGGAGCCCGGGCTCGCTGGACGCTCGGCAGAAACGCTTCTGGAAGTGGCTCCGCATGGGGAGGGAGTTTTTGCCGTGGTGAATGACCTCGACAAGCGGTGCCATATCGTCGGGGACCAACCCCTCGAGAGTGAGTGGGTCAGCCCCTTGGGCCGCCTCGAAAAGCGCTGCGAGATCCCGCTTGCCGAAGCTGTGCACCACCCAGAGCCGGCCCGCATGGCCAAGCTCGTCGAGGAGCTTCCCAAGGCGGGGAAGATCGACGGTCGGTTCGAGCAGAACCCGTATGTCCATTGGCGAGTCAGATAGCGCAAGAGAGAGCTCTCACGCAATGGCTTAGGACGATCACGCGAACGCGCGTTTGAGCCGCTCGATCGATTGAACGAGCTGACGTAGCGAGGCGTCCTGATTGCGGGCGCCATCCTCGATGCGCGCGGCGACACCGAGGAGCTGTTCGCTGCCTCGCGACTGGGTCTTGTGAGCGGAGTTGAGCTGCGAGACCATGTGAGAAATGGTCTCGATGGCGTTCGAGATCTGCTTGCCACCGCGCGCTTGCTCCTGGGAGCTTCGTTCGACGTGCTGGGTGATGATGCGCATCTTCTCGGCGCTCTTCATGATCAGCTCGGACCCCCGCGCCTGTTCGGCGGTCGCGGCGGCAATCTGCTGCACGGTCTCGGCGATCCGGCCGATGGCGTCGGTCACCTGCTTGGACCCCTTGGCCTGCTCCACGGTGGCCCGGGCGATCGCCTTGACCATGTTCGTCGACTTTTGCGACGACTCGAGGATCTTCTTCAGAGCTCGCTCGGCTTCGTTGGAAACCTCGACGCCTCGGTCCACGAGATGGGCGCCACGCTCCACCGCGTTGATCGCGTTCTTCGACTCCGTCTGCACGGTCTTGATGAGGTCGGTGATCTCGCGAGTGCTTGCCCCGGCGCGCTCGGCAAGGTCCTTGATCTCGTCAGCGACCACGGCGAACCCCTTGCCTTGCTCGCCCGCCTGCGCGGCGATGATGGCCGCATTGAGCGCCAGAAGATTGGTTTGTTCTGCGACGTCATCGATGACGTTGACGATCTGCCCGATGGCCTCGATGCGTGAACCGAGCGTGGAGATGACCGTGACGGCCTCCTGCGACGACTCCTTGATGCGGAAGATCTCGCTGATGGTCTTGAGGATAGCCTCCGCGCCCTTTTCGGCGTCGAGTGCGACCTCCTCGGAGAGACGCGCGGTTTCGTTGGCGTTCGACTGGACCTGATCGATGGAGACGTCCATTTCGTTCATTGAGGAGCTGGTCTCCTCGGCGGTGAGCGAGAGGGCGTCGACGTTTTTGGCGACCTCTTTGATCGAGTAGGCCATTTCCTCGATCGAAGAGACGGTCTCACGAACGCTTCCAGCGAGCTCGCCGACGTTTTCCGCGACCTCGTCGTTGGTGGCGGTCATCTGGAGGATCGAAGAGGAGGACTCCTCTGCAGAGGTGGTGAGCGCGTCGATGTTGAGGGCTATTTCTCGGATGGCGTTGGCGAGGTCTTTGATGAGGCGGGAGGTCTCGTCGGAGGCCGACAGTTGGGCGGTGACCCCCTCGCTGAGACGTCGGCTGGCCTCGTCGAGGGTGCGCTCGTACTGGTCGTACTCGGCCTTGCGCTGGGCAAGCTCGCCGGCCTCTTTACGTCGACGTTCCGAGAGGTTGGTGAGCTCATCGAAAAGTCGAAGGACCTCTACGGACGCACCGGTGGGAGGGGAGGTGCGCTCGCCTGCACTGGCGCGACGGACGGCATCGACGACTCCATCGAGGTGGGCGAGCTCGCTGGCCTCTTTGCGTCGACGTTCCGCGAGGCTTCCAAGCTCGTCAAACACCCGCAGGACCTCGGCAGTTGCGCCGGTTGGAGCCGCCACACGCTCGCCTGCTCCGCTCCTTCGAACGGCGTCGACGAGGGGCTCGAATTGAGCGAGCACGAGAGCCTCCTTGCGACGTCGGTCGGCGAGAGTGCCTAGCTCGTCGAAGAGGCGCACGGCGTCGGGCGGCGCACCGATGGGAGGCGGAGTGCGGTCGCCAAGGCTGGCGCTGCGGATAGCTTCGAGGATCCCGTTGATGGCAACCCCACCGCCCACGCCGCTTCCAGCGTAGAGAATGGCCGCTGCTGCGAGCAGCGCGATGGTGATGGCGAAGGGGCCGGCCTCTTTGGCCAAGAAAAGCCCCCCGAGCCCAACGGCGATGACTAGAGCTATCCCGAGGATCTGCTTGGACGAGACGGTCATGGGGGTATTGGGACCGGAGGGTACGTTCCAGGACGGTTGCGGCGCAAGGAAAGGTCGTTAAACAAAACCCATTTTGAAAACCGCAGGTTTCCGCTCGCGCAGACCTCACCCCCCCAGCCCCCCTCTCCCTCGACATTTTCCTTGCCCGTTCGGGCAAGGAAAATCGTCTTCGAGCGAGGGGGGAGGAGAGCCTCGTGCACCACTGTTCCGAGCCCCCTCTCTCGAAGACGATTTTC
>CAITRH010000214.1 GCA_903894755.1 uncultured delta proteobacterium
ACGACGCCCCAGAGCACGTTGAACCGACGCAAGGTCCCCTCGTGGGAGCTCATTGCCAAAATGGGCACCGTCGGTTTCCACTTCGACACCAGCAGCGCCGTGAGCCCCGACCCGCCCAGCGTCACGATGGCTTTGGCCTTGAGACGCATGGCGGCGTTCACGGCGGCCCCGGCAGCCCCAGCGGCAAACGAGACGATATCGGCTTCGAGTGCAGCAGTGTTTTGATGCACGCTCGTTTCGGCCTCGCGAGCAATGCGCACCATGGCTTCAACAGCAGCCACCGGCTTCCTGCCCGTCGCGGTCTCCTCGGAAAGCATGATGGCATCCGCCCCGTCGATGACCGCATTGGCCACGTCCGAAACCTCGGCCCTCGAGGGTCGACTGTTGAGGACCATGGACCCAAGCATTTGGGTAGCCACGACAGCCCACTTCGCCCGTTCGCCCGCACGCTGGAGGATCTGCTTCTGAAGGATAGGAACGCGCTCGAATGGCATCTCGACCCCAAGATCACCGCGAGCCACCATGACGCCGTCGGAGGCCTCGAGGATCGCATCGAGGTGATCGAGTGCCTCGGGACGTTCAAGCTTGGCCACGACGGGGATCCTTCCTCGACGCACCAGAAGCGACCGGGCGACAGCCAGGTCTTGGGGAGTCCTCACGAAGGAGATGGCCACGATGTCGATGTCGGACTCGGCCACGAAGGCCAGGTCGCGATGATCCTTGGCGGTGAGGGCTTCGACGGAGAGACGCGTTCCAGGGAGGTTGAGTCCTTTGTTTGAATAGAGCCGTCCGCCGGTCACGACGCGGCAGTGCACGTCGGTCGCGTCGATACGCTCGGCGGTGAGCTCGATGCTTCCGTCGGCGAGCAGGATCCTTGCGTTGGCGGTGATGTCCTTGGTGAGGAACTCATAGGGGGAGTGGACCTCCGTTTCACTGCCTTCGACCAGTCTGGAGGTGAGGACAAATGGAGCGCCTTCGGTGAGGGTGACCCCTTCGATGGGCATTTTGCCGATACGAAGTTTGGGTCCTTGGATGTCGCCAAGGATAGGGATGGTGGCGCCTTCGAGCCTGGAGGCTTCGCGGACCATGGTGATGAGTGGGGTTAGTGCGGGACCGTCGCCGTGAGAGAAGTTGAGGCGGAAGCAATCGACGCCGGCTCGGATGAGGGCGCGGACCATGTTGAGGGTGTTGGAGGAGGGCCCCAGCGTGGCGATAATTTTGACCTTGTTGAAGGCGTGCAAGCGCATGGACGCACGCTAGGGCGCATGGCGGTGGAATGCACTTGTTCTCGCCCTCTCCGCCATTGCCCCGCAACTCTCGGCCACATCGCTCCGCCCCTCACGCCCCAGACCTCACCCCCCAGCCCCATAGACGTTTACCAACTAACTTCGGAACGGCAGGACGTCGAGCTGCCGGGGACGAGACTTCTCTTTTCGAGATTTAATATGGTGGACGATGGAACTGAAGACCCCATCAAGGCTGCGTGGCAACGACAGAATCAGGGCGGTGACGAAGTGTAACGCGATCCGCGTGATGCGCCAGGCGTGTGTAGCGAAGTTGGGCAGCGCAGACGGTGTGGGAGCAACGTCAGGCAGTGCTGCTGGTTTGGGAGCGACCCCAGGCAGCGCAGACGTTGGCGGCGCGAAGTCAGGCAGCGCAGACGTTGGCGGCGCGAAGTCAGGCAGCGCAGACGTTGGCGGCGCGAAGTCAGGCAGCGCAGACG
>CAITRH010000215.1 GCA_903894755.1 uncultured delta proteobacterium
ACCGAGACTGATCGAGAGTCTACCGAGACTGATCGAGAGTCTACCCGCTGCCAATGGGTATGTGCATCGAGACGAACCTGCTGTATTGCATTCGTTTCTCGTTGCGGGCAAAGTAGTCTACGTGCGATAAACCACGTCCAGATCGAGACCCGCTGTTTCTGCCAGACGAGGCTTTGGCCGAGGAGCCCGCGCAGCGTACTTAAAGTACGTGAGCAGGCACCGCAGGCCAAAACGGAGTATGGCGGGAACGGCGGGTTTCGAGGTGGGCGTGGTTTAAGATCTCCTTAAAGTAGTCTACGTGCGAGAAGAAGTCTGCGACCTCGTGGAGGGTTGCAACCGCATGGCACTTGTCTACCACTCCACGAGTTTTTCGGGAGGCAGTCCGATACTGGCCGCAAGCTTTGCCGTGCACTCCCAGATCCACTTGGCGACCTCGCTGACAACAATCAGGGCACTGGCCTCCTGGGCACCGAGCGCCTGAAGCTACGCCTCGAGCATAGCGAAGATGGCATTACAATCCTCCAGTGTACAATCGTACACGGGTCGAAATTCGTGTGCAATCCATCCCTGTCATCGATGACGTAGATGACAAGGATCTTCGGCTCACGCCAGGGGGCATTGTAGCGTCGATGACCGTTGGCGCGACGACGTCCACTCTTTGCCGGGACGCGCTCTCGGTTGCAACCACCATGTGTTTGCCGCGCAGAAGGGCGCCACCTGCCCTCACTATGGCCATCCAGTGGGAGCGTTGTTCGAGCGCGCGATGGCTGAAGTGGTTCACCATGCGCAGCGTCTTGCCTTGACTCAGTGTGATGCCGCGTCGTTCGAGCGCAGCAAGCCCTGCTCGCACCGAGTCACTATCAGCAACCTGTCGAGACACTTCCCCTGCAAGGGCCGGACTGACCCCAGGCCGCATCCCCTTTTCGGCGAGGCTCTAGCTGCAACACCGACGACTGATAGCGCCGCCGGAACTCCGCGGGATAAGGGACTCCCTAGGGAAATAAATACACCAGCTTCCCGTTAGATTATATTAGAACCGTCTCTTTGTTGGGGACACCCCAGGAAAACATAATAAATGAGCAACGGCTGAGACTCTGGGGAAGCGAGAGCAGCATAACGGAGCGATGGATCTGACAAGCCGAACTGCACGGGTGAAGGAGTACCTCAAGAATACTTCCAAGAAGTTCAAAGGAGCCGCACGGAGGCTCTTTCAGGCGGAAACGGTCCAAACGTTGGGGCCCGGAGGGCAGACATGGGTGGAGCGTGAGCTCGGCTGGTGTCGAAGCACCATCGACCAGGACAACGGCCCAGAGAACCAGAGTCGCCGCACGCAGTACATGCATCGCCTGGTAGGCTTCGCAGACAAGTGTCAGCTAGGAGGCCTCCAGGGACCTCACCCCCACATGGATTCGGAGCGTTCCCATCGTCCCCCTCCCCATCGATGGCCTCCGAGGCGCTCGACCAAAATGGATCACCATCGTGTCGATGCGCACACAGACATCCAAGGCCACACGGTAGATGGGAAGGGACTCAGTATTAGGACTCCCTCCGACGACATACTCGGTCCACCGGCTAGGATCGGATCAGGGGTTCAGAACTCAGGGATCAGGGGTTTGTGCAAGACAAAAGTGAAGCAGCCGCGTCCGTACTTCGCTTTCACAGGGTCCTCGCGCACCGGAACCCGTTGTTGTCGTAGCGGTTCGACGGGCTGAAGACGTCGCGATAGGCCGCGCGCAGGGTCGATGCATCGCTGTAGTTCCAGGAACCCCCGCGCAACACCCGGGAGTTGCCACTCGTACCCGTGCAGGGCGTCGTGCCATAGTACAACGTACTCGTCCACTCCCACACGTTCCCGGCCTGGTCTTGAATGCCGAGTTTGCTTGCGCCGTTTGGATAACTCCCCACCGCTGTCGTGCCGCTCGTGCCGTAGTTTGCAAGCGTGGCGCTTGGCCAGGTACTCCCCCACGGGTAGGTGCGGCTGTCATCGTAGCGCGCTGCATACTCCCATTCCTCCTCGGTCGGCAACCTTTTGCCGGCCGAGATGCAATAGGTGTTCGCATCGGTCCATGCCGGGGACTGTCACCGTTGTGGAGCAGGTGACCGCTACGTTGGTAATGGTGGTCCCCGTCACCGTGCCCGTGTCGTTGGAGACCGTGCAGTTCTCCAGCGGGCCCTTGGGCGAGGTCGACACGGTCACGGCGTAGGTGCTGCTGCTCGCCACGGTGGTCGTGAAGGTGAACTGTGGGGTTCCCGAGACGACGGTGAGGGGGTCGCTCCCTTGTTTTTCAGCACCAGGCCGGAGCCGAGGAGTGAGGTCCGCGGTTCAAACTTGCGGTTTTCAAGATGGGGTTGGTTTAGCTCTGATGTATTTATTTCCTAGGGAGTCCATTAGGCCAAAGAGCTCGTGGAAGCGGCCAAGCAGGACTACGCCGACTGAAACGATGGACCTGTGGAGCGCGTTGGTCTAGGGTGCGTCTTGTCGATGCCGTCCACGGGATCGCCGGCCGTGCGGGTGCAGTTATGTCGGCACGGCGGGAGGAAAGTCCGAGCTCCGTAGAGTGCGATGCCGGGTAACACCCGGTGGCGGGAACGCCGAGGAAAGTGCAACAGAAAACAAACCGCCTGGCTCAACGTTCAAGGCGTCGCCAGGTAAGGGTGAAACGGTGGGGTAAGAGCCCACCGCGTCGACGGCAACGCCGACGGCATGGCAAACCCCATTGGGAGCAAGGTCGAATAGGCAGGCGTAGCGGTCGAGAGGCCGTCGGAGGGTGACTCGCCCGAGCCTGCGGGTTGGCTGCTAGAGGGGGTCGGTAACGGCTCTCCTAGAGGAATGATCCCGACCGCATATGCGGCGACGGATATGCGGAACAGAACTCGGCTTACGTGCGACGTCGACCCAGGCGCCCTCCTTTTGGAGGGCGTTTGGCTTTGGGGAGATGACCTCGACGCGCGGTCGGTTCGCCTCCACACTCGCGCGATGCGGTTTGCGGCATGCGTGTTTGGCGTGTTTGGCGTGGCTGGCGTGCTTGGCGTGTGGGGCTGCAAGACGCTCGAGGGGACCGCGTCGAAGGATCCGATGCGCTGCGAGCGAAACCCCGCGTGTGCCCGTCAGCAGCAGCGCGCGAGGGACTGCTCGACGCAGTGTTCGGACGATCCCGCGTGTACGGACCGGTGCCGTGAGGGGCAGGTGGACGGGATCGGACATCGGTAGAGCCGCGGCGCGTCGAATCTTGCGGGGAACATGCACTTAGGGGGTGACGGTCTGGCGGACACACCCTAAGGTAACCCGGCATTCTTGCGCGTCGCAGCGGTGAGGGCCGGCATCGAGGCCGGACTCGGTAGCCGCAGCAAAAGGAGCCTTTGCCGTGTCCAAACCAGTCCAGAAGATCAATCGATACAAAGCCGACCTCCGTGAGCTGAACTTTTTGCTCTTCGAGCAGTTCAAGATCGGGGAGCTCCTCGGTAAAGCCCCATTCGAAGCATGGGATGAAGAACAGGTTCGCACCTCTCTTTCTGAGTGTTACCGCTGGTGCCGAGAAACCATCGGTCCGCTCAATGCCGTCGGTGACACCGAGGGATGCCGTCTCGAAGACGGACGGGTCAAGACTCCCACGGGCTTCAAAGAAGCGTGGAAAAGCCTTTACGAAGCGGGCTGGAAATCCATCGCTGTCAGCGCCGATCACGGGGGCGCCGGCTCGCCCCACTCGATCCAGATCCTTGTCGAGGAAATGTTGAATGGCGCCAATGTGGCGTTTGCCATGTATCCCGGCCTGACCCACGGAGCCGCCGAGGTCATCGAGACCTTCGGCACTCAGGAACAACGTCACCTGTATGTCCCGCGGATGTACCAAGGGGAGTGGGGCGGCACCATGTGCCTCACCGAGCCGCAGGCCGGAAGCGACGTCGGAGCGGCGAAAACCACCGCGACTCCCAACGGCGACGGCACCTACGCGATCGTCGGCACCAAGGTGTTCATCACCGGTGGCGACCATGACATGGCCGACAACATCATCCATCTGGTGCTCGCCCGTGTTCAGGGAGCGCCCGCCGGAACCAAAGGGCTCACGCTGTTCATCGTGCCGCGGGTCCGGATCGATAACGAGGGGACCCTTGGAGAGACGAACGACGTCCAGGTCGTCGCGATCGAGCACAAGATGGGCATCTGCGGCTCGGCCACTTGCATGATCAGCTTTGGCGAAGCCGGCAAGTGCGTCGGCGTGCCGGTGGGGGGAGATGCCAAACTCAATCAGGGCATGCCCCAGATGTTCAAGTTGATGAACGGCGCTCGCATCGCGGTCGGCGTCCAGGGACTCAGTCAGGCATCCACGGCCTACCTCAATGCGCTCGAGTATGCGAAGGAACGCAAGCAAGGCTCGAGCATCACGCACTGGAAAGACGCGACCGCGCCGCGCATTCCGATCATTCAGCACGCCGACGTGCGTCGGATGCTCCTTGACATGAAGTCCAAGGTCGAGGGGGTTCGCGCGTTGGCCATCAAGCTCACCCACCACCAAGACTGCGTCCGCGCCTACACGGGCAAAGATGAAGCCGCCGTGGCCTATCATCAGGGCCAAGTCGACCTGCTCGTGCCGCTCGTCAAAGCCTACGGTTCGGACCAGGGGTTTCGCGTCAGCGAGACCGCGATCCAGACCTACGGCGGCGCGGGCTTCACACGTGACTATCCGGTCGAGCAGTACTGCCGTGACTCCAAGATCTTCTCAATCTATGAGGGGACTAACCATATCCAGGCGATGGACCTCGTGGGACGCAAGCTTGGACAGGCAGGAGGGGCCAACCTTCAAGCGTTCCTTGGGGACATCGGCAAGTTCGTTGCGGCACACAATGGCCACGCGGTCCTTGGGTCTTGCATCAAGAAGCTTGGCATGGCCCAGGAGGTCATTGCAGGGACTGCGATGCGTCTGCTGATGTGGTTCCAGATGGGGAACATGACGTTGGTGCCGCTTTATGCCAATCGGTTCCTCGAGATGATGTCGGAAACGGCAGTCGCGTGGCTACTTCTCGATGCGGCCGTGTTGGCAAGCGAGAAGCAAAAGACCGTGGACCCGGGACATCCCGATGTAGCGTTCTATGCTGGGAAGATCGCATCGGCGGTCTACTACGCGCGCAATGTTCTTCCTGGCGTCGATGACAAAGCCCGCGTGCTTGCCGAAGAAGACAAGACCGCTCTCGAGATCAGCGAGGCGTCATTCGCCACGGTCTGAGGTGAGCTTGCCGTGAGGCCTTTGCCTCCCTCGCTCTGACCTTCCCCAAACGCCTTCCCGACCCCCTCTCGTTTCCGCAACGCCAAGCCACATCGCCCCATCCGCCAGCAACGTACGCAGCGGCACGATGACGTCCTGTCCATGGGAGCGGGTGCGCGTCCGACCGAGGTTCGATCTGCAGGCCGGCTGCATGTCACCTCGATCGCTCGGGGAAGGGGTCGCAACGCTTGTGAGGGCTTCCCTGAGCGCTCGGGGATAGGGTCGCAACGCTTGTGAGGGCTTCCCTGAGCGCTCGGGGAAGGGGTCACAACGCTTGTGAGGGCTTCCCTGAGCGCTCGAGGGGACCGTTCCCACGCATTGCGACCCTATCCCCGAGCGTTCGAGTAAGCCCTTGCAGTCGTTGCGACCGTATCCCCGAGCGCTCAGGGAACCTCTTGCAGTCGTTGCGACCCTATCCCCGAGCGCTCAGGGCAAGGAATTCGTGGCGGCAGGTTGGGTCCGAAGTCAAACCAAACTCATTTGAAAACCGCAGGTCCGAACCGCAGACCTCACCCCCGGCGATTTCGCGCGCTTACAAATTCCCCCTCCCCATCGATGGGGAGGGGGACGTCGTGAAAGGGCGAGAGATTGGGGGGGTGAGGTCCGACGGTCGGCGAGGTGGGTCTGCGGGGAAACTATTTGATGGGGAGTGCCTTAGACCTCAAACTCGCCTTTTTCGAGGATCTCCGTGACACGCCACAAGAACGAGTTGGCAGCGACACCATCAACTATGCGGTGGTCGTAGCTGAGGGCCATGAGCATCACGGGATGGATGGCCATGACGTCCTCGCCACTCGGACCTTCGATGACCACCACACGTTTTTGCATTTCCCCCATGCGGAGGATGCCGACGTTGGGCTGACTTATGATGGCGCCTCCGAAGAGATTGCCTTTGAGGCCTGGGTTGGTGACGGAAAACGTGGCGCCGCTCAGGTCGTCGATGGTGATCTTGCCGCTGCGGGCGCGTTTGGCGAGGTCGTCGATAGAGCGGACAATGCCGCGGACTCCGAGCTCGTCGGCGCGCCTGACCACCGGGACCACGAGCCCCTCTGGGGAATCGACGGCGACGCCAAGGTTGATGTCGCGAAGGACCACGTAGGCGTCGTCGAGGACCCGGGCGTTGAGGTCGGGATGCTCACGGAGGGCGCGGGCGGTGGCGGCGACCACGAAGGCGAGCATGGTGAGAGAGGAGCCCTCCTTCTTGTAGCGGTCTTTGTGGAGGTCGCGGAGCTTCGAGGTCTTGTGGAGGTCGACCTCGGCCACGGTGACGACATGGGGAGAGGTGGCCTTGGAGTAGGACATATGGTCCGCGGTGATGCGTCGCCTACGGGTGAACGGGATCAGGCGGTCGCCCTCATTGGGGCGGTAGGGGGGGAGCTTGAATGCGCCGTAGCCGACGCCCGGAATGGGAGGGACGAATCCCGGGGCACCTTGCGGAGCGACCTGGGCAACCTGGCGTGGAGGCTGGGGGGCGGGACGGGGAGCGGCGACGGGGACGGGCGGTGCAGGAGGCGGAGGCGGAGCTTCTTGGGGGAGCGGTTTGGCGCGCAATACGTCGTCGCGAGTGATCCGTCCTCGGTCGCCCGAGCCGTGGACCGCGGTCAGGTCGATGTCGTGTTCGAGGGCGGCCTTGCGGGCGGTGGGGGAGGCGAGGACAGCGCCGGTGGCGCTTCGTACAGCGGGAGGCGGTTCGGCACGCGGCGGTTCGGGGGGACGGGTGATGCCGGCGACCCCCTCGTCGATCTGGCAGAGGACCGAGCGAACGGGGACGACGTCTCCTTCTTGGACAAGAAGGGCAGAGACGCGTCCTGCGACAGGGCAAGGGATTTCGCTATCGGCTTTGTCGGTGGCGACGTTGACTAAGGGCTGGTCTTTTACGACCGAGTCACCTTCGCGGACGAGCCACTTGGTGATAGTTCCCTCGGTTACGCTCTCGCCGAGCTGAGGAAGGGTCACGTCGATGAGCATGGCTGGCAGTTCTCCGGGGGACGTGTATACGCCATCGTGGGTGTTCATGGCAATGTGTTGAAGTCTTTGGTCGTTGGCTGAGGCTTGACCATTGGACAGCAAGGGGGGCGGCCCTACATCCAGACTTAGCGCGAGCCAGCGGTCCAACTCTGCCCTTTGGCGGTCGATTTCACGAAACTTTTTC
Organism: uncultured delta proteobacterium; assembly: GCA_903894755.1. Classification (GTDB taxonomy): domain Bacteria; phylum Myxococcota_A; class Polyangia; order Polyangiales; family Polyangiaceae; genus CAITRH01. The sequence goes on from CAITRH010000215.1 coordinate 7,414, forward strand.
GCGGGTTTTGCGTCATGATCGCGTGGGTTGCGCGTCCATGGCGTGCGGCTTGCGGAAATGACGCATTGCGCCCGCAAGGTAATTTGGCACTAGGGATGCAGTGGCGGCTGACGCGGACCGGCAAGGCTCGACCATTTCGTCGAGTGTTGGCACCGGTGTCGCGGAGGGGCGTGAATGGCATCGGTCTACAGGGGCGCGGCCTTGCGTACATACCGGGATTCGTCGAAATCGACTCCGCAGCTCGATCGGCAGACGGAGCGGGAGCTGGCGCGACGCTGGCGGGAGGGGGACAAGCGGGCGGGGGACCGTCTTGTCGAAGCGTGTCTCCCCTTCGTGATCGCCGTAGCGCTGGAGTACCGGCGCTGGGGAATTCCCATTGAAGATATCATTCAACAGGGGAATGTAGGACTGCTTCGAGCGGCCAAGAAGTTCAACCCGGAGAAAGAGTGCCGGCTGGCAACGTACGCGGCGTACTGGATTCGAGCGGAAATCCGCGAATTCGTGGTGCGAGCCTACCGCGTGGTGCGTCTTGGCACCACCAAAGGAGAGCGTCGCGCACTACGGGCCTACCGCACCACTCGGGAGACCGATCCGATAAAGCTGGCAGAGGTTTCTGGACTGACCCCCGAGCGCATTTTGCAGCTACTTCCGCTGCTCACCGCAAGGGAAACAAGCCTCGATGCAACGTCGCCCGATGCCTCCCCGGTCATGGACCGGGTTGCATCCCACGACCCAAGCCCAGAAGATGCCGCGAGCGCGAAACAGTTTCACAGCCGCGCTCGCGAGTCGGTGTCCCGCGCCATGCGCGACCTGAGCGACCGCGAACGTCTCATCGTGACCGAGCGTATGATGAACGATGAGCCCCGTACGCTTCAGGAGCTTGGCGGGCTACTGGGGGTCAGCAAAGAACGGGTGCGCCAGCTCGAAGCACGCGCGTGCGTAAAGCTTCGCGTTAGCCTTGCCGACCTGCGGGAGTTCGACTTCATCGTCTGACCTACTTGGCGCTTGGCTATCCGATCGCGACAGGTGCGTTGAAGGGGCCATCTGCTATTTGCTCCGCGACCAGCAGATCGCTCTCTTGGAGCCGAACGTGTGCTCAGCTGGCAGTGGCTTCTCTATTTTTTCTTTTAACCCGCGTCCAGATCGAGACCCGCCATTTCTGCCAGACGAGTCACCCCGAAGACCTCGCGTGCACGGGCGAGATCGTCGGCGGTATCGATCTCCATGGATCGCAGCTCTCCAAGGGGGACCGGGTAGACCGCGTGGCCAGTGTCCATCAGCTCCTGAAAGGACGCCTCGTAGAACTCGTTGACCCGCTCTTCCACCAGCTGACGCCGCTCGAGCGTCGCAAGCAGACTTGCGCTGAAATCGGACGAAAACGCGTGGAGTCCAATCGACTCCCCCATGGCAAGCCGTGGGTCCCCCTCCTTGCCGATGCTCCGAATACGCCCGTCCCCGTCAAGCGTCACCTTGATCTCCTCAGTACCAATATCCCCCTGCGTGCGCACAGCCAGACGATTGACGTGGGGGTCGGCGAGAAGACGGTCAAGCACGCTGGGCTCGAACAGGACATCGGAATCGAGCAGTAGGAACGCCTCTCGAGTCGCCCGCAGCGCCAGCATCAGCGAGTAGGCGTTGTTGGTGGTCCCGTAAAGGTCGTTGCGGACAAAGCGAAACCAGTCAGGAGGGAACTCACCCGTGAGGGCACTGCGAAGCTTGTCGCCACAGAAACCATCCACCACGGTAAATCGCTGCAGTCCGCGATCGGCCAGGAGTTGCACGGTCCTCGCGACAATGCTCCGGGAGCCTACGGGGAGCAGACACTTGGGCGTGTTGTTGGTCAGGGGACGTAGCCGCATGGCAGCGCCGGCGGCTAGAAGTACCACGAGCATGTCAGGTCCCCTCGACTTGCTCGTGCTGTTCCTGGTGACGGGCAATCCAGGTCACAACGTAGACCAACATCATCCAGGGGATCCCTACGAACAGCACGATCCATAGGTAGGCGTCGACCCGGTTGACCGCCGTGCAGGCGAGAAGGATACACATCTGTGTGGTGGGGCCGAGCCAGGACGACATCCGAAGCGCTTTGCGATGATACTTTGCCCATCGGGTGTTGTCCGCAGTGCCGTACACAGGGTCTGCAGAGGGGGGGAGGTAGACATGCTGGAGCCAACGCATTCCAACATAGAAGCCGATCACAAAGCGACCGAACAGATGCGTGCGCTCGGCACGCCACCCGGCAGCCACTCGGGTGACATGCTCGAGATCTGCCCTAACGCTCTTGCGGATTCCAAGCACGCGCGCCATCCATTCGTGACGTTTGCCCTCGAGCACGCTGCATTCTATGGCCATCACCAGACCGGTGACCACGCTCAGAAGCCACCAGTTGTGCTCTCCTGGGCGTTGTACCGTCAGATGGTGAGCAATGCCAACCCAAAGAGCAATGGTGCTCAGTACGTCCGCCACCTCATCGATGATGTGGCCAATGGGCGATCCTCCTCCCCTCATACGGGCAAGCTGACCATCCACGCAATCAAGGATATTCCATGCGAAGTACGCCGTGGCTCCAAGAAGCGACGCGACGTAGTGTCCCTGCCAGTAGCACGCGCTCACTACCAGCGACCACAAGACGGCAAACAAGCTCACCGCGTCGGGAGTGACCGGAGTGCGCTTCAAAGCTTTTGCGATGACAAAGGCGGGGGGACGACAGAACAGCAGGTCGGCGAGCTCCTCGAGCTCCCTGGGTTTGAGACTGCGACGATACTCCTCGTGCCACTCTTGCCACAGGGTCATACGGGCGCCTTTCGTGACGGCTCCTGCAGCAGTGCTGGCAGGATCTCTTGGAATGCTTGCATCAGCATCGCATTGTCGTGCTGCGTGCCAAGTGTGATGCGCACGCAATGGACAAATGCAGCGTCGGTCAGAAACTTGAGGATCATCCCCCGCTGCTCGAGCGCAGCTTTGAGAGGCGAGATCACTTCCTTTGGGAACCGCGCGAGCAGGAAGTTGGCTTGCGAGTCATAGGCACGGACCCCCTGGAACGTACGAAGCACTTCGCACAGTTTTGTCCGGTCGGCCACCACCTTGCTGCGCACATCCTCGTAGTAGGCGGGGCTGTCGAGGGCAGCGAGGGCCACCTGCTCTGAGATCCGGTTGTAGCCGAGGTAGCGTGCGGAGAACTTCAGGAAGCTCTTCAGGCCGGTTCCCGCCACACCGTAGCCAATGCGGGCGCCTGCAAGGCCGTGCAGCTTGGAGAAGGTCCTCAGTACAAGGACATTGGGGTATTCCTTTGCCAAGCGAGCGGTGTCTTCGGGGTTGGCCTGGAAACCCCAGTAGGCCTCGTCGAGGACGACCATTGCGTCGCGAAAGTGAGACAGCAGCTCTGGAAGGCACTTGGGATCGAACAGGTTGCCGGTGGGGTTGTTGGGAGAAGCCAAGAGCAGCACCCGTGCGCGGTGCTTGTGGTGCAGTTCCTCGAGCGCCTGGATGTCGTACTGGTACGCAGTCTCGGTCTCGATGAGCGGATACTTGATGGTGACCCCGTCGACCTCCTGGGCGATCGTGTCGTAGTACCACCAGGACGCTGCCGGGACGAAGCAGCGCTCGCCTGGACGTAGCCAGTGGTGAACCGCCTGTTTGAGGATGTCCTCACAACCGTAGCCGAGCACGATGTGCTTTTCGTCGATATCGTGGATCTGGGCGAGCCGGTGGGACAGGGCGCTGTAGTAGCCCTTGTTGAAGTCCCGGGTGTAGTTGAACAGGAGCTCCGGCGACACGTGTTGTAAGACCTCCAAACAGGCGGGGGCGGGTCCGTATCGGTTTTCGTTGCGGTCGAGCAGGATGGGTTCCATCCGCTCGCGAGGAGGAGGCCCGCCGGAAGCGCCCGGAGAGCCAAAAGGAGAATCAAGAAGCTTCATGCGTGCAGACGCGGCGCAATGCGATGGACGTGCCAGTCTGATGTGACCTCAGATCGCGCCACCACGGCCACGCCTTGCGTACCGGCCTTCGCATGGACCTGACCCGGCTCAGAAAAACGCTTCGCGCCTCGTCCTCGGGCTCGGCTGCCCCGGCCCACGTCGTTCAAGGCAGCGGATCGACGTCCGTGCAACAGCGGAATCCTGTGGAGTAGTCGACGTGGGAGAACTCATGGACCGTCGTGCGGTAATAGCACCCGTCGGCGTTCAGGTGGGTGTCAAGGTAGTAGCCCCCCTGAAACGTCCCGCGGGGGTCATCCACCCACTCGTGAAGATTTCCTACCATGTCGTAGACCCCGTAATCGTTGGTGCACCCGGTGTGTTCTCCGGTTTTCGCGAGGGTGCCTTCCAATTGGTTCAGACGCGGGTCCATCATATTGCCAAGAGCGCCCCACTTCCAGGAGTCCTCGGGTTTGTCGCTGAGCCCAGGATTGTAAAACTGCATCGAGCTCCGCCCGTGGTCGTTGCAAACGTTGGCGCGGCGCTTCGGACCGTAAGGGAACATCGTCTCTTGCGGTCCCATGCAGGCTTTCTTCCACTCCTCGGGTTTGCATAGACGCTTTCCTGAGTGCTCGCACGCTGCCTTCGACTGCACCCCGCTGATATACCCCTGCGGAAACGCCCCCGGTCCAGTGATCGCGCGGACCACCACGCCTTGCGGCACAGGGTGGTAGGGCGACCAGGGAGTCTCTCGACCATCGGGCAACACCTGCAAGAGCGACGCTTCATACTGGTCGACGCAAAACTTCTGCCCAATCATCACCATGTTGGGTGGGCAAAGATGCGGGTCGCGTGCGAAGGCAGCCACGGACTCAGGACTGCGTCGTGACGACAGCTCGAACGCCTGCAGCGCCCGAAGCTCCCGTCCGCGCGACGTGCGTGTGGCAACACCAAACGCCGCGTTTCGCCCCTTCTGCGCTGCATCGGACAACGCTGCCGTCCGCTTCGCCAAAAGGGTTTCCCCGGTCGTACTTGGGCCGCGCGGAAGCGCGAGAAGCAACAGTGCGGCAGTCACGATCGGAATATTCATCGTTTACCTCGTGTCAGACAGGCTTGCGCCTGCTCGGCTGGGATGCGAAGAAGGAAAACTAAGCGAAGCAAAGCTAGGGATCCGCGGCCGCAACACGGCGCACGGAGAAGACAAGCACCGACAATGACCCTTCGCTCAGAGAGACGAGCGAAACAGCGTCGGGAGACGCCGCCAGGGGTGTCGATTCAGATGGGCCCCCTCATAGAGGAAGGCGCCGGAGGAAGGCTAGTTTTCTGTAAACTTTTTTTGTGACGCAGTGCGATGGGTCGGTTGACGCACACCGTCTTACCACGGCGCCATGAGCTGTCTAGCACGATTTGCGACTGGGAAGCTCTTCGCCTCTCACGGTAATTGTTTCTTGCTGCGGTTGCGCCACGCCGTGTTGAACTCGTTCACCGTCTCGATGGTCCGCGGGTTCCAGACCATCTTGCGCAAAATAGGCGGAGTTACCGTGGGGATATGCGCCCCGCACTCGAGCGCCTCGTTGACATCCATCAGATGACGCATCGAGCCTACAATGATTTTCGACGCGAGCTTCTCGCGATCCAAAAGCGCCCGTGTCCCCGTGATCACGGGACGCACGTCGTAGCCCATGTCGCGTACCCGCCCCGAGAAGATGCTGACGTAGGTCGCCCCCGCAAGCGCCGCTAAATACGCTTGGTTCATCGCCATCAGGCAGGTCATGTTGGTCTTCACCCCCCGCTTCGTAAGCGCATGCACCACCCGTAGACCCGTCTCCCCCATCGGCACCTTGATGCATATCCGCGCCGGATCCCACGCATGGTAACCCGCCGCCTCCTCGAGCATCTCTCCTTCCGTCTCCGTCGTGAGCTCCACGGAGACATCCCCCGTGCTCACCGCTAGGATCTCCCGAATGCGCTCGCCAAGGTCGGCGTCGGGAGCCTCCCGAGCGATGATCAGCGGATTCGTGGTCACCCCGCAAAGAACGCCCCAGGCAAAAAGTTCCTTGATCTCTTTTGGTTCCGAGCTGTCGATAAAAAACGCCATAACGCGGCTACCTCCTGCGCGAGCCTTCTAGCACCAGGTCGTGCGGCCCCTTCAACCGATCGGTACCGCGACCATGAATGAGGGAGCACGTGCCGCCTTGACCAGCTCTCGAAGTGGGAGGAGAAAGGAGACGTCTCGAACTCGGCAGGTGCGGATATGGCAGTCGACATGTTTCTCAAAATAGACAGCGTCAAGGGTGAGGCTCAAGATAGAATCCACAAAGATGAGATCGACGTCCTGGCGTGGAGCTGGGGGGGGACGCAATCCGGCACCATGCGCACCGGTGGCGGCGGCGGCAGGGTCTCCATCCAGGACCTCTCGCTGACGAAGTGGGTCGACAAGGCCTCGTTGGTGCTCTTTCGTTATCTTGCCACAGGAATGCAGTTCTCGGAGGCGAAGCTCACGGTACGAAAGGCTGGGGGCGACAGTCCGCTGGAATACCTCGTGGTCACGCTGAAGGATGTGATCATCACCAGCCTGTCTACGGGAGGAAGCGGCGGGGAGGACCGCCTGACCGAGAACATCTCCCTCAACTTCGCTTCATTTCAGCTCTCCTACCAGCCCCAGAAGCAGGACGGCTCCGCCGACGGGGCCGCGATGACCTTCGGCTGGGACATCGCAGCCAACGTCCCTATGTGAGTGGGACTCAGCGCTCATGACCGACAATAGGAAAGCAGCAGGCGAATCCCCTTCCGAGGGAGAGTACTACGTCATCACCGACTCCGGACGCCGTCCCGTCGGCAGGCGCCAGTTCATGGGCCTCATGGGCGCCGTCATGGCGGCGTACGCTGCGGGATGCGCAGACTCGGGCGGCGGCTCCGCTCCGACCAATGAGAACCCAGGGGAGCCCCCTACGAACTCCGGATTGGCGATCTTCCTCAAGATTGACGGCGTCGTGGGGGAGTCCACCGACACGCCCCACAGGCAAGAGATCGACATCCTCGCGTGGAGCTGGGGGGGCACGCAATCCGGCACCATGCGAACCGGCGGCGGCGGTGGCGGAGGCAAGGTCACCACCCGGGACCTCGCGCTTACGAAATACGTCGACAAGGCCTCGACAGTCCTGTTTCGCTATCTTGCCGAAGGGCGGCAGTTCACGCAGGCAAAGCTTACGGTGCGACAGGCGGGAGGGAGCTCCGCCACGGAGTTCCTGGTGATCACGATGAAGGAGGTGATCGTCACCAGCCTGTCTTTAGGAGGAAGCGGCGGGCAGGACCGCTTGACCGAGACTATCGCCCTCAACTTCGCCCAGTTTCAGGTCACCTACGTGCCCCAAGACCCGGCCGGTGGTGTCCAGCCTCCTGTGACCTTCGGCTGGGACATCGGGGCGAACCACGCGATTTAGGACAACGGCGCGCTAGGTTCCGTGGCCTGCCCCACAGGGGAGACCGTCTGCCCCACAGGGGAGACCGTCTGCCCTGAAGCGAAGACCGTCTCCCCTGAAGCGAAGACCGTCTGCCCTGAAGCGAAGACCGTCTCCCCTGAAGCGAAGACCGTCTGCCCTGAAGCGAAGACCGTCTGCCCCACGGGGGAGACCGTCTGCCCTGGGGGGAGACCGCAGACCTCACCCCCCCGCCCCCCTCTCCCTCGACATCCTCCTTGCCCATTCGGGCAAGCAGGATCGTCTTCGAGCGAGGGGGAG
>CAITRH010000216.1 GCA_903894755.1 uncultured delta proteobacterium
ATACTTCCGCGTCAGCGGAGGCGCGCACATCTCCGCGCGTGTTCAACGTTGCTTACCAATCGGTGAATAGGCATAAATGGCCGGGTATTGAGGTGCGACGTCGCTATGGAGCGAGCTGCACCCCGTACCTGTCGTTTGGAGGACGGCAAACCGTAAAAGAGCGCACGACGCCGAGTGCATTCTTCAGGACAAGATACGAAGCGTCGGGATGGCCTACAACTCATTCGTTTTTCACCGAGCTATCTGTAAAATGTCTTTCGACTCGGATGACGTCCTTCGTGGTGCCTGATCAAATGGGCCATCTGGAGGGCTATCAGTCTCTGCGCCAAGTCGCCCTTCAAAAAGCTGGCCTCGTAGAGGCTCGCTACTGGGGAGAGCATGTGTTCGAGGGAGTAACGACTCCCATTATGACATTTGTAATAGGCAATGGGTACCGTGGTCCCACACGGATTATCGATCCACATAAAGAGACTCAGCATGCGGTGATTGAGGCGGGCTCTCCCTGGACGTGCTCGGTCTCGGTGGACCTGCTACGGAAGCTTGCAACCCGCTCGTTTTCTCTTCAGCCTTACTTTGCTGATTGCGGTATTCGTACCACCTCTGCGCGCGATCAGGTAGTGACATTGGGGGAGGCAACGGGTAATTACATTCCTGTACTCGAAGGAAAACAAGTGGGTAGATATTGGTGCAAGCCACCAGAGGTTGCGGTGCGACTCGACTCCGAGCACGACCTGTTCAGAAGCAAGGACGAGAAGTACCAACGGGCACAGTTCGTCATCAGGCAAACAGCGGCCTATCCGATCGTCGGTCCCCATGAACACGCAACCTATTTCCGTAACTCACTGCATGGTCTGTTTGCGCCAGAGACCTGGCCCGATATCCGTTATATCGTTGGGGTACTCAACTCGAAGCTCATTAGATTCGCCTATGCACATACAATTAGAGAAGCACAACAAAAGGCTTTTCCGCAAGTGAAGCTGGCCGCACTAGCTAAACTTCCGATGAAGACGGTCGACTCCACATGCGTTGAAGGAAAAGCCTCGCATGATCGGATCGTCTCGCTGGTAACGCAAATATTGGATTGGCACCGGCAACTACGAACTCAGGAGGATCCTGCCGTCAGAACGGCTATGATGCGGCAGGTTCTAGCTGCCGATGCGGAAATCGATGCTGTTGTTTATGAGCTATACGGGTTAACGGCAGACGAGAAGGAGATCGTCGAAGCGACGGTCGACAAGCTCGCCAAACCGCCTGCGCTACGACCGACCGATGTTGCACTGGACGTGCAATAAGAGAACCTTAGCGTGGAACATGTCGCGTACGCGACGCAGCTGGACCCGCCGCCAGCGGATCCACGGGGGGCGCCCCCGCTCGACGCTGCTTTGGAGCTCAGGATGTCGCAAGTCCGAGCGAGGAAGTTTGTCGATACGGACCGTCAGATCAAGAGGCCATTGGCTCGCGGATGACAGCCGGACACCCCTGATCACGTCCCTCCTCCGGGGCCGGCGGATCCAACGGTGGCGCATGCAGTGCGGAAGGAGGGATCATGAGTGGACCCGCTTGATAGCGATCTGTTTGCCGGAGCATAAATATCATGATCCCATGCCAACACAAGGACAACATGCAAGCAATTCAAGCAGAATTCGACGGTCAGGTTCTCCGTCCCGAGGGGGCACTCCGTCTGCTCCCCGGCGAGCGCGTGCGATTGCTCATCGTGCGTACGGGAAACGCAGCACGGTGGGACATGGCTCGGTTGGGGGGTCGCCAGGAGCAAGACGAGCGCTTGGTTGAAGCCGGTCTCGACGTGTGGGCCGACGCGCTGGATCGCGAGGATCATCAGTGAAACGCGGAGAGCTGTGGTGGGCCGATCTCGGGAACGTTCGACCACTGGAGCAGACGGGTAAGCGCTCAGTCGTGGTGTGTCAGAGCGCTCACCTGGCCGGAACGGCTGTTATCGAACAATCGGAGTCGGGCCCGCAGGAGACGTCAGTGGCACTGGCATTCCAGCTTCGCGCAGTCCCAAAGGCGTGTCTGACAGAGCGTATCCGCGCGCTGACCGAATCCGAGCGTGCGGAACTTGAGCTTGCGACGGACGAAGCACTCGGTCGTGCGGAGCCCGAAGAGTGACCGCCAGTGTACATTTGAGGTCGGGAACCGCTACGACAGCCCGCCGTTCCGCTGGGACCCTGCGCGGCGGTTCCTCCTGCGCTGCGGGTGCAGAATTGGCCATATCGCGCCCGCTGAGCTCCGTTAATCCGAGGTTTTTGGACACGCAAGCGCATCCATTAGTCAACTTCTGAACGGCGATCGGGCGATTATCCATTTTAGATGGCGTGCGCACCTTGACACGC
>CAITRH010000217.1 GCA_903894755.1 uncultured delta proteobacterium
GCAAGGAGGGGCACAAGGAGGGGCACAAGGAGGGGCACAAGGAGGGGCACAAGGAGGGGCTCGCCGAGGAAGCCGCCCGGTCCGTGCTTACGGTGCTTCGCGTTCGCGGCATCGAGGTCCCCGATGCAGCGCGGAAGCGTGTCCTCGCAGAAAAGGATCGGGGACGCCTCGAGCGGTGGCATGAACGCGCCATCCTCGCCTCGTCCATCGTGGACGTGCTCGACGAGCCGAGCTGAATCCGCCAACTCGGACCTGTCCAGGACCCCGAGCAGCACGTTGTCGATGCGGGCCCCCTGTTCATCGCCCTTGCGAATAAGGAGCGCGAGTGCCGACGAAGGCTCTCGGAGCACGGCTAAGGTCTCGCGCTGCCGCATCAACTAGGCGCAAGGTCAATGCTGTCTCCCCCTACCTGGCCCGAAGACGCGTCATCTCTTAACTTTTACGGCCGTTCGATTTCCGCTCCCTTCACCGCTGCGCTCGGTGTAATCTCGTCCCCATGACGTTTCTAGCGGCACCTCGTCCTCGCGCTCCGTCCTCCCTTGCTTTGACTCTCTTTTTTCTCGGCTGTAGCAGCACATCCTCGCCAGGCGACCTCCCCGATGCCTCCGTCCCCGACGCAGCGGACGCAGGCGCCATCGATGCCACCGTCCAGGACCAGTCCGTCGACGCCCCCGCGAGAGACGCCGCCACGGACGACGCCATGGACAGCACAGTCCGCGATTCCGCTCCCGACCGCGTCGACCCCGGCGTGGACGCGGGGCCCGATGTGAGACCCGATGCCAACTTCAGCTACGACGCCCCCGTTCGTGACCGCGTCGTCAGCCCCGATTCCGCCTGCGCCACCACTGAGGTCGTGGGGATTCCCGTCGAGCTCCCCATTGATATGTATGTGATGCTCGACCGCTCCGGTACCATGGGGCAGAGATGCAACGTTGGAGACACGACGATTGATTCAAAGTGGTGCCACGCTATCAACGCTATCTCAAGCTATTTCAAAGCCGCAGATGCCGGAACCACCGGCAATAGCGCCGCACTCCAATACTTCAGCCTTCCCGGCCAATCCGATCCCCCCTGCGGCGTAGGAGGTGGCTACAGCATACCTGCCATCCCCGCCGATGGTGGATTGTTGGGCCTTCCCTCCGCCAACTTCGACCCCTCGCTCAGCGCTCAAACCCCCGCCGGTGAAACCCCAACCGAACCCGCCCTCCGTGGCCTCATCGACTTCACGGCCCTCCACATCGCGCCTCTGCGCACCATGATTGGACTCCTCATCACCGATGGAGATCCTAGCCAGTGCATGACCGATCCAGCGGCTCTCGCCAATCTTCTCAGACAGCACCGCCTCAATACAGGCATTCGAACGTATATCATTGGGATGACCGATGCTAACTACACTACCCTGGAAACATTGGCCATAGCCGGTGGAGGTCCCTCGCACGGCCCGACCTATTGTGACCCCCATATCCCTCTCTGCCACTATTGGGACGTCGGCAACGGCGATCCAAGCGCTTTCGCCTCGGCTCTCCAGCGTATCCAGCAACGCACCGCGGTCCCCTGTTCCTACAGCGTCCCCACCACCGATGCGGGGATTGTCGACCCGCGCACTCTTGCCGTCCAGTATCTTCAGGGGGGAGTCATCACGGTAGGTCTCACCCGTGTCGCAGGAGCCGCATCGTGTGCTCCAAACAGTTGGTACTTCGAGGACACAGACGGCGGGCCTTCCCTTACCCTTTGCCCCGACACCTGCTCCATGGTGCAGGGGGACGCTGACGCAAAAATGCGTGTGCTGGTCGGGTGCCAGGGGGGCTGAGTCCTCCCCCGCCCATCCCCCCTCCTCGACATTCTGCTTGCCCACGGGTGAGGGGCGGGAGAGGGACCCTGTTGCGCCAGGAAAGCTTGGAAGAGGAGGATGCATGTAGCAGCTGAAACCTCTTGATGCGACCACGGGTGAAAGTCCCGCTCCGATA
>CAITRH010000218.1 GCA_903894755.1 uncultured delta proteobacterium
AGCGTCAGCGTCCACGTCAGCGTCCACGTCAGCGTCCACGTCAGCGTCCACGTCAGCGTCCACGTCAGCGTCAGCGTCAGCGTCCACGTCAGCGTCAGCGTCAGCGTCAGCGTCAGCGTCAGCGTCAGCGTCAGCGTCAGCGTCAGCGTCCACGTCCACGTCAGCGTCCACGTCAGCGTCAGCATCCACGTCAGCGTCATCCGCATTGCAACCGTGCGATATCGTTTAGGGTCTCACGGGATGGACGCGACCACGCAGGAAGGGGTAGCGACCAACGGGAGCGTAGGGGCGAAGCCCCTGGTTTGCCCCCCCGCAGGGGGTTAGCGCCAGCGAAAGAGACGTAAGGCGAGCAGGTAGGTCCCCACGGCCCACCCCATCAACACCGCGAGCTCTCGAAGTACGGCCCCCACGCCGAGCCCTTCGGTCATCACGGCTCGAAGCGCATCGTTAAGTGCGGTCAGAGGAAGCGCCCGTAGGACCGGCTGAAGTGCATCGGGAAACCGCGACGTTGCAAAGAACACTCCCGACCCCATGAACATAGGAAGCATCACTAGGTTCATGAGGCCCCCTGCGGTCTGCGTGTTCTCGGCCCTCGACGCCACCAATAGACCTAGCCCCGCAAACGCCAGCGCCCCTACGAGAAGCACCAACGCAAGCAACGCCAAGGAGCCGTGTACCCGTACATCGAAAAACAGCCACCCAAACCCGATGAGGACCGGGATCTCCAACGCGAGAAACAACATCCGCATCAATACGAAGGACAAGAGAAAGTCGCCGCGACGCATCGGAGTCGCCAGCATCCGCTTCAACAGCTTCTTCGTGCGCATGTCGACAATGACGAACCCCACCCCCCACATCCCCGTCGACATCACGTTCGAGCCCATCAGCCCAGGTACGAGAAAATCGACGTAGCGCGCCCCCGGCTCGCGTTGCTCTTCATGGAGAGGCGCCGCACCTGTCTCTCTTTGGAGGCGCTCATCGACCACCAGTCGGGCCAAACGGCTCTCGGGATGGGACTCATCGAGGCGGTATACGAGCGGTGCTCCTGGCACCACCACGAGCGCCACTTTCCCTGTTCGAAGCTGTCTTGTGGCCTCTGTCTTGTCGAGAACCCGCACCTGCACGGGCTCGCGGCACGGGGCTGGACACGCCAATAGCTTGTCGCGGAGCGCACCCGCCTCGAGCCCGTCTTCAACCGCCACCGGGACCGGGTCGGGCGGACGGTTTCTGAACGCTACGCCTAACGCGAGGGTCAGCAGCAGAGGGAAACCAAAAGCCCAGAAGACGGCTCCAGGCTCGCGAAAGAACATTTTCCAGCGCGCTACGGTGAGCGCAAGAAGCGGAGGCACGCTTACTGGGCGCGGGCGAGAACCCACTCGCCAAGAGCGCGCGCGATGGAGGGCCACTCAGGCTCGTTCAGGGTCTCGTGGAGCAGCCCTGGACGTTCGTTGAACGTCTTGTCGGGGCTGGCCGCATGGTCGAAAAGACGCTTGGCCGCCGATAGCTGCGCCACAGGATCGGCTCCGCCAAAAAGAACGTAGAGCGGCAAGTAGAGACGTGAGGCTTGGGTCAGGGCAAGCGCTTGGGCGCTCCGTGCCTCGGTAAACCAGCGCGCATTAGCGGTCTTGAAACCCAAGGGGTCGTTGTCGTAATCGCGCGCCCGCACCTCGTCGTGGGTCATCTGCGCGCCGGTCAGACCGCTTGGAAGCGACACGCGAGGAGCAATCCGCGACATCACCTTGCCCGCCGCAATCTTTGCCTTGGGCGCGTCGAGGGCAAGACCGAGGAACGGCGCGCTCAAGATGAGGACACGCCAGCTACGAGGCGCTTCGAGCACGCTCATCACCGCAACGAGGCCGCCAAAACTGTGGCCAAACAGGAACGCCGGAACCCCGCGAAACCGATCGCTCACCAAGCGAGAGAGCTCCACGGCGTCGTCCAAAAACTCGTCGAACCGCATGCAATGACCGCGTTGTCCAGCGGCGCGTCCATGCCCCCGAAGGTCGATGGCAATGGACGCGATCCCGAGCTCCGCCCAGGCGTCCATCACGTGGGAGTAGCGCGCGGCGTGATCGCCGTAGCCGTGCACGACCCCTATGATCGCACGTGGATTGGCCGGCGCCGACGAGGTCAAATAGAGGGCGGGTCCGGGTATCGATCGCTCCGTAAGAGCCGCTTCATCGTGTCGAATGGTCATCAACGTGGTCTCTTCCTAGCACCACTCCCTAGCACCCCTGCGGGAGCGCACACACCGATCTGCTGAAGTCCCAGATAAGCGCCTCGACGCAAAGACACATGCATTCTTTGGAGGCGGCGCCTTAGTCTGTCCGCATGAATACTTCCTCGGAGCCAAGCGCTCTCGTCGAATCGGAACGCGTCGTTTGTGTGCACGCCGAGCGTTGCGGAGGATGTCCTGCCATCCGACTTCCCTACGACGAGCAGCTCGCATTCAAACGAGCACGACATGTTCAATCGCTCGCTCGATACCCATCCCTCGAATTCGTATACACCGAGCCAGTCCTCGCGGCCGATCCGGTGGTCGCCTACCGCCGCCGCGCCAAGCTCGTCGTAGCCCCGGGAGGCCAGGTCGGGCTCTTTGCCAAAGGTGGTGGCCACCAGGTCGTGGATATCCCAACGTGTAGAGTCCTGTCGCCTCCTCTTGCCCGGGTGGCCGATGTGCTGCGAGAGCGCATAGCCAACGACGCGGAGTTGATCCCGTACGACCCGGACGGCGTCGGAGTGCTCCGAGCCGTCGACCTTCGCGAGGTATGTGTCGAGACCTCGAAAGTGCTCGTGAGCTTCGTCGTGCAGCGCTCGCGAGTGACCTCCGTCGAGTCGCTTCGTTTGGCCGCACAACGTCTTGTCGAGGCCGCTCCTGAGGTGATCGGTGTCGCCGCGAACTACCACGAGGGGGAGCTGCCGCAGATTCTCGGTAGCGACACCGTGCTCCTTTACGGAGCCTCTCGTGCGCCCGATCGCGTGGGACATTCGGTGCATCACGCAACGTTCGGATCATTTGTCCAGGTCCATCGTGGTCAGGCCGCCCGGGTGCACAGCATGCTGGCCGACGCGTTCGGGATCGGACAGGGCGAGCCAACGAGCTCGGGATCGATCTCGGGACCGCGGGTGCTCGATCTCTACGGCGGGTCGGGAGCCATCGCCCTCGGATTGGCCACGCTTGGAGCTCGGGTCCACTTGGTCGAATCCTTTGCGCCCGCCGTCGCGCAGGCCGATGCCGCAGCTTGCGAGCAACGACTCAACCTCACTACGGAATGCAGCGACGTAGCGATCGCACTCCGAGCGATCGCCCTGCGCGGAGAACGCTTCGACGGCGCCGTGGTCAACCCTCCGCGACGTGGCATGAGCGCCATGGCACGCGAAGGTCTCGCCCGTCTCGAACCCCACGTCATCGGCTACGTCTCATGTGACCCCGACACCCTGGCCCGCGACCTCGATCACTTCGCGCGCCTGGGATACAAGCCAACTTCGATCCGTCCCCTCGACATGATCCCTCTCACC
This sequence comes from uncultured delta proteobacterium, assembly GCA_903894755.1. Taxonomy (GTDB): domain Bacteria; phylum Myxococcota_A; class Polyangia; order Polyangiales; family Polyangiaceae; genus CAITRH01. Next base: position 3,520 of record CAITRH010000218.1, read on the forward strand.
GACGAGGTCGAGGCCGTGGCGATCTTGCGACGAGCGCCGCCAACCGCAACACGGGTCGTGTTCGAGGACGATGAAATACTCGTGGTGGACAAGTCGCCCCATGAGCCGGTCTTGCCGCAAGACGACTACCTCGGGTCGCTCCTTGGAAGGGTGCAACGGTTGGTAGGGGCCGAGCAGGCGGTGCCGGTCCAGCGCATCGACGTTGGTACGAGTGGTCTGGTGCTCTTCGTGCGCCGTCCCGACCTCGCCGCGCGCTGGACCGAAGTGCTGTCTGGCCCCTTGACCCGGCGCATTTATGTGGCCGGCGCACGAGGCGTCACCCCGTCCAAGGGGGCGATCACCCGAGAGCTTCGCGACGAGGGCCACGTCGTTGCTGCCCGTACCCGATACCGTCGCCTTGCGATCGCTGCCGGGCACAGCGTGCTGAGGGTGATCCCCGAGCCTGGGCGGACACACCAGATTCGTCGTCACCTCGCGGCCATCGGACATCCGGTGCTTGGCGACGATCGGTACGGGCATCCGCCGACCAACCGCTTCTTCGAAGAGAAACACGCCCTCGACCGCCCCTTCCTCCATTGCGTTCGGCTCGAGTTCGATCACCCCAGCACGGGGGTCCGACACCACATTGATGCTGCACTTGCGGGCGACCTTCGAGCGGTCATCGAGCGGACCAGTGGCCCCGGCACCCTGCGGTTCCTCGACCACAAAGGAGCCCTAGGTACGGGAGGCAATTCGAGCCTTCCACCAGCCCCGAACTCGCGGCCTTAGTTAGTCACATGGGGCGAGCGCGGCCGCTCCACCCCACCGCCCCCTCACCGACTGGCGTAGCGCGTATCCCCCGGCGTCAAGTCGAGACGGGCCCGAAGCTCGGTGAACCGTCCGCGCAAACTCGACACGCTCACCCGAAACGATGCTGCCACCTCGCTCGGCGTGAGCGGTACGTGATCGACATACACGATCGCATAGGCGATCGCCGCCGCAAGACTGTCGGTTGGACGAGCAAACAACCGGTACGCGTCACGCGTCAGCTCAATTGCCCGCGCGCATTGCCGCGGGTCGAAAGGAAGCTTCGCAAGCCCCCTTGCTAGCGTCGCGTCAAACGCGCCAAGAGCATGCGACGTCACAGCAGGCGGCCGCGTCGCTTCCGCCGCACGGCCACGGGTTGCACGGGATGCCGCCCTAGGAGGCGGCGTCGCGTTGCTCCCCGTGTCGAGCCACCGGAGAAGTGCCTCGTGCTCCCGAGACCCGCCGTCATGCATCGCCTCCGCAAGCACCTGACGCGCACGCTCGGCTTGCCCAACCTTGATCAGTGCGTGGGCATAGGACGAGCACACTTCACCACTCCACGAGACCTGCTCGTACGCACTCTCGAGCCATGGAAGCGCCTCGGAAGGACGCTCGAGAGCTACGTCGAGCAAATGCCCGAAATTGTGTGCGTACCAGGGGTTCGACGGAGCTACCGCTAGCGCCCTCTCGTAAGCCCTCGCCGCATAACGGAAATGACCCAGCATGATCTGCGATAGCCCTAGCGCCGCCCACGCTCGATCGTCGTCAGGACGCGCCTGGACCACGCGACGTGCGTGAAGCGCTGCCCTCCAAGGCGACCGCTCCGCCAAAACCTCGGCAAGGTTTCGGTGGGCAAAAAGACTGTGATCGCTCCCCTCAGCTGACGCCCGCGCGAGACGATGCAGCATGGGAAGGATATCTTGGGGGTCCGACGCGAACCGGAGCGCCCACTCGATATCCTCGCGCAGCCGCTCGGTGGGACCGTGGATGGGACCGTGCGGAAAACCAGCGTCCATGCGCACCGGTGTAGCGTTCGGCCCCCTACCGCGCAACGCGAAAGCACACGGTTTCTTTGACGCGTTAAACCAAACCTAACTTGAGAACCGCAGGTCCGAAGCGCAGCTTCCCGCGCCTATCGGCCGGGCGCCGTGGTGAGCGGGGCCGGCTACGCGCTAACTTGCTGAACGCGCATGCACGCACAAGCACCGCGAAGACGCGCTGAATCCTTCCGCCTGCATGCAGCTTCGACCCGCGTGCATGCAGCTTCGACGCGTGTGCTGCAGCTCCGATCCGCGTGCATGCAGCTTCGATCCGCGTGCATGCAGCTTCGACCCGCGTGCATGCAGCTTCGACCCGCATGCATGCAGCTTCGACCCGCATGCATGCAGCTTCGATCCGCGTGCATGCAGCTTCGACGCGTGTGCTGCAGCTCCGATCCGCGTGCATGCAGCTTCGATCCGCGTGCATGCAGCTTCGACCCGCGTGCATGCGGAGCGAGCAGGCGCACGCGGACAACGACCGGATGTCGATGCAGGGTCAGCGAAGGCGCGCGCGTTGTTAGTGAAAGGCAATGATGCGCTGCTGGACTAGCTCGTAGAGAATCCGAAGACAGTCGAGTGGCGCCATCCCGCTCACGTCAAGGATCATCTCGAGGCTCAATGAGCCATCCACATGGGACAACACGAAGCCCGCCCGATGATCGATGGAAAGCCACCGTAGCTGCGCCGGCGCAACGGTCACCACAGGAATCCGGTCGAGAGGCCCCATGCGGGCCGTGTACATCTTCACCAGCACCGCACGGCAACTCTCGGCACACGCGCTCGCTTCCGCATGGCTCGCCCCCCCGCCCCCAAGGATCTCTTCGGCGACGTTTAGCGCGCCCGTGTAGTCCCCAAGGGAAAAACGCTCCCGCATCTCGACAACCGGATCGGCAGACCACGCCGCCGCCGGGGCCGAAGCGGGCGCACGTGGCACTCTTGTGGACGTGGGCAGAGCCGGCGGCGCTGGCATCGCAGGAGGTGGAGTCAGAATGCGGTCGTTGGCCAGCGACAAAAGGTTGCCGCGGGTCTCGAGACTGGACGGGGGCGCTGTGGCAGGACGGGGCCTGGGGTCCCACTCGGCAGGAAGGGACACGTCCCAGTCGCCCTCGGAGGCTTGTCGGGCCGCCTCCATCTCTACTTCGTTGGTGATGGTCGCACGCTCGGGAGGGGTGGGAGCCGTAGGGACATCGGCTTCGCCCAGGTCGAAGTCGTCGTCGAAGGACGGCAACGGAAGCAGTTGGGCAGGCGCCTCCTGGCCACGTGGCGCCGGTTGGGTCTCCTCGTCGAACCCGTCGAGGTCCGGCGGAGGAACCACCGTGCTCCGTTCGTGCACGTCCGGTACGGTCTCCCAGGGGAGTCGAGGAGGCGGGACTCGAGGAGCCGGAACTCGAGGGGGAGGGGAACGATCGCTTGCCAAAACCCAATCACTCCGTCAGTTCTTCTTCGCCACGACCCCGCGAAACATGCGGTGCGTACGCGACAACCCTTCGACCTGCTCTTTGACCGCCACAAGATCGTGTCGCTTGACCGCATTCCTCGCCTTCTCGAGGATAGCCCGCGCTTTTTCGATCGCGTCCCGCCCAAAGTCGCTGGACGCAACAATCTGTTCGACCTGCGGGAACAAGCGCTCGATCTCGCCGACTAGACGCTCCGCTTCCTGTTTGGCTGCCTCGAATTCCTCGGTCGAACGCCGTTCGACCAGTTGGTCCTTGGCACTCGACACCATCTTCTGAACCTCGTCGCGCGTCAGCCCGCTCGACGCCGTGACGTCAATCGACTGCTCTTTGGCCGTCTCCAGGTCCTTGGCCCGCACACTCACGATGCCGTCGGCGTTGATCTCGAAGGTCACCTCGATCTCGACCTGTCCCTTGGGAGCGCGTCGAAGCCCCGTGAGGATAAACTCTCCAAGAAGCTCGTTTTCGTCGGCCCGCTCTGATTCCCCCTGCATCACGAGGATCTTCACCGCCGTCTGGTTGTCTCGGCTGGTCGTGAAGATCTTCTGTCGATGCGTAGGGACCGTCGTGTTCTGCGGGATCAGCTCTTCGAAGTAACCCCCCTGGGTCATGATCCCGAGCGCGTGAGGCGTCACGTCAAGCAGGATCATCTGCTGGCTCTGGTCAAGCAGCGCCATCCCCTGCACCGCCGCACCAAGCGCCACACACTCGTCAGGATGAACCCCCTTGCTTGGCTCACGCTCGAAGAAGCCTTGCACCGCCATCTGGATCTTAGGGGTCCGTGTCATGCCCCCCACCAGAAGCACCTCCTCGATCTCGTCTTTGTCAAGGCGCGCGTCCTCGAGGGTCTGACGGCAGATGTCGACGGTGCGCTCGATGAGATCCGCGCTCAGCTCTTCAAGGGTCTGACGGTCAATAGAACGCTGCAGGTGGAGCGCTTCGTTTCGTCCGCTCGAAATGATGAAGGGGAGGTTTACCTCGGTTTCGCGTACGCTCGATAGCTCGCACTTGGCCTTCTCTGCCGCGTCTTTCAGGCGCTGAAGGGCCATGCGGTCCTGGCGCAGATCGATGTTGTGCTCCTCTCGAAACCCCTGGACCAGCCAATCGATGATGCGTGCGTCGACATCCTCGCCGCCGAGGAACGTGTCGCCGGCGGTGGCAATGACCTTGAAGACGCCATTGCCGCCGATCTCCAGGATCGAGATGTCGAAGGTGCCACCGCCGAAGTCGTAGACGGCGACGATTTTTTCGATGTTGCGACCGTAGCCGTAGGAGAGGGCCGCGGCCGTGGGCTCATTGATGATGCGGATCACATCGAGGCCGGCGATCTCGCCGGCGTCCTTGGTCGCCTTGCGCTGGTTGTCGTTGAAGTAGGCAGGGACCGTGATGACCGCCTTGGTCACGGGCTCTCCGAGGTAGTCCTCGGCAATGACCTTCATCTCTTGAAGGACCATCGCGCTGATTTCGGCGACGCTGTATTCCTTCTCGCGAAGGACGATGCGGACATCCTGGTGGGGCCCCTCGACGATGCGGTAGCTCGATGTGGCGACGGCGTTGCGGACTTGCGGCGAGCTCCATTTGCGTCCGATGAGACGCTTGGCGGCGTAGACGGTGTTTTCGGCGTTGGTGATCGCTTGACGCTTGGCGATGTGGCCCACCAGGCGCTTTCCGGCCTCGGTTACCGCGATCATCGACGGCGTCGTTTTGTAACCCCCGCGGTTCGGAATGACCGTCGGAACGCCGTTCTCCACGATTGCCACGCAGGAGTTCGTCGTGCCTAGGTCGATGCCGATCACCCGCTCCGATGAAGTCGCCATCCGCTCAGTTCTCCACTCTCTTCAGTCACGAGGATTCCCCCGCTCTTTTGCGAAGCGCCTGGACAGTAGCATCGTCAGGCGCGAGTTGCGCAGCAGCGTCGAGCTCGCGACGGGCGTTCAAGGAGAGGCCGGCCGCAACATAGACGTTGGCTAGGGTTACTCGAAACGCGGCATTGTTTGGCTCGAGGGCGACCGCACGTTGGCCCAGGGTCGACGCGTCATGGAGGCTTCCTTCGGCCTTGAGGATCGCATTTGCGGCGCGCTCGCATGCCATCGCGTCATTGGGACGACCCCGGACGACGAGACGCCACGATTTGGCCGCTTCGGGCCATTGCCCATTCTTTTCTTCGTAGACCGCCTGCTTTCGGTAACTCTCTGCGAGCACGGTCCCGGCCGCCTCCTGGGCCTCTGCGCTCTTGCGCCGGATCTCCGGGTCATCGGGGGCCAGCGTGGCCGCCACGCGAAGTGCATTGGCCGCTGCCACGGGGTCCTTGGCCTCGCCCGCGATGTCAGCGTACTTGCGGGCTTGGGCCTGGCGCGCCGCCCGGAGCCGCTCTTGATACCGACGTTTGAGCGACTCCATGGCGTCGGCGGTGGTCATCGGACTCGACGGCGGGGGGGCAGGACGGGACGGGGCGCGTCCTCCCATCAGCCTTCGGGCCAGCATCTGACGCCGCACGGCATCGTCGATCGGCGCCGTGGGGACACGTGGCGCAGCGGACGGGACAGCGGCCGGCTCACTCGTATCTGCGGCGGCTTTTTCGATGGCGGCCTCGGCTTTTTTTGCCTCGGCCAGGGCGTCTTCGAGAAGCGACTCGATGCCATGGGAGCGGTCCGACTCGGCCAGGTAGGCGTCGTATTCGGCGCGCTTGTCTTTGTCAGTAAGGGTGTCGTGGGCAGCTGTGACGCGCTCGAAGAGCGCCTCCATTTTCGCCTTGTAGGTTCCGAGGCGCTTGCGGAAAAACCGATCCGGATGGAGGAACGCGGCAAGGTCGTAATACGCCCGCTTGACCGCTTTTTTGTCCCCTCCCCGAGGCACTCCGAGGAGCGCGTAGTGATCGAGATCGCGCATTTTCGCATAGAGGCTGTCGATACGGGTCCGTCGGTCGGGTTCGAGGTCGAGCGGCTCCTCGGGCAGGGGGTCGGAGAACGCGATGAGGCCCGAGCTCTCAAGTCTTCGTAAGGAGGTTTCCAGCTCGGGCTCCGCCGTCGCCAACAACGAGGCAAGCTCGGAGACTCCTTTCTTGCCGTCGAGGACCGACAGCAGGAGCACATCGAGCACGTCGAGGGAAAGCCCCGCGGTGCCTCCACTTCGTGCAGCGAGCTTTGGAATCCTCGTCTCGCCCAAGTCCGCCTCCTCGCAATCGGTAGAAAGCCAGCATAGCCACATCCGATGGATCGGGCGAAAAAGGAGCGAGGGGGGGAGATGACGCTCGCTACCGCGGGGTCAGGGCTGGGAGCTGCTTTTGGGTGCGATCGCGGCCTCCATGGACGACCACCACGAGGCGACGTCGATCTCGATGGCGTCGAACGGTGGAATGTGTGCTGCGCGTTCGTCGCCGAAGACCCCGACCTCGACCCACGCCCCCTGGAGATTGCGGCTTGCGGTCAACGTGGAAGCGTCGAGGTCGAGGTACCACACAAATGCGACACCGATGCGGGCATAGAAGGGGCGCTTGATCAGGAGGTCATAGCGGCGGGTCGATGGCGAAAGCACCTCGCAGACCCAGTCGGGAACCAGGCGAATCGGCTCGTCTTTCGGGAGAGCGGCCAGCCGTTCGCGGCGCCAGCCCGCCACATCGGGGGAAATCTCCGGTGCGTCCACCAGCTCGATGCCGGGCTCGGGAAGGATCAGCCACCCGCCGGGACCGCCACGACCAAGCTGAAAGGGGCCCCGCAGATCACCGTAGACAGCGCCGAGAACTCCCTGGTGGCGAGGACGCGGCCGAGGCATGGTGTAGAGCACCCCGTCGATGATTTCCCCCTTGATGTTCCCCGGCAGCGTATCGAGATCATCTCTCGTAGCCCGGGGCTTGTTCGCGATCACGGAGACTACGGGCTGGTGCGACTCGGCGTTCATGGTCGAAAAGTAGTGTGGTTCGACAAGGTGCGCTCGAGAAAGGTGCGCGTTGAATTTCCTCACGCAGGCGCCCCCTGCTAGCGTACCCTCAACTATCGTGGTGTTCCTGAGCCTTTCATTCCAGCAAGTACTCACTGTTGGCCAGTGGGCCACGTCACCATCATGTTTGAAGTGCTCTTAAAAAGGAGACGACGATGAATGCGGGCAAGTTCGTAGGGCTAGGATTGCTTTTTGCCGTCGCATGCGTACCGGCACAGCAGCCAGTGAGCTCGGCGCCCATCGACGATGAAATCAAGCGCTGCCTCACCCAAGAGAAACACGGGTCGGCCAAAGGCTGCTGGGCAGACTTCTTGAGCCGGTACCGCGATGTGGCCGGGCCGGCGCAAGTTACGCTGGCCGAGGAGCACATGCAGAAAGCCGACACTCCGCCAGCGCCCACGGCCGCGCCGATTCCGGAGCCGGCCCCTACGGTTGTGCCGCCGCCGCCCCCACCGCCGCCGCCTCCTACCCCGGTGAGGCAATTCTCGCGGAGCGAAAGCACCATGGTGATGGACTCGCTCACTCCGCTGGCGTTCGGAGCCATCTTGCGCACCAAAGGGATCACCTTCACCTCGCGCGTTGCCGACGGGGCCACGAATTTCAGGTTCCAGGCGCGGGAGGCTGGTCCCCATTGGATCACCGTGATCCTGTCGCCCAACGGCGATATCCTGCAAACCGTCGCGTTCCTGTTCCGACGTTCGAGCGATGTCTCGATGGCGCGGGTCAACTCCTGGAACAAAGACAAGCGCTTTGGACGTGCCTACATCGACAAAGATGGCGACGGCGTGCTCGAATCGGATCTCGTCCTCAAGGGCGGAGTCACCGTCGAGGCTGTCAATGATTGGCTCGATCTCTATTTCAGGTTGCTCACCGCCTTTGCCCAGCACGTTGGCTACAGGGGCTCATGATGACGCGAGCTCATCGCCTTGTCGTGGCTCGACTCGAGTGGTACCAACCAAGATGAAGGCCCGTGAGGGCACCGGCTGAGAAGCCAGAACTTGTTGTCTCGGAGTACCCATGGTGCGCGATATCTTTTCCCTTGTCGGCACGGCTATCGACGGCAAATACCGTGTCGACGAAATTGTAGGCGAAGGGGGGTTCGGCGTTGTCTATCGGGGCCATCACCTCAGTTTTGAGAAACCCATCGCCGTCAAGTGCCTCAAAGTCCCCCCGCACTTCACCCCCGAGGCAGCCCGGCTCTTTCGCGAGCGCTTCCGCGAAGAAGGTAAGTTGCTCTTCAGCCTCTCGGACCACCCGTCGGTGGTCCACGTGCTCGACTTCGGGCTCATCGGCGGCCATATCCCCTACCTGGTCCTCGAGTGGCTTGAAGGGAACGACCTCTCCACGATTTTCGCGGACAACCGCACCCGGGGTCTCCCTCCCTTGGACGAAATGGGGGCTGTCCAGCTGCTCGCCCCGGCGATTGACGCGTTGTCTCTTGCGCACTCGCTCAAACTTGCGCACCGCGATATCAAGCCCGCCAATCTCTTTCGCGCTCAGACACCGCGAGGCATGACCCTCAAGGTTCTCGATTTCGGAATCGCCAAGGCCATGCAGGAAGGCGAGACGGCCACGCAGCTTTCCACGCGAACCTCCAGCGGGTTCTCGGCGTTCTCCCCTGCGTACGGAGCCCCAGAACAGTTTCATGCCAAGCGCTTTGGTCCCACGGGGCCGTGGACTGACGTGCACGGTCTTGGACTTATCCTTGTGGAGCTGGTGACCGGTCGATCGGCCTACGATGGCGACGAACAGGCCGAGTGGTACGAGGCCGCGGTACGTCCGCTGCGTCCGACCCCACGGGTCCGTGGAGCGAACGTTTCGGACTTTTTCGAGGCCATTTGTGCCCGAGCGCTGGCCATTCGTCCCGCCGACCGTTTTCCTGACGCGGGGGCGCTGCTCGCGGCGCTCCAACCGATGCTCTCGGCGCGTAGCTCTCAGGCGACTCCGGAGCCACCTCGGATATCGTCGAACGTTGGCCAGCAGGCGCCGGGCGCTTGGAGCCCAGTGGCAACGCCCGGAGCCGTGGCGATGACTCCCACACCTCGGTTGAGTCCAACTGTAGGAAGCGGTACTGAATTGGTTCAACCGGTCCAGACACGGTCCAGCGCCTCCGGGCCTTACGGCAACCAGTTCGCGTCTCCGCCCACACCTCCGCAGTACTTCGCGCCTCCCCCAGTGCCGCGTCGAGGTGTCCAGCCGCTCCTCTACTATGTAGCCGGTGCGGTGGCCCTGTTGGCTATGGGAATCCCCCTCGTGTGCGTGGCGACGCGCGACAAGACGGTCAAGCAGCCGACACTGACATCGACTTCGGCGACGGCCTCCGTTTCGACGAAGCCTGTTCCGACCGTTGACCCGCAGGAAGAGGTCGCGCGTTTGGAACGGGAAAAGCTGGTGGGCGAGATGGTGCGGCTTCCTGCTGGGACCGTGCATCTTGGATTCAACGGAGGCGAGGCAGACGAGCGACCGGAACACGACGTTTCCCTTGCCCCTTTCTCCCTCGACCAGCACGAAGTGACGGTGGAAGCCTGGCGTCTTTGTGAAAAGGAAAAGGGCTGTCCAGCGGCCCCCACCGAGGTGGCTTCCCCGACCCTGACCGAGCAAGAAAAGAAGTTTGGGCAGTTTTGCAACGGTCGGTACTCAGACCGCGGCAAGCATCCCATCAACTGCGTGACCTGGGACGAGGCCACACAGTTCTGCACCTGGGCGGGCAAACGTCTCCCGACCGAGTCGGAATGGGAGTACGCCGCCCTCGGAGCGACCATGGCTCCATCGTCACCGTCGTATCCTTGGGGTCAGGGCCAACCCAATGCAAGACGGACCAACGCTTGTGGCAAAGAGTGTGTCGACAAGCTTCGAAGTCTTGGACTGCCGTCTCCGCAGCCGCTTTATCCGGACAGCGACGGCTTCGAAGCAACGGCGCCGGTTGGAAGTTTCGCTCTCGAGGGAGACACCCCACAGGGGCTTACGGACCTGGGAGGCAACGTGTCGGAATGGGTTTCGGATCTTTACAAACCGTATGCAGGAACCGTCGCCGCAGGGGAAACACGTCGTGTGAACCGAGGCGGCAATTGGCTTGCGGGCAACGATCCAAAAACGCTCCGCGTCACCAAGCGGTGGAAAGATGACATGAAGGTGCGTGATGCCATCGTAGGGTTTCGCTGCGCAAGGTCGACAATGACAAACGAAGGGAGCAAATAATGGATGTCCAACGAGGGTGGCTGCTGATCGCAGCTCTGGGAATGGGATTGGTCTGGGCAGAACCCGAAGCGCGAGGGGAAAACCCCAACAAACAAAGGCTTCCACAGGGGCCGATCACTCCGACGCCCCCACCACCGCCGCCCCCGACGCCTTCCAGGCAGGCAAGGGGGGTCCTTAGAATGGAAAAGGCGTACAAGAGCCTCAGCATGGATGACGCCCAGCAGGTGATCACTCGAGCCGGCTACACCGTCGACAGCTCTGGGCCTGCGGGTACGTCCGGCTCCCGTTTCATCATGAACATGCGTGGGGTCAAGGTGGTCATGTTCCTGCTCGGGACCGGCTCGAGCCTTCAGATGTACGCCGGCTTCTCTGGACTCCCCTGCAACGCGCAGGCTGTCAACGAGTGGAACCACACCAAGCGATTTAGCAAGGCCTATCTTGACAGCGACGGCGACCCCGTGATCGAGTCCGATCTCGCCATAGGCGGAGGACTCACCGTGGACGCCATCGCCCATCACATTCGTCTCTTCGAGACCTCCGCTAGCCAGTACCAGGAGTTCTTGCGAGCTCAGTGCCGTGCAGCGGGGACCAGCATGTAGCGTCTCTGTTCAGAGTGGCGTGCTCGGGTCCCCGTCCTCGGAAAATCCGGGCACGGGGATAGGAATGATGATCACCGGCTCCTCGGCACTTGCCGTTGGGGCCGGGCGGCTTGAGGGGGCCGCTCGAGGCGGACGTTTTGCGGCAGTGCGTCGAACGGACGGCGATTCGAGAGGTGTGAGCGGTGGCACTTGTCCAGCGTCTTGAACCGAAGTGGCTACTACTACTGCGGGGGACGCGCGTACTGGCAGTGCCACGGCTGCCACGGATGGCTGCGGGACCGTCGCGGGCGGAAGCGATGCGAGCAGCACGATCCCGAACGCCAGGAGACCCAAACCAGCCCCACCGAGGGCCAGTCCAAGGTTTCGCGTACGGTTGCGGGTCACGGGTTCGGTCGGGGGAGGCGGATTGGGTTCCATGTCTGCGCACCATGTGCGACCGCGGAGCCCGTGTCGAGAAAACTGGCCCACTTAGTCCGTGCGTAGTAGGCGGAGCAGTCATGCGAGGTGCCTTGTGGTTGCTTGTCCTTGTCCCCTTGGCCCTCGCCTGCGGTACCGATGCCATCGGGATTGACGCGTGCCGAAAGGTCGAGGAAGCGCGCTGCCGACGGGCATTAGCGTGCGCTGTTCCTCTGGAACGTCCTGTTTCCCCGGACGGTAACGACGTCGACACGTGTGTTCGCTTCTATCGCGATGCGTGTCTCCATGGCCTGGTCGCGGCCGATCCGGGCGCTCCGGCCCTTCGAGCGTGCATCGACGCCATCAACGGAGGCGACTGCGAGCTTGTGCTCCACCCCGAGCTCGATGGCGCGTGCGCCTGGCTGGTCCCTCCGAATACGCCGGTCGATGCGGGCAACGCTGATGTGGTCGACGCGCCGGGAAACTAAGGCATCGAGGCTGCCCAATCTGGTCTCAACATGGCTTGGAGCCTTGTTGCGAGCCCACGTGAGGCGAAATCGCATGGCTTGGAGCCTTGTTGCGAGCCCTCGGAGGGGTCTCAATATGGCTTGGAGCCTTGTTGCGAGCCCTCGTGAGGCGAAATCGCATGGCCTGGAGCCTTGTTACGAGCCCTCGGAGGGGTCTCAATATGGCTTGGAGCCTTATTGCGAGCCCTCGTGAGGCGAAATCGCATGGCCTGGAGCCTTGTTGCGAGTCCGGCATTCCGGTGTGCTGCACGTGGGCGGGCCACCACTCATTCCAAGGCGCGGCCAAACGCCTCCACACTCGAAGTGTTCGCCGCCACGGCGAGCCAGCGATCGAGCGTCGCGAGGTCATTGCACGCGAGAACCCGCACTCGAACAGGCTCCGGAACGTGGAACCCTCGCGCTGCCAGCACCCCGAGAACGGACTGGGCGCGCCCCCGCGCTTGCCCAATCGTGGGGGGGGGGGGGGGGGGGGGGGGGGGGGGGGGGGGGGGGGGGGGGGGGGGGGGGG
>CAITRH010000219.1 GCA_903894755.1 uncultured delta proteobacterium
CCCTCTTCAGAACCGGTCCTCAAAACTGCACTCCCGGAGACGGCGTCCTTACTTCACGCCACGCCTCCGTTCGCTCCCGCCGCGAACCCAAACCCATCGAACCGTCAAATACCCGGCCCGACGGGCCTGCCCTCACCCGTCCTCTCCCGATGGGCAGCCCGAGAAACGACATCGCGACACCAGACCGCTAGCAGGAGAGGTCGCGCGAATCAGGCGAACCAAAAGCACATCGAGTGCCATGCCCTCCCGCTCTAGAACGTTCAGGTTTTTCCACATCGAGACTGTTCGGGACAATAAGTGCCCTGTTCTGGACAGCGGTTGCAGCCTGACCGCATTCCAGCCGCAGGAATGGTCTTCGCGGGCCCGAGCCCTCAGAAAATCGGCGCCGGTTCCCCTTCGCACCCCGCCGGCGCGTTCACCCCCAGGTAGCGACTCAACGTGGCGGCAATGTCCACCTGCTCGCGTATCCCGTAACGCCCAGGTTTGATCCCCCGTCCTACCATCATCACCGGGACCTCCGAGTCGTAGCGGTAGTAGGTCCCATGCGTTGTCCCCGTAGGCTTCTCCCCGTACTTGCCCCAAAAATAAAACGGAGCCGTGATCAGCACCAGATCCCCGCCCCGTCCCGCGTGGTACGAGCGCACCACAGACGCGGCCAGGGACGTCGGTGGAACTTGTCCGCTTCGGATCTGCGTCCTTCCGAGCCAGCCGGCGATCCCCTTGATCCTCGCGACAGCTTCCCCCGCAACGCGTTCCACCTCGGCGGGGTCCAGCTTCTTGTCGGCGATGAGCGCTCGGTTGAAGAAGACATGGGGGTCCTCCAAAGCAACGAGCCAGCTCGCTTTGGCTCCAGCAGCGGGCTTGGCCCCTTTGACCACCGGCTCGCCAAAGTGCTTCGTCAGCGCCGCTTCGATAGCGTCCTTGATGGCTTTCTTCGGGATGCGTCCCGCGTCGATCCCAAGTTTGACCAGGTCCTCGGGGACCGGCGTGGCCCCATGGTCCGCCGTCAGCACCACCACGACTTCGTCGCGCCCGTACTTGGCGTAAACGCTGTCGAGAAAGACACCCAGCTGACGGTCCGTGTCTTTGACCAGCTTGGCCACCTCGGGACTGAACGGACCGTGGGCATGACCCGCGAGGTCCGTCGCGGAAATCGAAATGGCGAGGATATCCGTCGTGCCTCGTGCGCCAAGGTTCTCTCCCTCGATGGCGGCCTTGGCGAAGTCGAACTCGTAGTCGTTGGCGTACGAGGACTCGGCAAACTCGTCGTAGTACTTGGCGCTGCCCGCGGGCATCTTCAGCTGGCCGGCAAAGCTGTCGGCGAGCTTCTTGGCGTTCCAGTCGCTCACCCACTTGGGGAGCGCGTCTTTGTAATAGTACGTAGAGGTGGTCATCTCCCCGGTGTTGTCGTTCAGGTAGAAGGTCTTGCCGAGCCTTCCACCGAGCAGGATCGCTCCGCGTCCCTTGGTGGCGAGGGAGACGGTCTTCGAGGCCCCTGCTGTTGCGAGATGCAGCTCGTCACCGAGCGTGGAGCCGATGAAATTACGCGGCGACATGTCCATGTCCGGGTCCGCTTTGTCCATCCCAAACACCGTGGCGGTGGGGTCGAAGACAACCGACTCGGAACGCTTGCTGTCGTAGTTCCAAAACTTGTTGGCGCCGATACCGTTTACGTACGGGTAGCTTCCCGACAGGATCAGCGCGTGCCCGGGTCCCGTGTAGGTGACGTAATGCCCGTAGTGTCCGGTCCATGAGGCGCCGTCGTGGAGGAGCCTTCGAAACCCGTTGGGTCCAAGCTCCGCGTCAAAGCGCGTCAGGGTGTCGGCGCGAAACTGATCGAGCACCACCACCAGAAGCAGCTTGGGACGTGGCGCAATCAGGAAACTCTGGACAGGCGGCGGCGCCGGGGTCGCCGACGGGCACGTTGTGGGTGGCGGCGTGTCGACGTGTTGAGGATGGCCTCCGCATCCGAACAGAGCGAAGACCGCAAAACCTAATCCCAAATTCCGTCTCGTCATCGGTGAGCTCCTCCTAGGGTTCGACGCGAGGGTAGTCCGTTTTCCCCGTGCTGGATGCTTGTGGTGCGAGGCGCTCGAACCATTTAGAGTCGCGTCCGTGAGCGCCGAAAGCGAAACCAACGTAGGAGCCACACCGCTCCTGGTCCTTGAACCCGCTGGGCCCGCTGGGCCCTCTGGCCCCGTCCGAGTCGCCGCGGAAGCTGCCGCGCAAGAACGTCGCGCCCGCGCGTCCCAACGCGCCGAAGAAGCCGCGCGATGGAAAGCTATCCAAGACGCCGGTGGCGCCACCGCTTGGATAGACGCCGAGTTGCGCGCCAAAGGGGTCCTCGTCACCGCCGACCCAGCGACCCTCTCGGACACCGACAAGGCCAACTTCAAAGAGAAGAAGGCCGCCGAAGCTCGCGAACGTCGTGCGCTCCGCAAGATGGTCACCCAGGCCTACCGTGCAACCCATGTCGCCTTCGTCGGCACCGGGATCTTCTTCCGCGACGACAACCGAGAAACCTCCGCCGAGCGCGACTCCCGCCTCGCACGCGCCAAGGCCCACGACCTCGTCGAGTTCGACTCCATCGAGGGATTCGCCAAAGGGCTCGGCGTTTCGATCCCCGCTCTTCGCTGGCTCTGTTTCCACCGCGAGGTCCAACCCACCTCGCACTACCGCACGTGGACCATCCCAAAACACGACGGTACCCCGCGTCCCATCACCGCCCCCAAGCGCGAACTGAAAGCCGCCCAACGCTGGCTCCTTCGCAACATCGTCGAGAAGCTTCCCGTGCACCGCGCCGCACATGGCTTCTTGGCCTCGCGCTCCATCGCCACCAACGCCACAGTGCATGCGGGCGCCGACGTCATCGTCAAGATCGATGTCAAAGACTTCTTCCCCACCATCAGCTTTCGTCGCGTCAAGGGACTCTTACGCAAAGCAGGCCTTCCCGAAAACGTCGCGACACTGGCGTCGCTGCTGGCCACCGAGTGTCCCCGCGACCTGGTGAGCTTTCGAGGCAAGACGCTCTACGTGGCCAAAGGTCCGCGCGCTCTCCCCCAAGGAGCCCCCACGTCGCCGGGAATCACCAACGCCATTTGCATCCGCCTCGACCGACGGATGTCCGGCTTGGCCCGTCTGTTTGGCTTCTCCTACACGCGCTACGCCGACGACCTGACCTTCTCGTTTCGCGGGGCTCCAGGACACCCGCGGATCAACGCTCCCATCGGCGCGCTCTTGCGCGGAGCCAACGCGATCCTCAAGAGCGAGGGGTTCCGTCTGAACGCCAAGAAGACCACGGTCATGCGCGGGGGAAGCAGCCAGCGCATCACCGGACTCGTGGTCAACCGCGCCCCCGAAGGGACTCCCCCCGCACGTGTCCCTCGCGACGTGGTCCGACGACTCAAGGCGGCCATCTTCAACCGTGAGCACAATCGTCCTGGCCAAGGGACCGAGACCGTTCAGCAGCTCAAAGGACTCGCAGCCTTTGTCCACATGGTCGACCCGGTCCGAGGAAGGGCCTTTCTCGATCGTCTCGAGGCTCTTGAAGAACGCTAAGAACGCTAAACCAACCTTGAAAACCGCAGGTCCAAACCGAAGACCTCACCCCTCGCTATTTCGCCCTTTCACAGCGCCCCCTCCCCATCGATGGGGAGGGGGACCTTGTGAACGCGCCGGATCGTGTGGGGGTGAGGTTGCGGTTTTCAAGATAGGTTTGGTTTAAGAACCCGTGCGTCTCGTCGAGCTGATTGGCCGCTGGCTAGGCAAAGTCGAAATTGCCCTCGCCGGGGTCGAGGAGGAATTCCGAAAGGCCGAGGACTCCCTCGCAAGCGGCGATGCCATGCGTGCTCGTGCCGCGGCCCATCGGGTCCTCGCCAAGGCTCCCGAGTCTCCACTCGGACTCGCTCTTCTCGCCGACGCGTGCGCCCTCGCGGGCCTCGACGCCGAGCTCGCACTGACCCTCGAAGACCTCGCCCGACAGGCTCCGTCTCGCGGCGAGGTTTGGCTTCGCCTGGGACGTGCCAGGAAAGCTACCGGGGCTTGTACCGATGAAGTCCGCGACGCGTTCCTTCGCGCCGTCGCTCTTGCCGAGCCCCGCTCCGAGACCCACTGCGAAGCGCTCGTCGAGCTGGCCGATCTCGACCTGGCTTCCTACGACGGCGCCCGCGCGGAGCTTTGGCTCGAACGCACCGCCGATGTCCGCTCGCCGCAGGTCCTGGTCCGACGGGCCGAGGCGCGGCTGCTCCAGCGCGACCCGGAAACCGCGAGCCGTCTGCTCGAAACCCTTCGCCCCGATCCCACCGATGGACGAGCGGCACTGGCGCGCGGACGTGCCCTTGCCGCAAAGGGAGACCCCGCAGCGTTCGCGCCGCTCTTGCGGGCGTATGTCCTCGATGTCCCTGACGCCAGCGCGATGCTTGCCTCGACGCTTGCTTGGGTACGCAGCGACGAAGCGATGCGGGCGCGGGTGCGTGCCATCGTCGAGGCCAAGGGAGAAGAGTCCTACGCCCGATGGCGTGCGGCGTTCGCACGTGCCCAAGGGGAGCGTGAGCTGGCGCGTCAGGCGCTCTGCGACGCCGTGCTGGCTGGGGACCGAGAGGCCCGCGGTCCATTGCTGGAGGCTGCCCTCGAAGACCGAGATTTCCCTTCGCTCGCGGTGGTCCTCGACGCGTGTCGGGGCGAGCGAAGCGCACTTCTCGACGACGCACGACGTCTTCCTTTTGCCTCTGACGTTGCGGACAACGCGAGGTTCGAGGCGCTAGCTGCGGTCACCGAACCGCGCGCGCTCCCCTGGGCCACGGAGCTCGTTCAACAGGCGGCGCGGACCTGGGTTGGCGAGGCTCCGGCAGCATGGGACTCGCTGCTGACACGTCTCGATCTGCACGCACGCAAGCTTGCGGACCTCGAGGCCATTGCGCGGCTTGCGTCCCTCTCGGCCGAGCGGGCTCGTCCCGTGCGCATTGCGGTGGTGGGCGAGTTCAATGCGGGCAAGAGCACCTTCATCAACGCGCTCATCGGAGCCGAGGTTGCCCCCACGGGGGTTCTTCCGACCACGGCGACGCTCCATCATCTGCGCTACGCCCCCGACCCGATTGCCAGGATTCTGTTCTCCTCGCCGCACGAGCCTCCCGAGCGTCTGGTCGCCGTGACGGAGCTGCGGGCGACTCTCAAAGCGCTGGACGTGACTCGGGTGGAACGGGTGGAGATCCTGCTTCCCATCACGTCGCTCACGCGGGCGGAGATCCTGGACACGCCAGGGTTCAATGCTCCCGACCCTCGTCACGGCCAGGCCGCGCGAGCGGCGTTCGACGAGGCCGACTTTGCCGTATGGCTTCTCGATGCGTCGCAACCGATCAAGCATTCGGAGCGGGTGGTGCTCGAGGAGGCGGCGCGCGCGAAGCTTCCCGTTCAAATGTTGGTCAACAAGGCCGACAGGCTGTCGACCGACGACCTAGGGCGGGTGATGGACCTGGTGCGGACTTCCCTCGAAGGGGCGCAGCTGTCGTCGTTTCGTCCGCCGCTTGCGTTGAGCGCGCGGAGGGCTTTGGCAGGGAGGCTTGGGGACACGAAGGCTCTTGAGGAGTCTGGGTGGGAAGCGGTCCAGCACCTTCTCGACACGGAGATTGTGGCGCGCAGTGCGGAGCTAAAGGAGCGAGCGTTACGTCGGCGCGCGTCCCCCGTGGTGGCGGTGCTCTTGGGGCGTGCAGGGCAGCTGGTGGATCAGGAAGCGCGCGAGGAGAAGGCGCGTTTGGAGCATGTGCACGCGCTTGGCCAGACTGCGTCGCGGCTCGAGGCAGACGCGGAGCGGTTGGCTGAGGGGCTAGCGCGTTCGCTGGCGCCTCATGTCGAGGCGTGGCGTCGCGATGTCGCCTTGGTCGGAGGGCGGCGCGATGGCATCGAGGCGGGACAGTTACTGCTTCGGTACCGAGTGGACCGTGCACTGACGCTGTTGGTTCCACCGTTGGTCGAGGGGCTGCGGGGGCTTGCACCGGAGGGGGACGATCCCAGTTCCCTAGCGCGGGCGGTGGTACGAACTGCGGCGCTGATGATGGAGCCATTGGACGGGTCCTGGGTTCCTGCGGCACGTGCGGCATTGGCGACGCTGGCGGAGCGGCTCTTTGTTCTTGCAGCAGCGAAGGGGCCACCGGCCCCGTCCAGGGGATTGCTTTGTGAGCTGGGGGCATTTGCGGAGGCTCTTGCGGCTTCGTGAGGCTTAAACGAAACCTGACTTGAGAACCGCAGGTTTCCGCTTGCGCAGACCTCACCCCCCAACCCCCCCCAACCCCCCTCTCCCTCGACATCCTCCTTGCCCATTCGGGCAAGGACGATCGTCTTCGA
>CAITRH010000220.1 GCA_903894755.1 uncultured delta proteobacterium
GGGTGAGGTCTGCGCGAGCGGAAACCTGCGGTTCTCAAGATGGGGTTGGTTTAGCTCAGATGTTCATGCAATCAGGTAGCCGCCATCCACCACCAAGCATGCCCCCGTCGTGTAACTTGCGGCAGGCGACACCAAGTACAGAACGGCTCCCGCCATCTCGTCGGGAACCGCTACCCTGTTTTGCGGCACATGCTGAAGAACCATCTGCAACACAGCTGGATTCTTCACCACTGCGGACGCGAACTTCGTGTCCGTCGGCCCCGGCAAGAGCGCGTTGACCCTGACATGGTCGGAGGCGCACTCTTTTGCAAAGGCCTGCGTCATGGATATCACCGCGGCCTTGGTGACCGAGTAGATCCCCTGGAACAGGCCGGGAATCACGCCGTTGACCGACGCTACATTCACAATCGCGCCCCCTCCGTGCCTTGCCATCAGCTTGGCCCCCTTGGCACACATGAAGAAGTAGCCACGGATGTTGACGTCGACGGTCTTTTGAAACGCTCCGAGGTCCGTGTCGACAATGGGCCCAAAGTGCGGATTGGCTGCCGCGTTGTTGACCAGAATGTCCAGACGGTTGTGTCTTCCCTCAATGGTCTCGAAAATCCTGTCGATGTCCGCCATCTCGCCAATATGACATGGGATCACTTCCGCCGACCCGCCCGCGTCCGTGATGGCCTTGGCCACCAGTGTGCAGCTTTCGGCTTTGCGACTCGAGACGATCACATGGGCTCCATAGGAGGCCAGTGTCTTGGCAATGGATTCGCCGATGCCGCGGCTTGCCCCCGTGACGAGGGCGATCTTTCCTGACAAGTCGAAGAGGTTCATGATGCGACAGCTCCCTGATGAAAACTAACGGTAGGTAACGAGCCCACGTGCGCCTGCTTGCTGCAGATGGGCGATGACGTTGAAGCTTTGTAGCGTGGCAGTCTTTGCGTGTCCCGATAGGGTCGTGACCCCGGTGTTCACAAGGGCCCAATTGAGATCCAAAACGCGCCTGTCGGGGACTTCGAGAATATGTTGGCACAGGACACTGATGGTTCCGCCCGACGTAAACACCCACGTGGGCTTCTCAGGTAACGCCAACAGTCGGTCGAACGCCGCGATGCAGCGCGCTTTGAACGCAGTCCAGCTCTCTCGGTAGTCGTCGTCGTGGTTGCCATCGGTCCAACGACGCACAGCGTCGACAAAGATGGCCTGAAAGGCCCGCTCCGGATCGCCTTTGGCAGTGAGGAACTTGCCGATGGCTTTCCGGTCCTCGAACTCGGGACTGTGGCGCACTAGCACTTCACGGTGATCGAACTCGTCGAACCCGCTGTCCACGAGGCATTCGGACGCAGGACTTGCAAAGCACGCTGCGCAAGTTTCCGCTGTTTGCTTGTGCCGCTTCAGCGAGCCGGTAACCACACGGTCCAAGGAGTGGCCCCCTTGGACTAGCCACTGGCCAAGGTGACGTGCCTGTGTTTTGCCAAGGTCCGACAGTTGGTCGTAATCCTCGGCGCCAAGGCTCGCTTGACCGTGCCGTACTAGGGAAATGGCTGCCATGTTCAAACCAGGGTTCCATCGAGCATGCGCAAACAGCGCTTCTCAAGGATATGGGTCACGTAGACAAAGGAGGCAAACTCGCGGTTCTTGGTCTGGCCGTGGTGAAAACGATAGTAAATCTGCTGCACGATGACCGCGAGACGAAAGAGTCCATAGACCGCGTAGAATTGGAAGTTGTCGACACGAGTCCCTGTCTTTTCCCCATAGTACCCGATGACCTCTTGCCTCGTGAGCATCCCTGGAAGATGGGTGGGTTGGCGACGCAGTTTCTTGAATACGTCGTCGTCGTTCTCCTGTACCCAGTACGCTAGCGTGTTGCCGAGGTCGGCCAAGGGATCGCCAAGGGTTGCCATCTCCCAATCGAGGACCCCGATCACGTCGAGCGAGTCGGGACTCAAGACCACGTTGTCGAAGCGGAAATCGTTGTGGATCACACAGGTGCCGATATCGTGCGTCGGCTGTTTCTCGTGCAACCAGGCCATCACGGTCTCGAAACTGGCGGCGTTGTCGGTCCTGGCTTTTCGGTACCGGTCGGTCCAGCCCTCGACTTGCCGCTTCACATAGCCTTGCCCCTTGCCAAAGGAGTCGAGCCCCGCCAGGGAGGGTTCCACCTTGTGGAGCTCGATCATCTTGTCGATGACCGACAGGCAAAGAGCTCGTGTCTGGCTTGGGTCCAGATGCAAGCTGGGGGGGAAATCCTGACGGGGGATGATTCCGCGGATACGGTCCATCACATAGAAGTCGCATCCTAAGATCTCTTGGTCTTCGCAGAGCGCCACCACGGTCGGGACATAAGGATAAACGGGCTTGAGCGCCGTCATGAACTTGGCCTCACGGGTCATGTCGTGCGCCGACTTGGCCTTGTGGCCGAAGGGGGGACGGCGCAAAATGAGCTCGCGGTTCGAGTAGCGCACCAGATAGGTCAGATTGGACGCACCGCCGGAAAACTGATGGATCTCCGGGGACCCCTCAAGTTTGGAAACTACGCTCTTGAGAAACCCGTCGACTCGGACCCCGTCCAGCTCTTCGCCAGCGCGCACGCCGCCGGCCTCGTCAATCAAAGTCATTTTTGTATCTCCATAGGGTTTGTGCGGTTCTGTAAGGCCGCGTCGAAACGCACCCTAGGGTTCCCAAGCTTCGGCAGCCAATGAAGGTTCGTCATTGCGTGGTATGAGGCGGATGCATCCTGGGTCGATCGGCTACTCTTGCGCCATGCTACTCCGCTCCTCCGCCTTTGTGCTCGTAATGTTGGTCTCGTGCCGCAATGGCCAGGCTCCTGGAAAAGCTAGCCCCGAAGACACGGCAAGAAGCACCAATCCTCAGGTCGCACCGCCTCGTTCTGCAGCCTCCGCGCCGGTCAACGCCCCTTGGACCCTGCGCGTCTACGTCGCCGGCGAAAGCATCGAACGACGCAATCGCTTCGTTGCCCCTCCGTTTCAACCCTCCGGACTCCTCAATGAACGAGGTGGAGGCGAGGCGCGTAACGACACCGACGAATACGGCTGGATGATCCCCCTGGCCGCACGCCTCCGTCTTCGTGACCCGTCCCTCACCCTCGAATGGGTCGGCACAGATGCCTGGTTGGCGGGCGACGACAATCCCTACGACGGCACCTATCCATCGACCACGCCAGGTCGCACTTCGGCCATCTCGGGGACCTCCATCGAAAGCTGGCTCGAACAACGCAAGGGGGAGCTCGAACGCAAAACCCACTGCTACGACGTGGCCTTTGCGGCACGCGGCGGCAACGACTTCGGACTCGACGACGACGCCGAGTACACCCGTCAGCTCACGCTCCTGGTCAAGCTGCTCGCACGCGGCTCGAAATGCCGTGCAACCCCCATGATCTACGTCACTGCCCACATGCCCGATTTCCACGACGACGTCCTGCCCCGCGCCCTCGCGGAGCTCCAACGCAAACGCTTTGTCGAACGCACCCGCAGCACGGTCAGCGCCCTGGCTGCCCAAGTCCCAACGGTGCGCTTCATCGACTCGTTCACGCCGTTTGTAGAAAACAGGAAGACAACAGCGTTTCCCAAGGAAACATGGTCCACCGGTGGGGTCCCGGACTACAGCAAGATCGCAAGGACCGGCGATGGGCTCCACCCGCGTCGCCTCGCTTCGATCTACGTAGGCGAAGTCGCTGCCGATGCGCTCGATCTCGCCGAGCTCCGACAGCTCTTTGGACGCTAACCAACCCCATCTTGAAAACCGCAGGTCCGAACCGAAGACCTCACCCCCCCAGCCCCCCTCTCCCTCGACATTTTCCTTGCCCATGCGGGCA
>CAITRH010000221.1 GCA_903894755.1 uncultured delta proteobacterium
GGGGCTGCCAATCAACGCACATCGTCCGCGCCTGTGCGCAAGGGAACCTGCTGGAAGGGAAAGGACCCCTTGCGTTGTTTGGCAGCCCCGAAGGGGCGACTCAGAATAGCCCGGAGCTGGGCCCCGGGTAGCGGTTGCCATCACTTAGTGGCTAGGTCACCGGTTTCCGTGGCTGGGTCACCGGTTTCCGTGGCTGGGACGCGCGTCCGAGTGGCTGGGACACGGGTTTCCGTGGCTGGGACGCGCGTCCGAGTGGCTGGGACACGGGTTTCCGTGGCTGGGACGCGCGTCCGAGTGGCTAGGTCACCGGTTTCCGTGGCTGGGTCACCGGTTTCCGTGGCTGGGACGCGCGTCCGAGTGGCTAGGTCACCGGTTTCCGTGGCTGGGACGCGCGTCCGAGTGGCTAGGTCACCGGTTTTGCCCGCCCGCCGCACCACAACACGTGCCGAGCTGTCGGACCGTACGCCGCCAACCCCACCGGTACTCCAAGCGCTTCCTCGAGCCACTCCACATAGGCGCCCGCATCCACGTTGTGGCGTACCTCGTACACCGGAACCACCGACCCCAATGCCACAGTCAATGCCTCTTGGTGCAACAGATCCTGCGGCGGTCCAAGGCGAATGGCCGCAGCCAACCCGTCGCGCAGCTCGAACAAGTCCGTATGGGACTCCGCCGCTCGGTAGGCTTGGCACATGCTCCAACACTGGAACCGCTCCAGCGCGTCAAGATGGGTCACCGCCAAGAGGTCCACCGATCCCGAAACCTGCAAAGCATAGCGGGCCAGCACCAGGTCGAGAGGGCCTACACGCATCGCCCCTTGCCAAGGTCCTTGCCCATTGTGCGCTTCAGGAAGGTTTCTGGAAAGCTCCGGCCGCTCGGTAGGAAACGGCCCCGGCCCGTGCCGCGTTGCATAGGTACGAAGGACCCCCAACCGCGTTACCGCCCCCTTGAAACCGTGCTCGCAAAGCAGGTCCAGCGCAGGCTGCGGTGTGCAGGTGCTCCAGGTCGTGTGGGGATGAAACCCTCGCCACTCGTCCAGTAGCACCCCATGGGCCCCTTCGAACACCACGGCTCCAGTAGTGCGCAGTCGCGTCTCGAGCACTCCGTCGTCAATAGCCAGCCCATAGAGCGGACTAAGCGCGTCAAGCCATCGGTCGGCAACCCCGGGATCCTCGAGAACACGCTGTTCAGCCTCCGCACCAGCGACCCCTTGGACCTGCCGCAGGACCTCGTCCAACTCGCCCCGCAAGCGCTCTTGAAGCTGCTGGAGCTGTCGTCGCAGGGGCTGTCGAAGGTGCAACATCCGCAGGGCGTCGTCGCCGGTACGAAGCGCATCGCGCACGGTCTCGCCTACTCCAACGCCGCAGCTTCCATGACGCAGGTTGCCGCGAGCGAGCTCCCGAAGCCGTCCCGCCGCCTGGTGCATCGGCGTGATCACCAGCGCCTCGGGACTCACGCTGACGCGAGACAGGACATCAGACACCCCCACAGATTCGAGCCGCGCAGCTTCCACCAAGAGCGCCGTTGGATGCACCACCACGTGACGAGACAAGTGGGTGTGCACCCCGTCTACGAAGGCTCCGGAGCCAATCTGGGCGAAGGTGTGGTGGCGCCCGTCCGGAGTCACCACATTGTGACCGGCTTGGGCGCCCCCGTTGAAACGCACGACCGTGTGGGCCGCATGGGAGCGAACCAAGCTGTCGGTGACCAGTCCCTTGCCCGAGTCCCCAAAGCCCAGATCGACCACCACGACGGCATGGGTCACCGACGCCAGCTGCCTGGCTTATCTCCAGTGGGCAGGGATGCTTTCACTGTGCGAGGAGCTCCGACCGCGTCTTTGCGCAGCGTGGCGGCATAGGGGGTGAGGGCACGTACGGCGGATCCAACCCTGGCACGGGAAGCTCCCGCCTTAGTGAGGAGCGCAGCGACCGCGTCGAGATCCTGGAGCTCGCCGAGGGCAAGGACTCCAGCCGCGACGTAACAGGTGTCTTCCGCGCTTTCCATGCAGAGGACATGAGCGCCCAGCAGATCGCGCCAGGGCTTTTCGCAACGCTCGCGACGTTCGAGGAGGTCTGGGATCAAGAAGAACGGCTCGAAGGTGCTCTCGACTGCGGCGACTGCAGCGGCAACGGGAATGTCTTCGTCGAGCTTGTCTCCACAGATGGCCTCGACCTGATGGCGCGAGACATAGGGATAGGGGAGCTCGTCACCGGTCATGAACAGGTAGCCGCGTTTTTGGCGTTTGCGCCAGCAGTCCATGTCGGTGTGTTGGGCGAGCCAATAGAGGGCAAGCTCGTAGGACTCGGTGTTTTGGCCGCCGCCGCCCCCTTCGATGAAACTCCAGGTAAGCCACTGGTCCATGAGCTCCGCGGTGGTTTCGAACTGACCGACCTGCAGCGGCGCCTTGTCGCAGGTGGCATCTCCCACGGCCATGAAGAGGATCTGCGGGTCGGCGACGCGGCAGTCTTCGAGAATTTTCATGAACTTGGGGAGTTCCTGGCGAGCGAGCAGCTCGGGGATGCTCCCCATGGACCCGGTGACATCGAGAGCGAAGACGATGCCGAGGGAGTTCGGATGATCGACGCTATCGCGGCACTCGCGAACCCGAAGTCCTTTGGGGTTCATGAGTGCGTGGCAGGCGCGCTGGGTAAACACCTGCTGGCGAGGGGTGTGGGTTCTTTTTGCGCTGATGTTTTCGTGAGCTTCGTAGCTGTAGCCGCCGTATCCCATGGGTGCCTCCTAAAGGGTTCCTTGCGTTGTAAACCAAACCTACGTTGAGACCTCACCCCCCCAGCCCCCCTCTCCCTCGACATCCTCCTTGCCCTTTTGGGCAAGCAGGATCGTCTTCGA
>CAITRH010000222.1 GCA_903894755.1 uncultured delta proteobacterium
CGAAGCCGGGGAACCGACCCGAGGGACCCGGTGGAGCAAAGGGCGGCGTCGGAGCATGGTCTGTTGGAGGGAAAGATGCGTGGGACTCCGTGCCTATAAACATCTCTACGAAACTGCAGCAGGTAGCGAAACTAGCCCACGATGTGAGAGGTCGTGAGCCACAGGGTACGTGAGCGGTCTCATCACTCACGTAGCGAGCCCATGTTCTGAGGAGCCGGATGCGGGAATTCCGCACGTCCGGATCTGTGGGAGCCACCTGGCGGTCGCGGGTGTCGAGAGGTCTGCGCGAGTATCTTAGTGGCTCCGGATAGTCGCTACCACGGAGGCTCGCGAGAGGAGGCTGGGGGTGAGGGTCCGGGATGGTCTGGGGACTGAGAGGCGGTCGGGTGGGTGAGGGCTCCCTAGAGGAGCCCAATCAGGCGGTGCGAATCAGGTGGCGTAGACGCGGTAGTCGACGTCGGGGAACAGATTGTCGCGGCGCTCGATTTCGGCCAAGTAGGGCTCGTCGACGGTGTCGACAAGTAGATCCTTGTAGAGGCGGTCGAAGCGCGTGATGTGCTCGTTGGTCCGCTTGGTGGCGTAGGGGACCATCGAGCCAGTCTTCATGATGAACGCCCAGTCGCTGCCCTGTGCCAGCATGACCTCGCGGGCAGCTTGTTTGAGAGCGCGTAGTTTGGCCCCCTCGGCAACGGGGTACTTTTGCGCAAGTTCCACCATGCGCTCGGCCATCTTGTGCAGATGACGGTAGACCCAGGCGTTAGTGTCGTTGCACCAGAACTCGCCGTAGCCCTTCTCGCCCCACGACGACATGCAAGGAGTGGCGACCTGGTTGGTCGGGTACTCATTGAGGTAGCCGCTCGGGGTGACAGGCGCGAGCATCGCCTGGTCGTACTGCATCTTGCGGAACAGCAGCTCGAGGAACATCGGCCCCTCGTACCACCAGTGGCCGAAGAGCTCCGCGTCGTAGGGAGATACGACAATAGGCTTTCGGTCCATGTTCGCGCGAAGGGACTCGACCTGCTTTTCGCGGTTCAGAAGGAAATTCCCTGCGTGCTCGGCCGCACGTAGGTACGCCACATGCGGGTCGTAAGGGCGCTTGTCGTGGAGCTTCTCGTGGGTGATCGAGAAGTACTTGACCCCGGTGAACATCCGGTAGCCATCGGGGTGAATGTACGGCCCGATGTAGTCGGCGCTGAGGTCGAAGCCAACGTCGCGGTAGAAGTCGCGGTAGTTGGGATCGCCAGGGTATCCCTCTTTGGAGCTCCAGACCTGCCTGGAGCTCTCCACGTCGCGTCCGAATGCCGCGACGCCCGAGCGACAATAGATAGGTGCATGAACCCCGTAGATGGGACGAGGCTCGGAGAAGAGCACTCCGTGGGTGTCGACGAAGAAGTAGCGGATCCCCTCCTCGCGAAGGAGCTCGTCGATACCAGGAACATACCCGCACTCGCCAAGCCACATGCCCTGCGTGCGACGTCCAAAAAGCTTCTCGTAGAGGCTCGCCGCCGTGTTGACCTGGGCGCGGAAGGCCGCCCAGTTGCGGTCGAGAAGCGGGAAGAACGGGTGGGTGGCCGTGCAGGTGATGACCTCGATCTTGCCAGCATCCTGAATGGCTCGGAACGCGCGCACTAGGTCGCCGTCGTAACGACGCCAACAGTCGCGGATCTCGTGGAAACGATGCCGGTACATCTGGGCGAGATGATGGAACGACCAGTCGCTCCGTCCCGTCCGATCGACCTCGCGCTCGGAAAGCTCGATGAGCTTGTCGATCTTTTGGGCGTACCGCTCCTTGAGGAGATCGTCGGTCAGCATCGCCAAGAGCGTGGGGCTCATGGAGAGCGTGATCCGGAAGTCGATCCCGTCGCGTAGCAGACGCTCGAAGACCAGAAGGAGAGGTACGTAGGTCTCGGTGATGGCCTCGAAGAACCAGTCTTCTTCCATCACGGTGAAGTTAGGTGCCTCCGGGTGGCGCACGAAGGGAAGGTGCGCGTGGAGAACCAGTGCGAGGTATCCGTGAGCCATGGATTACTGACCGTCCTTTCCGTATCCGCCGGTGGCCTCACCCTCGACCAAGCTGAAGATGGGAATTCGATTGCTGCTGCCTAGCATTTCGCTCGCACCCGACATCATTTCACTGGCGCCAAGCCAGTAGTCGCTGGCGCCTCCTAAAGAGGAGCCGAGCCAAACCTCGCTCCCCCCCAACGCCCAGAATTCGCTGGCGCCAATCGCCATGATTTCGCTGGCACCACGCCAGGTCGTTTCACTCGCGCCCCCGAGCTGCCATTGGCTCGAGGCTAACGCTTGCCATTCGCTTGCGCCCACCCACTGCCACTGGCTCGCGCCCCGCATTAGAAGCGCACTGGCTCCGAGGTAGGCCGTCTCGGTACCACCGAGAAACAGCGTCTCGGTCGCACCAAGAGCGCGCCATTCGCTCGCTCCAAGCCACATCCGCTCGCTTCCGCCTATCCGCCAGATCTCACTCGCGCCCCCCTCGGACTTGCGGAAGATCTCCGAGGCCCCCATGGCGAATTCCTCTCGGCTGAAGGCGTTGAGGAACCGTCGCTCCATCACCGTCCCCCAACGCTCGATCATCGGCGTGGTCGCCTGCACCCAGTGCACCGTCCATTCTCCAAGAACCCGACGCTCGATGCCGCCAAAGCTCTTGATGGTCACTTTCCAAGGGCCGTAGACCGAGAACTGCGCCTCCTGCCCCTGCAGCACAAACGGAGACTCGCCCGAAAATTGAATCTCGACGCGCGTCGGGTCGAGCATGTCAATGGGTAACGGCCCCGACTGCCACGAGAACGACTCGACAGGCCCGATCCAATGGGTTTCGGCGGTCTCGCCGACCCAACGCGTGAAGCGAAGCGGTCCGCGCCATTCGACACGCCAGTCCTGGGTTTTCCAAGGCCACTCGGCCCACGCATGGAACTCGTGGGTGTGATGCGTCGTCACCCAGCTTGTTTCGTGCTTTGTCTCGTGCTTCTCACCCGCCTGCCAGATGGTCTCGGGCTGACGTACCCACGTCGTTTCGACCGTCGGTCCGCCCGAACGCCACGTGTCGAGGGCGGCAGGTTGACCTCCTGGACGTTGCGGGAGGGGCGGCTCGGGGCCGGGGAACCGGGATTCGTAGGGGGCCGCTGCGGGATGAGCCCCTTCCGTGGCAACGGTCAACCATTCGAGGGTGCCGTTGAGGGACGGGTTCTTCCGAGGGAAATCGGCCCTTCCAGACCTCGCCACCGGCTGGAAAAACCCCTCTGGGCTCCTCATACCGACCTCGACATGATGCGCGGAGGTGGGCCGGTGGAGCATGAGGAAATAATGGCGATCAAGCCGATCTACGCGAATATCAAAATAGTCGTTGGCATTCGTGCCGTCGAAGGCGCGCCCTGTCGTGTCGTATACACGAAGGTTGCACCACGACGACTCCGCGCCGGCTCCAAGACGGCTACGAGCCTCGTGGAGCCCATCCTCGGTGATCTCCCAGTAGAGGTACATCGAGTCGGGGTCGCGCACGAGCGCGGTCATACGGTTTTCAGCGTAACTCCAGGGGATATCCCCTGCTTCCGTGAGCGGGTCAGGGGCGCCCAGGTCGAACTTCGATCGTTCGACATTCTGGCCACCGGCGTCGACATCGACGTCGCGCCCGGCTACTAATGAGCCGTTTCCTTGTTCTTTCGCGCTCGGGTTGGGGGCATTCGACTCAGTTGTCATGATTGTCTCCAATGCCGCGGGTGCTCTTCTTCAGGACAGGAAACCTGACAGGGCAGGCGTTCCGGAGCAGCACGCAAAGCTCGTTCGAGTGAGGACACCCTCATACGTGAAGACCGCCACAATGTCACCATCGCTCCCCCCGAGACCCGAAGGAAATTCGAGAGAGCCCACGCACTTGGCCTGTGTTCACGATTTGAGTGCCCCTAAAATTGAAGTTAGAGAGTAGGTTCCTGCGCCTTCGCAAGCTCAGCTCGCCCTCAGTGCGAGAACGAGCATCAATGCGAGCCTGTGGATACGCGGATTGCGCTTTTCGTGACGTCGTCTACGTCATGCCGCCCCCGTCTGCAAGCAATACCGTGCAGCGCGTCAACTTGTTCGTGGCATCCCCCTCGCAGGCGAGCGCCGTTACGCCCGGGCAGGGCTTTGCGCCCTGGCCGTCGTCCCGCTCAGCGGGGCAGGCCGGGTCGTCCCACGCCTTCACGACGTGTCGCCGCAGGCTCGTGAGGCGATCGATGTGATGGCCGTCCCGTGCGGCAGCATCCTTGGCCGCCTGCTGGCGGAGCGGGAGCTCGCCCTCGTCCGCCACCGCGAGCACCTCGAGGAACTGGTCGAGACGCGCACCAAGGAGTTCGTCGCCGCCCGGCAGGCCGCCGAGACGGCCAACCACGCCAAGAGCACTTTTTTGTCGAGCATGTCCCACGAGCTGCGGACACCGATGAACGCGATCCTCGGCTTCGCGCAGCTGAGCGCCGCCGATCCGTCACTCCCGCTGGTCCATCGGGAAAGGCTCTCGACCATCCTGAGGGCCGGGTTCAGCCTCCTCGACCTCGTCGACGAGATCCTCGACCTGGCCAAGATCGAGGCCGGGAAGATTGCCCCCCAACCCGCCACCTTCGACCTCCACGACCCTGGTCGGTGACCTCGAGACGCTCTTCGGGTCGAGGGGCGCTCCCGAGGTTCGTGGTGGCTGACGCGGGCAAGGTCGGCGTGTCCTGACGAACCTCCTCGGCAACGCCCTGAAGCTCACCGAGAGGGGCACTGGCGATCTGCCGGCAGCTGGCGCGCGTGATGGGCGGCGACGTCACCCTCGAAAGCGAGGGGGAAGCCGCTTCCGCTTCGAGGCCGTCGTCAGCCACGGGGAGGAGAGCGGCGCGGCGGGCAGACGCTCCCAGTATGTGGCAAGCCCGAGTGCTCGCTTGCTTCCTCAGGTGACGGCGTGGATGGGTGAGTTGTCGTGAAGGAGGGGCGCGCGGTTTAGGAGGTTCCCGTCATCTTCTCCTGAAAGGTTTCCACCGGTGCGCCCCGTTTGTGCACACCGGATTGACACGGAACCTGTACGTCGCCCATCTCCTCGCTCAGTGCAAACCGGTGGCCTTCCGCGTTGCGCGCCTCTCCGAGTCTCCCCGCTTCGCGATCTTGGCCATCGGACCCCGATGAGAACCACTCGCCCATGCCAACCAACAGCATCCACGCGAGCATGAATGTCAACAGCACCATAAAAATAGCCATTTGTCCCCCCATTCCTTTCCAACCTACGGCCCACGCTCCGAGTACGACGCACCCCAAATGGCTACGCGCACGCGGATTCCCAGCAAAGCGACCGAACCACCGGTCGCAACAAGTTCGTGTTCCTGACTCCGAACTCACCTCGCTCTCGGCTGCCCCCCCCTAAGGCACTGCAGAAAGCACGAAGATTACTTGAACTGAGCCATAATGGATCGCAACTTCTTCTCGTCAAGGGGGGGGCGATTTTTGTGTTTCCAGAGCGGGCGGGCTCGCCTTGGGGACGGTACCACCAAGGACCGGTGCTCAGGAACGCAATGCCGGAACCGATCACACGGCGTGAAGAGCTTTTCGTAACGTCGTCTACGTCATGCCGCCCGCCATACCGTCCAGCGCGTCAACTTGCGCGTAGCATCCATCTCTCATCGCCCCCCCTCCACCGCGCCATCCACCCGAAGCACCACCAACCCCTCATGCTCACCTGCCGCCGTTCGAAACACCACCTCCCCCAACGACCCCAACACCCGACGCTTCGTCGCCCACGTCGCCACGTACACGGTCCCTTCCCGCAACGCCGCCCCCCTCACCAACGCCGCCGTGCTCGGATCATCGAGCCAGTGACGATCGAAACGACCGCGGTCCACTCCACTCAGGATCTCCACCGTCGACTCGTCGCAAAAGATCGTGCCGCTCCCTAGCCCTCGCAAAAATCCCCCCACCGCTCGACGATCGGGCCAGGCCGACGCAATCGACGCTTGCCAATGCCCCATCCACACCTCCAGCCCCTCCACTTCCCGCGCTCCCCCCACCACCCCGAGCGCCATCCCCACCCCGAGTGCCGCCCCCGTACGGTTCAATCCCGCCACTCGCGCAACCAGCCCCCCCACCAGATCCGCCAACCGCTCCACGCCGTGCGCCATCGCCACCGCATAAAACGCAACCAACACCACGAAGTGCCGATCAAGCCCCAGCGACGAACGAAGCACCCACGTCAGCGTCACGAACCCTAGGCCCGCTGCCGCCGCCAACGCGAAGAACAGCCCCTCCACTCGCACCGTTCGCCACACACCCAATGGAGCCAAGACACACGCAACCCCAAAGACCCGGTAAGGCACCCGCGCCGCATAAAGCCCAAGATCCTCGGCGAGTCCCCCCAGCCCGTGTGACCTCCCAGTCCCCATCGCGTCGCTCGCAAATGCCCGCGTCGCCTTTAGAAACCCAAACCACTCCCCATCGTAGGGACGTCGCAGCCACGCCCAAAACAGCACCGCCGCCGTCGGTGCCAACACGCTCCACCACGCACGTCGCGGCCTCCCTCCCGTCACCACGAAATACGCGCCGACCGCCGCTACCACCGCCCACGCTTCGTAGCGAAGAAGTACCGCCGCCGTCAGCCAACACGCCGCCGTCACCCACCTCGCCTCGTCAAGCGCGTCCACCGCCAAGAGCACCACCAACGCAAACAAAGGCTCGGGCTGCCCCGTCGTCCCCATCTGCATCGCGATCGGACAACACGCCGCAAAAAGCCCGGCCAAGAGCGCCACGAGCTCGCCCCGTCCCTCGCTCGCCCCTGCCCCCCGAAGACGCTTTCGTACCAGGTCGAACAGCACCAGCGGCACCAGCGCGGTCAACACCACGTTGACATAGCGAACCCCATCGAGGGTCCCCCCGCACCACACGAACACCGCCTGCATGTAGTGAAAGAGCGGTAGCCACACCCAGTGAACCCCTAGGTCCCGTGGGTCCGCTAAAATCTGACGCGCGATCGCATGGTGCCCGTACGCGTCGCTGTCCGCATCCGCCCCCGCCCTCACACACACCACCCGCCACCACGCCAGCCCAATCACCGTAAAGACAAGCAAGATCCACGCGCCCGAATGGCGAAACTTGCTCCGCTCCACTTCAGAGATCCACCTGCTCGACATCGGGAAGCTCCCCGCCGAGAAACCTTCGCGCCATCTCCTCGAAGGTCCTCGGTACGTCCGTCACCAGAAGCTCCAGTCCCCCGAGAGCGGTCCCTGGATGCTCCAGCCCGCGCTCGATCAGGAACTCGCGCACTTCATGTGCCGTCGCCTCCGCGCTGTCCACAAGCACCACGTCGCGAGCCACCTCACTCTCCAGAATCGGACGAAATAGCGGGTAGTGCGTGCATCCCAACACCACCACGTCCACCGCCGCCCGCGTCAACGGCCCGAGATACCTGCGCACCGCAAGACGTGGAACGTCCCCATCGATCCATCCCTCTTCGGCCAGCGGCACCAGCAGCGGCGCCGCCATGGCGGTCACCTCGGCACGCGTCGACTCCTGCGCTATCGCCCTCGGATACGCCCCTGACGCGATCGTCGCCGCCGTCGCAAGCACCCCAATGCGACCGGTCCTCGACGCTCGCACCGCCGCCCGTGCCCCGGGTTCGATCACCCCCAAGATGGGAAGGTCAAACTCGACTCGCAACCGATCGGGAGCCACCGCGCTCACCGTGTTGCACGCCACCACCACGGTCTTCACCCCGCGTCGCACCAGATGCCTCGTGCACCCAAGCGCGTACTTCACCACCGTCGCGGCCCCCTTGGTCCCGTACGGAACCCTCGCCGTGTCCCCCAGGTAAACGATGCGCTCGCTCGGAAGAAGCGCTCGAAGTGCCCGCACCACAGTCAGCCCCCCAAGGCCCGAATCAAAAACCCCAAGTGCCCCGGTGTGACTCATGCCCGCCGTAACAACGTGTCAAGTACCGCCATCCGCACCGCAACCCCCATCTCCACCTGCTCGAGGATCACACTCGACGCCCCATCGGCAAGCTTCGCATCCAGCTCCACGCCGCGGTTGATGGGCCCGGGATGCATCACCAACACGTCGGACTTCGCTCGCGTCAACATGCGCTCCGTGAGGCCAAACGTGCGGCTGTATTCCCTCAAGGTCGACAGACACGACACACCGAAACGCTCCGTCTGAATCCGAAGCATCATCACCACATCGGCCCCCTCGACCGCGTCCTCGAGACGATGATGGATGGTCACTCCGGGCACTCCGGCCGCGATCGTCTCGGCCGAGGGAGGCATCATCGTGCGAGGTCCGGCGAGACGTACCTCGGCGCCCATGGTCCTCAGCAAGATCGCATTGGAACGCGCTACCCGGGAGTGCAGGATGTCGCCGCAGATGGCCACCACGAGCCCGTCGATGCGCCCTTTGTGACGTCTCATGGTCAGCGCGTCGAGGAGCGCTTGCGTCGGATGCTCGTGAGCTCCGTCGCCGGCGTTGACGATCACGGTGTGGGTTCGCTTGGCCAGAAAGTGCGGCGAGCCGGAGGCCGAATGACGAAGCACGATCGCGTCGATGCGCATCGCTTCGACGTTTTTTGCGGTGTCAAGAAGGGTCTCTCCCTTGATGACACTCGAGGTGCTGGGGCTGACGTTGATGATGTCGGCTCCAAGGCGCTTGGCGGCTAGCTCGAAGGAGGTGCGGGTGCGGGTGGACGCCTCGAAGAACAGATTGACCACCACCTTGCCTCGAAGACGTGCGGTCTTTTCGATGGATGACGCGAAGCCTTCGGCTCGGTCGAGAAGGAACTGGATCTCGCTGGGCAGGAGCGACTCGATGCCAAGCAGGTGGCGGTGGGTCCACATGGCGCGACGACTAGTACGGCAAAACGCGAAGCGCCAGGACTCCGAGTCCTGCGTTTATGGGTTCTCGTAAGCCGCAGTGCTCATCCCGGTCGCCAAACACGACGCCCCCGCGAGCACGTTGACATCGTCGAGCCACAAGCTGCTGGGACTTGTCCCGTTCGTTCGGACCCGAAACCACACCGCTGCCGTCATGCCCGCATAGGCGCTTAGATCCACTTGCCTGTTTATCCATTTGCCTGGGGACGTCGCTGCACAAAGATCGAAAGGAACCACCCGCTGCGCTACACCGCCAACCTCGATCTGCACCGACCCCGAGTCGCCACTGCAAAGGTCGCTCGAGTCGACCCGGTACCAAAACGATAGACGTGCAGCTTCCGGCACAAGCAGCGTCTGCCCAAGCTCGGAAAACTCGTTGGGCAATTTCCCTAGCCACGCCACATAGTTTCCAGTCCGCCCTTGCGCTCTCACGCCGCACGTCGCCGCCGTGCACACAAGAGGAGCCCCTTGAGTCGAACGCTCGGTCCACCAGGTCCGCCCCGCCTCGAAACCGCCGTTCGAAAGAAGCCCCCTGCAAGTGGCACCTCCCGAATCCCCAGCGTCTTGCCCGTCCGAACCTGCATCCTGAAGCCCCGAGTCCTGCTGCAGCCCCGAGTCCTCTTGCAGCCCCGAGTCCTGAGGTTCGACGCCCGCATCCTTAGGAACCGACGCAGGCCCTGTGAAAAGAAGCCTATTGGGACTGCTCGCCCCGCCATTGGTCACTTTGTCGGCTGTCGCGTTGTCAAGGAGTGCGGCTGCCACCTGGGCGGGCGTTGCCTGCGGTGTCATCGACAAGAGGAGCGCCACAGCCCCCGTCACATGGGGCGCTGCCATGGAGGTTCCTGTCATCACCGCTGCACTGGTATCCGCCGTCGCGTACGCTGAAAGGATATTTGAGCCTGGGGCGAAGACGTCGACACAGGCGCCGTAATTCGAGTAGGACCCGCGCGCGTCGGTGTTCGTGGTGGCCCCAACCGTGAGCGCGTCAGGAGCGCGTGCCGGGGACGACATGCATGCGTCAGCGTTGTCGTTTCCAGCAGCCACCACGACAGGGATTCCACTTGCAACCACCACTCGCACGGCCTCGTCCATGGCAGGACTCACCCCCGCTCCAATGCTCATGTTCACCACCGCAGGACTCTGCGCATGGGCGAGAACCCAGGCGAGCGCGCTGATCACTCCCGCCGAAGTCCCCTTGCCTTCGCAGTCGAGGATCCGGACCGGATGCAAGGTAACCCCCTTGGCCACTCCAGAAACCGTCCCCCCCACAATGCCAGCAACGTGGGTCCCGTGTCCCGAGCAGTCCTCGGTCCCCTGGTCGTCCGGCACGAAGTTGGTCCCTTCGCCAACGCGTCCTGTAAACTCCACGTGCGTCGAACGCAGCCCTGTATCCACCAGGTACACATGCACCCCTTCGCCGGTGGACAGGTACGTATAGCTCGCGGACAGAGGAAGCTCCCTTTGGTCGATACGGTCAATTCCCCAAGAAGGAGGATTGCTCTCGACCGCCGTGGCGTAGACGGTGCGGACCCGTTCGACCCAAGCCACGCTGGGGTCGCGTGCGAGGGAGTCGGCCTGTGGAGCCGTGGCGCGGGTGGTGTACCCATGGAGGACATGAGCAAAGGGGGCTGCTGGGGTTCCACCATGGGAACGGGCCATACGGGCCGCATGGTTGGCAACACCATCGGTGGGGGCGTCTTTTAGCACCACGATGTAGTCGGCCTCGCCTAGCGCGTTTTCAATCGTAGCTTCATGCGGCACGGCAGGAGCGACGAAGGTAGGCGTTTCGGTCGTGTCGGACCGACCTCCGCAAGCCGTTAGGAGTCCCAAGCCCAGTACACCCCAGTGGATCCGTTGCATCGGTGCAAAGGAATACGCCTTCATCCGTCGGTGCGCTTGGCTATTCGGCATTGCCGCTGCCAAATGAGTGGTTGGAGGTGGTCCGGTGTCGTGCGGTGCATGCGCCTCGCGGTGGTGGTCCATGGGCCTCTCGGTGCTCTTTGTAGGGTCACGTAGTGCGGGTCCATCGGCCTCGCGGTGCGGGTCCGGAGTGTCGTGAGTGTCCATGGACTTCCGCCGCGAGCTAAACCAAACCCATCTTGAGAACCGCAGGTTCCGAGCCGCGGACCTCACCCCCCCAGCCCCCCTCTCCCTCGACATTTTCCTTGCCCATGCGGGCA
>CAITRH010000223.1 GCA_903894755.1 uncultured delta proteobacterium
GGTCTGCGCGAGCGGAAACCTGCGGTTTTCAAGATGGGTTTGGTTTAGTCTTTTTCGCTTGCCAAAAAAGCTCACATCTCGCCATCCTTGGTGAAGGCCCAATAACGGAGAACCGAGCCATGGCAACCAGACGACAATGGAACGCAAGAAACTTATGGGCGGCACTCGTGCTGCTTTTAGGCGTGATGCTCTGCGCGCGAAGCGCCCGAGCCGACATGATCTACGACAATCGATCTCGCGCCGGCGACACGTTTGCCGAATGCGGCGAATACGACGTGAGCGACGCGAGCGAGAAACGAAAGTGCGCCCTCGGCTTCAACAGCGGATGGAGCGACGCGCTCACCGACGTGTCCGTCGCACTTTCCCGTAACCGCTATATCGCCCATGACGCTCGGGTGTACTTCGAACTTTGGACTGTCAGCACCACCTCCCCAGGACAACTGGTAGCCTCCATCGGTTCCCTCCCCTACTCCTCGGTTCCGGTGGATCGCGCCTGGGTTACCTTCTCCGGGTTGAAGATCCCGGTCGCACCCAACACCGACTATTTTATCTACGTCCGCAGCAGCGGATGGGTGGCAGCACCCTGGAGCCGAAAACTCTACTGGTACCTGGCCACCACTGGGCCCGAGGCAGCCCTTCGCGTCAGTGCAGACCGAGGGGTCACCTGGTCCGCTGCCGCTGGCAAAGGAGTCGCGCTCATCTCTGCACATCCCATCCCCGTGGCCATTGGATCCGAATCGGGCAGCGTGCAAACCGCCCTCGTGGGGACAGCGTTTGCCCTTCCCCTAGTCACCACAGTTCGCGACTCCAATGGTCAGCCCGTACCTGGAGTCAAAGTTACGTTCCAGGTGCCCAGCCAAGAACCCACGGGTGTCCTTTCCGTTGTCGAGGCTCTGACGGACACCAACGGTCACGCGACGACTACCGTGGTTGCCGGCAAACAAACTGGAGCCCTCGCCGTAACCGCCTCGGTACGCGGCGCCACCGCCGGTGGTATCACCACGCTGACCACCACCTTCGCGTTGGCCAACGCCCCCGGCCCGGTCGCTTGGCTCCGCGTCGACCCAAGCTCCACGGACCAGAGCGCCCAGGTACATACCGACTTTACCAATCCCCTTCGCGTGACCCTCCGGGATGCCTTCGGCAATGCCACCCCCGATATCAACGTCACCTACGAGCAACCCGGTGGCGACTACGTGCAGCTAAGCCAGGCAGCAGCTAGAACCGATGCCCTTGGCATAGCCTATGTCAATGCGCACGCCCAAACCAGCACAGGACGTTATGTCGTCGGGGTCACGGGGGCCGGTCAGCGTGGCAGCTTCGAGCTCGCAAACACCAGTGACGCTCCGCGGCACATCACTGCAGTGGTCACGTCGCTCACCAGCACGGTCGGCACCTACTTCCCGACATTGCAGTTTGACGTAAAGGATGCTGCAGGACTAGGCGTGCCTGGCGTTCTGGTCGATTTCGACGTTGTCCCCGCCGAAAACGGCGCAAGCGGTCAATTGGAACAGGCCGCCTCCCGAACCGATTCGAGCGGACGAGTCCAGGTTCGCGTGCGCGCCAACACCGTATCCGGGCTGTACCAGGTCAAAGCAATGGTGGACGGTGTCTCCCAGGCCGCCTTGGTCGCCATGCGCAACGTCGCTGGCCCCGCAGTCACATGCGATACCACCGGCTCGGACCAAAGTGCCGTGGTCGCAACCGCATTCGTGTTCCCCCTCGCTGTCATTGTGAAAGATCAGTACAACAACGGGGTAACCGACGTAGTGTTGCCTTGGACTCCTCCTGCCACTGGCCCCACAGCCGTCTTGTCCGCTAGCAGCACCAACACGGACTTGACCGGCACCGCTCGAGTAACCGCCGTCGCGGGCGCAGCTGCGGGAACCTATGTGGTGGCCGTCACCACTCCCTGCGGTGCGTACAGGTTTGCCCTGACGAACCAAGCGGGTCCTGCCGCTCGCATCGACGTAACCAGTGGCCAAGGACAAACCGCCGCCGTAGCCACAGCGTTTGCGTCGCTTATCGAAGTTACCGTGCGCGATATCCAAGGCAATGCCATCCGTGGAGTCCAGGTTGCGTTCACCGCGCCCAATCCATCCGGTGCAAGTGCCGTGATGGACCCGATCAGCGGCGAGAGTGACGACCGCGGAATTGTCGCGACCCGAGCCACCGCCAATACGCACGCCGGTACCTACGACGTGTTCGCCTCGGCTGCCGGGGTCATCCCTGCGCTTGTCACTCTGCACAACACCGCGGCTTCCCCTGTTGCACTTACCGCAAGCCAAAGCTCAACACCGCAAACAGCTCGCGTGGGGCTCGACTTCTCCCCTCTCGGCGCCCGCCTCACAGACATCTATGGCAATGGCGTCGCTGGGACCTCCGTAAGTTTCCAACCACCAGCGGACATCAACTACGTGGTGCTTGGTTCCTCGAGCTCGACTACCGACCTCGCCGGCTTTGTCGAAATGTCTGCTCGAGCCGGCTCGTCAACGGCAACGTACGTGGTCACTGCCTCGGCAGGTGCGCTGCAAACTGCCTACAATCTAACCAACATCTCTGGCGCTGCCGGGAGCATCACCGCGGAGAACCCCACGCTCTCCACAACGGTCACCAAGGTCCTCGGCCCTCTTCGGGTCGTTGTCAAAGACAGTGGGGGCAATCCAAGCGTAGGGGCCATGGTGCACTTCTTGGCCCCATCCGCCGGCCCATCGGCTGCTCTCAAGGTCTTGTCTGTACGTACCGATGCTGTTGGACATGCCGAGGTGCCAGGGACCGCGAACACAGTTGCGGGGAACTATCGCATCGAGGCGTCGGCTGATGGTGTGGCAGCGTCGGCGTTTTTCAACGTGACCAATGTGGGCGACATTCCAGCGAAAGTATTTCCTGGTGCGGGCTCCACTCCCCAGAGCGCTCCGGTGGGGGCGACCTTTGCCGAACCGCTCGTCCTGCGTGTCCAGGATCGCTACAACAATGGAGTCGCTGGGGTCACGGTCGCTTTTACCAGTTCAGCAAGTGGCGCAGGCTGTCGATTTGCCATTTCCGAAGTGGTCACCGATGCCGAAGGGCGCGCTACCGTGCAAGCCACCGCAAACCTCGTGGTAGGCACCTATACCGTGTCCGGAACCATCGGAACGCTGGCTGGAACCTTCGCTCTGCGCAACACGCCCACCCAGGCCGCACAGATATTCATCTCCGCTGGCAATGCCCAAAGCATCGGCGTTGGAGAGGCGTTCCCCGAGGCTCTGGAGGTCTTGGTCCTCGATACCTTTACCAACCCTGCCCCCAATGTGAAGGTTACCTTCGAGGTCCCAAGTGCTGGGCCCAGTGCCGTGCTCTCCACAGCGCAGGTGACCACCAATGACCAGGGCAAAGCAAGCGTGACCGCAACCGCCAACGGCATCCGCGGCGGCTACAGCGTCGGTGCTTTTGCCCAGGGGATTGCGCAACCCGCCAGGTTCTTGCTCACCAACACCACCGGCCCTGCAGCACGACTCGAACCGAGCGGCGGTTCCACTCCGCAGGCCACACGCATTGAAACCGAGTTCCCCAATCCGTTGGCTGCCGTAGTTACCGACCGCTATGGCAATCCCGTCTCGGGACTGACCGTACGATACACCGTTCCCAGCAGCGGAGCGTCCGCCGTCCTCACCGCAAGCAGCAGCGTCTCTGACGTTGCCGGACGTGTCAATGTCCACGGTACCGCAAGCTCCACCAGCGGAAGTTACCTGGTGAGCGCAGTGGTCGACAACGTCCCAACGGCCTCCACGACCTTCGCACTCAACAACCTCAGTGGAAATTCGCGATATATCAGCGCACAGACCGGCCCACAGACGGCCACGGTCAGCAGCAGCTTCGATCTTTCCCTCCGCGTCCAGGTCAAGGACTCGAGTGGCAATCCTGCGGAGGGGGTGACTGTCACGTTTCTTGTCCCCAAAACCGGCGCCTCGGTGCTGTTGAACCTGCTCACCATCAACACAGATAGCCAAGGACTTGCCGAGGTCCGCGCGAGCGCCAATCGTGTCGCAGGAAGCTACACCGTGTTGGCCACCGTCGAGGAGGGGGCCGACGCTGCGTCCTTTGCCCTCAAGAACGCACCGGACTCGGCCCAACGGTTGGTGCTCGATCCGACTGGATCCCAGAGTACCGCAATCAGGACCCAGTTCCCCAAGCCCTTGGCAGTGGTGGTGCTCGACCGGTTCGACAATCCCGTACCGCAAGTTGCGGTCACCTTTACCAGCAGCAGCTCGGGGGCTGGGGCGCATCTCGGAGCCACCGAGGGGCGTACAGACCAAGCTGGCAAGATCGAAGTACTAGCGACCGCCAACGCAATCGCCGGGGACCATCGAGTCCGGGCGACCGTAGGCAGCCTGCCAGGCGACTTTGCTCTGACCAACCTTGCTGGTACTGCCGATAGCATCAAGGTGGTGTCGGGAAACGCCCAATCGGCACGGGTCACAAGTGCCTTTACGCTTCCTTTTGTGGTCGAAGTGCGAGACAGTGGCGGCAATGCCATTCAAGGTGTTTCCATAGATTTCGCCAGTCCTGGGACCGAGCCGACAGCGTCACTGAGTGCCCGCAGGGCTACCACGGGGGCCGATGGACGAGCGCAGGTGACAGGAACTGCGGCAAGTCGCACGGGAACCTACGAAGTCGTGGCAACCCTCGGCGGACCGTATGGCCCGTCCGCGCACTTCTCGCTGCGCAATGACGCAGGAGTGCCGGCCCGTTTGATTGCCAAAGGAGTAGCGGCACGTCAGTCGGCAAAGGTGGGAACCCGCTTTGGTCAGCCGCTTCTCGTCACGCTGCTCGATGCACAGGGTAACCGAGTACCAGGAGCTACGGTCAGCTTCGGCGCACCAGCAAGTGGCGCTTCGGCAGTCCTGAGTCAGGCCACGGCGGTCACTGGTGCGGAAGGTGAAGCAACGGTGACTGTCCAGGCAAACAGCACCGCCGGTCGTTACGCAGTCACGGCCAGCGTCAGCGGTATCGCTGCGGCGTTCAATCTTGCCAACCTGGCGTCCGATCCGTACTTGCTCGAAGCGACTTTGGGTGCATCCCAACGTGCGGAAGTTGGGACAGCCTACGCCTTGCCGTTGGAAGCAACCTTGCGAACTAGCTCGGGTACTGTCGTAGGGGGGGCATCCCTGAGTTTCTCTGTCTACAGTCTGGACGGGTCCTCGGTGGCCCTCGGGTCGGCTTCTTCAACCACCGACAGCTCGGGAAAGGCGCAGACCTCGGCAACCGCAAACGAGGTCACAGGCAGCCTAGAGGTTCTTGGTTGGAGCGAGGGGGCTTCCGAGCCAGCGTCCTTTGCCCTCCTCAATGCGCCAAGGACCACGACGACCACACTGACCGTCACCCCCATGAGCAGTCGCCCAGGGACCTCACTGTCCGTGACCATTACCGTGACTGCGCGAGGGGGCGTTCCCAGCGGTACGGTGAGACTGTGGCGTGGAGCCGTTCCTTGGAACATGGGTACGCTGAGCAACGGAGTGCACACCATGACGGTAGACACGTTGGAATGGGGGACAGGGACTTTCCCCTTGACAGCGTCCTACGACGGCGACGACATGAACGAGGCAAGTGCGTCGGACACGGTGCAAGTCGTGTTGTCAGACGAGACAGATGCGGGCGTAGACGCAGGGCCGGACGCCTCCGGGGGCGACGCTGCTGCGGACGCGACTTTCGATGCCAGGGCAGACTCGCCCGCAGACTCGACAGCGGTCCTAGATGCGCCTTCGGACTCGACAGCGGACTCGGCTCTCGCGCGGGATGCGGGCAAAGACGCGGGCCCCAGTCCTTCCAACTCCGACAGCGGCGGATGCCGTGCGGCAGGCGGTCCGAGCTCGCGCGTAAGTTTGGTGTTGTCCGTCCTGGCGCTTGCCGCGGCGACTCTGCGCAGGCGTCGCAGCCGTTCTTGAGTACACGCCTCCTGTAAGTCAGTAAGCTCGACTCAGGGCCATAGTCAAGTCACATCGTACCTTGTGTGCACCCCTGTTTTCGGCTGGGGGGGGGGTGGGGTGGAGCGGCCGCGCTCCCCCCACATGTGACTAAGGCTCGACTCCGAGCCCGGAACGTCGCTTTTCGGGCTCGGACACGCCCCCCACAATCTTCTTGCGTCCTCGGGCATCGACGCCTATAGAACCCGCAAAACATGGATACCTACAAGGTTCGAGATATTTCCCTGGCGAGCTGGGGCCGCAAAGAGATTGAGATCGCTGAAAGCGAAATGCCCGGTCTCATGGCCCTCCGAGCTGAATATGCGGCGTCCGCTCCGCTTCATGGCGCCCGTGTGGCGGGTTGTCTCCACATGACCATCCAGACCGCGGTGCTCATCGAGACGCTCCGTGTCTTGGGGGCCGAGGTCACGTGGACAAGTTGCAATATCTTCTCGACGCAGGATCATGCGGCCGCTGCCATTGCAGTGACTGGCGTGCCTGTGTTTGCCTGGAAAGGCGAGACCGAGGAGGAATACGACGCTTGCATCGAACTGCAGCTCCGCGCTTTCAAGGGAGGCAAGGGACCCAACATGATCCTGGACGATGGTGGCGATCTAACCTCCATCGTGCACAAGAAGCATGCGTACTTTTTTGAGGGGACAGAGGCGATCCGGGGGCTGTCGGAAGAGACCACCACAGGAGTTCATCGTCTGTACGAGATGGCGCGGCGGGGAGAGTTGAAGGTCCCTGCGATGAATGTCAACGACTCTGTGACCAAGTCCAAGTTTGACAACCTTTATGGGTGCCGCGAGTCGCTTGGGGACGGGCTAAAGCGGGCGACGGGGGTGATGTTTGCCGGCAAGGTGGCCGTCGTGTGTGGCTATGGCGACGTAGGCAAGGGGTGTGCACAGGCGCTGCGTGGTCTTGGAGCACGGGTGTTGATCACAGAGATAGATCCCATTTGCGCGCTGCAGGCCGCCATGGAGGGGTATCAGGTCACCACGCTCGAAAAGGCTGCTCCTCTTGCCGACATCTTCGTGACCGCAACTGGATGCCTGAGCGTGGTGCGTGCAGAGCACATGAGCGTGATGAAAGACCAGGCGATCCTCTGCAACATCGGGCACTTCGATTGCGAAATCGACGTGGCCTGGCTCACTGGCAATCGGGACATTCGCGAAGTCAACATCAAGCCCCAGGTCGACCAGTTCGTGTTCCCCGATGGACGGCATCTGACCGTGTTGGCGCGAGGACGGCTGGTGAACCTGGGATGTGCCAATGGACACCCGTCCTTTGTGATGTCGTCAAGCTTCTCAAACCAGGTGATTGCCCAAATAGAGCTTTGGAACAATCCCAAGAAGTACCCCGTCGGCGTGTACACGCTTCCAAAGCATCTTGACGAGAAGGTTGCGGCGCTGCACTTGGGAAAACTAGGGGTCGACCTGACGAAACTGACCCCCGAGCAAGCAACGTATCTCGGGGTGTCCGTGAATGGCCCCTTCAAACCGGAGCATTATCGCTATTGAGGCTGACCCCAGCCGCCTCGTGAAGAGAAGCCACCTCGCTTCCCAATAGGTCGAGCAAAGGATGGTTCCAACCATTTCCCAGCGCGCGATGGACCTCGCGGTAGTACCAAAGGGTCTCATCGCGCGTTGCATGGAAACGGCTCCAGATCTCCTCGCCTAGCACCTTCAGATCGCGCCTTATGCTCTGCGCATTGTGCAGCTTGTCGGCAGCGCATACCAATCGAACATCTGTTGGCACG
The DNA here is from genome assembly GCA_903894755.1 of uncultured delta proteobacterium. GTDB lineage: Bacteria > Myxococcota_A > Polyangia > Polyangiales > Polyangiaceae > CAITRH01. The sequence continues at coordinate 7,705 of CAITRH010000223.1, forward strand.
TGTTCGAGATGGCTGATGTAGCGAAGCTTGCGTTCTTTCCAAGGAGGCTTGCACGTTGGGTCCGTGGTGTCGCTCAGCGCGAACACCATGTCGGCTACATGTTTGCCAAAGCGCTGCGACAGCATCTGCACGGTGGCCCCCTCGATGTCCTCGAGCGTGTCGTGCAGCACGGCCGCGATCAGTTGATCCTCATCCCCGCCCCATTCCGCAACATTCACCATTACCGCAAGCAAGTGGGCAAGGTACGGGATCCCGGTCCCCTTGCGCGCGATCTTCCGGAATGCATCGGCGGCAAACACCAGGGAGTCATCGAGACGCGTTGTATAAAGTGGCTTGTCGGGTCGCATGATCGCGAACGTACCACAACTCGCTTCCCCTGCGCGAATGTTCGTACTAAGTCGTAGCGATGTCCAATAGACTCGAAACTGTGGCCGCGTCGTTCACGACCTGGGCCGAACGGACTCTCCCTGATGCGTTCGTATTTGCGCTGGTCGGCACGGTGCTCGTCGTGGTGGCTGCCATGGTTGCCACGCCGACCCCTGCGCTCATGATCGTGGACCTTTGGGGCAAAGGGTTCTGGGAGCTGCTCCCGTTTACCATGCAGATGGCCCTTGTGGTCATCACTGGGTATGTGCTGGCTACGACCGCGCCGGTGCATCGTTTGATCACACGGCTTGCATCCGTGCCCAACACTCCCAGAGGGGCCGTGGCGTTCGTGGCGCTGTTGGCCATGCTGTCGTCGTGGCTCAACTGGGGGTTTTCCCTGATGTTCAGCGCGGTGCTGGCCAAAGAGATCGCCAGGCGCCTTCCCACTGCCGACTATCGAGCCTTGGCTGCGTCATCGTTTCTGGGCCTGGGAAGCATTTGGGCCCAGGGCTTGAGCGGCTCCGCAGCCCTTCAGATGGCAACCCCGTCGGCCATGACCCCGGCAGTGCGCGACATCGTGGCACGACAGGGTGTTGTCCCCGGAGGCATCATCCCGCTGACCAAGACCATTTTCCTTTGGCAAAGCCTTGTTTGCGTTGTCGTGGAAATTGTCGTGGTCACGGCGCTCGTGTACTTTGCGGCTCCCACTGGGGCACGGGTTCGGAATGCTGCGGATCTTGGGATCGAACTGGGTCCTCCTCCCGATGCGGCCGATGCCAGGGAGCCCGAAGGCAAGCCGACACCTGGGGAATATCTGGAGCGAGCCCCTTGGCTGAGTGTGGCCGTGGTGCTGCTTGGGGTGACCTACTTAGTTCGGCATTTTGCGACCAGCTCGGCGGGACTGGCATCCATCGAGCTCAACGTAGTGAACATGGCTTTTTTGACCTTAGGGGTAGCGCTCCACGGCACACCTCGTCGGCTAATGCGAGCGGTGCGCGAAGCGACTCCAGCGGTGTGGGGCATCTTGCTGCAGTTTCCGTTTTATGCGGGGATAGCGTCCATTGTCTCGAAGACTCATTTGAACGAGTCTATTGCATCGTTCTTTGTGCGCATCTCGGGTCCCACGACGTTTCCACCACTTGTTGCGTTGTATTCGGCGCTTCTTGGGGTGTTCGTGCCAAGTGGGGGCTCGAAGTGGGTGATCGAGGCGCCGTATGTGATGCAAGCGGCACACGAGCTCAAAGTAAACCTGGGGTGGACTGTAGCTGTGTATGATCTGGGCGAGGCAGTGGCGAATCTAGTGCAGCCGTTCTGGATGCTTCCCGTGCTTGGACTGTTTGGTCTGAGAGCGCGGGATGTCATGGGTTTCACCTTTCTCGTGTTCGTGGTGTTGGCGCCTCTCGTGCTCGTGCTGGTGACTGTGCTGGGGACAACGCTCCCCTATCCCTTGTGAGGCCCTTGTGAGGTGAGGGGCATAGAGTCCACGGCCCCATCGCCTCACTCGGGAGAGCCTCGTGCCAGCCAGGTGTAGCAGCGTCGGAGGATTGGTGATCCGGCCCTCCCTCCTGGCCGACGACGCCACGAAGGCAGCGGACACTCCGGCCCTCCCCGCGGTCACAGCGGGACAGGCACAGGCTCGACCAAGGACTCGCGAGGGGCCACAACGCGCTGCTTGGCGGGGATCACCACAAACTCGCCGTCACGCACCTCCCACGTCTCCTTGGCGGGGCCAAAGAGCGCCTCGGGATCTCTCACGCACAGAGCCTCGCGCAGCACTTCATCCATGTGCTCGACAAGGACAATGCGCGTCGCCTTCAGCACCCGCCTGGGGACTTCCCGCAGATCCTTGCGATTTTCCCGCGGAATGAGCACCACACTGATGCCACTGCGGTGGGCGGCCAAGAGCTTCTCTTTGACGCCACCAATTGGAAGGACCCGTCCTCGCAGCGTCAGCTCGCCGGTCATGGCCAAGTTGCGGCGGACCGGCACCTTGATGAGCGCGCTTGCCAGCGACGTTGCCATGGTGACCCCCGCACTGGGGCCGTCCTTGCGTACGAACTCTGGAAAGTGCACATGCACGTCGGACTTTTGATAGAAGTCGGCCGCCAATCCGAGCGCTTGGGCGCGGGAGCGGACATAGCTCATGGCGGCTTGGGCGCTTTCCTCCATGCCTTTTTCGAGCAGGCCGGTGATCACGAGCTTGCCTTTGCCTGCAACCACCGCGACTTCGCAAGCGAGGATCTCTCCGCCCCCCATGCTGGTCACGGAGAGTCCGTTGGTAAGGCCGACTTCGTCGTGCTCCTCTTGTTTCCCGACACTGAACTTCGGGACACCAAGATAGCGCGGGATATCTTTTGCGAGGATATCGATGACTGTGTCGGGCCCCTCGGCGACCACACGGCGTGCAACCTTGCGGGCGACACTGGCGATCTCTCGCTCGAGAGCGCGGACTCCGGCTTCTTTGGTGTAGTGGTGCGTGATGGTCCGTATCGCGCTCTCTGAGATAGAAAACGGGATCTGTTCGAGGCCGCAGTCGCGTCGCTGACGCGGGACCAGGTAGCGGACAGCGATATTGAGCTTTTCGAACTCCGTGTATCCCGAGAGCTGAATGATTTCCATTCGATCTTGGAGCGGGATAGGGATCCCACCGAGCGTATTGGCGGTGGTGATGAACATGACGTCGGACAGGTCGTAATCGAGATCGAGGTAGTGGTCGTTGAAGCCGTGGTTTTGCTCCGGGTCGAGGACTTCGAGGAGCGCTGCGGCGGGGTCCCCTCGGAAGTCGGTCGACATCTTGTCGACTTCATCGAGCAAAAAGACAGGGTTATTGGTCCCCGACTTCTTTAGAGACTGAATGAGTTTGCCCGGCATGGCGCCGATATAGGTACGTCGGTGGCCGCGTATTTCGGCTTCATCGCGGACACCGCCAAGCGAGAGGCGCACGAACTTTCGTCCAGTGGCCCGGGCGATACTCTTGGCGAGGCTGGTCTTGCCGACGCCTGGTGGACCTACGAAGCAGAGGACCGGACCTTTGAGCTTCTTGGTGAGGGCCTGAACGGCGAGGTATTCGAGGATACGCTCTTTTATTTTCTTGAGGCCGTAGTGGTCTTCTTCGAGGATAGCCTCGGCTTTCGCGAGGTCATAGGTCTCTTCGCTTTTCTCGAACCAAGGGAGCGAAAGGATCCAATCGATATAGTTGCGTACGACGGTAGCTTCGGCACTGGTGGGGTGCATCAACTTGAGCTTTTTGAGCTCTTTCTTGACCTTACCGGTGGCCTCTTTGCTCATAGGCTTAGTTTTGAGGGCTTCTTCGATCTCCTGGATCTCGTTTTTGAACTCGTCGCGCTCGCCGCCACCCAGCTCTTTTTGGATAGCCTGCATTTGCTCGTTTAGGTAGTACTCCTTTTGCGTCTTCTCCATTTGCTTCTTGACGCGGGAGCGGATTTTCTTTTCTACCTGAAGGATCTCGATCTCGGCCTGCATGATCTCGTGCAGGCGTTCGAGGCGCTTGCCAGCGTCATCGGTTTCTAGGAGGTGCTGGCGGTCGACAAGTTTGACTGTGGGGAGATTGGCAACGATGGTATCCGAGAGACGCGCCGGCTCGTCGATGGTCTGGACACTCATCAAGATTTCGGGCTGAACTTTCTTGTTCAGTTTGACGTAAATCTCGAAGGCCGATTGGACACTTCGCATGAGCGCTTCGACTTCGACGCCACGGACTCCCTGTTCGAGGATCTCGTCGACCTCGACGATGAAGCAGTCGTCGGATTGCACGAAGCGACGGACTTTAGCCCTTCGTTTCCCTTCGACGAGCACTTTGACGGTGCCGTCTGGGAGCCGAAGCATCTGCATGATGGTGCCAATGGTGCCGACTCCGAAGATGTCATCGGGGGTCGGCTCGTTGGTCTTGGCGTTTTTCTGGGCAGCGAGGAAGATATCTTTATCGCGGGCCATTGCGGCGTCGAGGGCGCTGATAGACCGCTCTCGTCCCACGAAAAGCTGGCTCACCATGTGCGGGAACACGATGATGTCACGCAGCGGAAGAAGCGGAGCTACGCGTCGACGTGCCATGAGGGCTCCCGATTTTCCATCGTTGTCTTTATCTTTGTCTTTGTTGAAGAACATGCACTAGGCTCCCGCAACCTCCACCTCTTTTTGGTAAACGATGAGAGGGGGCTCGTGCTTGGTGATCACGTCTTCGTTGATCACGGCTTCCTTGATGCCATTGCGCGAGGGGATATCGTACATGATATCGAGCATCGAGTTTTCTAGGATAGCGCGAAGTCCACGAGCACCGGAGTTACGAGCGAGCGCTTCCTTGGCAACGGCGTGGAGCGCGGCTTTGGTAAACTTGAGGCGGACTCCATCCATCTCGAAGAGCTTTTGGAACTGTTTGACCAAGGCATTCTTGGGTTTGGTCAAAATGTCGATGAGCGCATCCTCTTGGAGCTCATGGAGAGTGGCAAGCACCGGGAGCCGTCCAATGAACTCGGGGATCAGACCAAACTTGAGGAGGTCTTCGGGCTGCACCTGCTCGAGAAGCTCCCCAAGTTTGTAGTCTTTTTTAGACTTGATCACCGCACCAAACCCGAGAGTCGACTGCCCGGTGCGTCGCTGGACAATTTGCTCGAGTCCAACGAAGGCACCACCGCAAATGAACAGGATATTGGTGGTATCGACCTGAAGGAAATCCTGCTGGGGGTGTTTCCGTCCGCCTTTGGGCGGGACATTGGCGATGGTCCCCTCGATGATCTTGAGGAGCGCCTGCTGGACCCCCTCGCCGGAGACGTCGCGGGTGATCGAGGGGTTGTCGCTCTTTCGGGAGATCTTGTCGATCTCGTCGATATAGACGATGCCACGTTGGGCACGTTCGACGTCGTGGTCGGCGTTTTGGAGGAGCTGAACGATGATGTTTTCAACGTCCTCGCCCACATAGCCCGCCTCGGTGAGGGTGGTGGCGTCGGCAATGGCGAAGGGGACACTCAGGATTTTGGCGAGTGTCTGGGCAAGAAGTGTCTTGCCGCTTCCTGTGGGCCCCAAGAGAAGGATATTGCTCTTGGCAAGCTCGACGTCTTCGGCTGCAACCCTGGAATCGATACGTTTGTAGTGGTTGTGCACCGCGACGGCGAGAACCTTCTTGGCGCGCTCTTGGCCGATCACGTAGTCGTCGAGGATCGCCTTTATCTCGGAAGGCTTGGGAACCGGGGCGGCGCCGGCGTAGGGCTCATCTTTTTCGATTTCCTCAGCGATGATATCGTTGCAGAGGCCGATGCACTCGTCGCAGATATAGACCGTAGGACCAGCGATAAGCTTCTTGACCTCTTTCTGGGATTTGCCACAGAAGGAGCAGTTGAGGTTTCCATTTTGGTGATCGTCGCGCCTACGTTCCACTGCGTACTCCGGGCTTTAGGATCGGTTCTTTGGGTCAGATGCGACTTCGGTCACGTTGGGGCTCGGGCTTGTCCGATTTGTCATCGAGGGCGCTCCCCTTTTTGCGGGCGGGGAGGATATCGTCGATGAGCCCGTACTCTTTGGCTTGCTGAGGCCCGAGATAGAAGTCGCGGTCGATGTCTTTCGAGATTTGCTCGCGAGAGTTAGAGGTGGCGCTGGCCAGGATGTCCGTGAGCACGTCTTTGAGATGGCGGATTTCGCGGGCCTGAATCTCGATGTCCGTGGCCTGTCCACGAGCGCCGCCGAGCGGCTGATGAAGCATCATTCGGGAGTTGGGAAGCGCTAAGCGCCGTCCTCGGGTCCCTGCGGCAAGAAGGACCGCTGCCATGGAGGCCGCCATGCCGAGGCAGGTGGTCGAAACAGGACAGCGCACATACTGCATCGTGTCGAAGATGGCGAGCCCGCTGGTCACCACGCCTCCGGGGGAATGGATATACAACATGATTTCCTTGTCCGGGTCCTCGCTTTCGAGGAACAGGAACTGAGCGATGACGATGTTGGCGACGTCATCGTTGATCTCGGAGCCGAGGAACACAATGCGGTCTTTGAGGAGCCGACTGAAGATGTCCCAGTTGCGCTCGCCGCGGTGGGTGGTTTCGACGACGGTAGGATAGATGATGTTGGACGAGGTGTGTTCGAGCACGCCTAGCGCATCTGCGCGGTTTTCTGGACGCTTCGTCATGGGCTTACCTCTTCGCTCGGGGCTTCCGATGCCGCAGGGGCGTCGGTAATCTTGGACTTACTCTTGATGAAGCGGAAGATTTTGTCCTCGAGGATCATCGAGACGAGCATCTTGCGTTTTTCCGGGTCGCCGTATTCGGCCCGAAGCTTGGCGATGTTCTTTCCGCTCTGCTCGGCAAGTTCCTGGAACGCGCGTTCAAGGTCGGAGCTCGTCACGTGCATCTCGTACTTCTTGGCGATAGCGCTCATGAGGAGCCCGGCGCGCACCTTCTTTTCGGCATCGGGGTGAATCTTTTGGTGGAGCGCCTCGCCGACCTCTTTGGGGACGGGATGACCCATTTGTTGCTGGGTGCGGGCCTGGATGTCTTTGGTCATGATCTCACATTGCTGTTCGACCAGAGCGGGAGGGACATCGAGGGGGTTGGCGTCGCTGAGCTTGGACATGATCTGGCGAGCAAGCGCCGTCTCGGCCCGCTGCTGGAGAGTGTTTTCGAGGTCCGTATGGATCCGAGCGCGCAGCTCGATCAGGGTCTCGAACGACCCCACCGTCGCCGCAAACGCGTCGTCGAGCTCGGGGAGCAGCCGTTCTTCAAAGGAGATCACGTTCACGTGGAACTCGGCTTTTTTCCCTCGCAATTCGGGCTCTTCGTGAGTCTCGGGGAACACGACGTCGACATCGAACACGTCGCCTATGTTTTTTCCCTCGAGAGCGTCCTCGATTTCAGGAACGACTTTGCGTGACCCGATCTCGAACTGAACACCACTCGCAACGCCAGGTTCCGCTATCCCGTCGACGGCGAAGTTGAAGTCAACGGTCACGAGATCGCCTTTTGCGATGGGACGAGGCGGGTCGGGAACTCTCGTGGTGGACTTGTGCAGGCGCAATCCCTCGAGTTGCTGCTGCACCATGGTTTCGTCGGCAACGAGCGACGGGCGCGTAAGCTCGAACCCTTCAAACACCACGTCGCCCACCTCGGGGTGTACCTCGCAAACCGCTTTGTACGAAAACGGCCCGTTGTTGCTGACACTTCCCGCCGTCACCTGCGGTGTGGTCACCGCTAAGAGCTGGTGCTCCTCGAGAGCCTTGGGAAGCGTCGTGTTGACGAGCGCTAGAGTGACCTCCTGAAGCACTTGGGGCTCGAAGAGCCGTTTCAATACGTCGCGCGGGACTTTTCCGGGACGAAACCCCCTGACACGCGCACTCTTCGCGAGCTTGAGATACGCTTTGTCGAATTCAGCCTTCACCTCGACGGTGGGCACCTCGACCTGGATTTCCATCTGGACTGGCGAAAGGCGCTGCACTTGGACCTGCATGAGGACCGGGACCTTACTTGGACGTCCGCGCTTTTCAAGCCCCGCGCTCGCACGCGAACGATGTCGCTCAAAAAGGACGCCCTCGAGCCGAGGCGAGGACGCCCAAAACCCGCGCGCGCTAGGGACTCGACCGTCAGACCTCCCCCCCGCGACTTCGCGCTCCTTCCTACGTGGTCGCGACCATCCTGATATAAAGTAGAATAGTTTCAAGGGCTAGGACCACGTAGCGACGTTGAGCGACAGACTCTCGATCCGTCTCGGTAGACTCTTGATCCGTCTCGGTAGACTCTTGATCCGTCTCGGTAGA
>CAITRH010000224.1 GCA_903894755.1 uncultured delta proteobacterium
CCCCTTCGGGGCTGCCAATCAACGCACGGGGATTTCGTCAATATGGGAGCCGCGCGTTCTCTGGCAGCCCCGAAGGGGCGAGTCAAATCAGCCCAGGGTGGGTAACCCTGGGTCGCAGGAACGCGGGCAAGCACTTGGTTAATGGGTATTGGGGGGCTCTCAAGCCGGTGAGAGCCCAGGGAGCTTCAGAACATCTCGCGCTATCAAACGTTCAAGCCGCTCCACGATGGCTCTCGGACTCATGGTCGCCTTGTACACATACAGCCCCCCAGGAACCTCCGCGCCAAGCACCGCTTCGCTCACCCGCAACCTCTCGCTCACAGCAAAAAGCACCCGCTCCCCTAACCCCTGCTGCACCAACTCCACCCGACGCCACACCGCGTCGCGACTCCAGAAACCAAGGGCCTCGAAATACACTCGACGTCCCCCACGCTCGAATACGAGATCCGGAATGCACAACCCCACCCCCGTAAGCTCCAGAATCTCCGTCGCTGCACGCGCCCTCCAGCCGCTCTCGTGATCCTGAAACACCCGCACCAGCGTCGCAAGGTCGTCTGGAAGCGGCGGGTCGTCGATCTCCACCCCTTGCCCTTTGCCCCGAGCTAGCCGAAACACCAAAGGCTCGTTGCTCTTGCCCCATCGGATGTCGGCTTCGAGACTCCAATGATCGCACGCCTCGAGTACCGGCAACACCAGCCCTAGCTCGAGTCCGTACTTGGTCGACGCCTCAAACAAACTGAAGGGACCGTCGATCACCAGTCGATGCCCCTCGCCCGTGCGCTCGACGGTAAACATCAGTCGAAGGAACTTGAGCCGACGTAGCAAGGCGCGTGTAGCTCCAGGCGAGCGCGGTCCCAGATCGAGCGTCACCCGAACCGCCCTGAGCAGCACCGCTTGCGCCTGTCCACGTTCCCAAGCCGACACCAGTCCTTCCGGGGTCGTGGGCTCCCATGCGCGTAGAAGCTGTTCGCCGCGCAGGTCCGCAAACACAGCTCGCTCGAGTCCTTCGGCGTCGAGACCGTGCGCCAAGGCCACCTCGCACAACACTGCGTTTCGATCGAATGCCCCAAGAGCGTCGGTACTTCGACGGACCTCCGTGGCCCTCGTGAACAGCGCTTGGCGAAGCGCCGGTGGATCGAGATGCTCCGGAGTGTCGAACACGCAACGATCAAGAAGCAGCTTTGCAAGTCCATCCCGCAGCCGACGATCTCGCGAGTCGACCTCGATGGAGGCCAGCGAGTCTAGGAGCTCGTCGCGACTTGTCCCCACGGAGCGATCGGCGAGAGCAACCAGGGTTTCGGCGAGGTGCTTGGCAGTGGCGCGACGGGATGGGTCAAGAGGGATAAGCCGCAGCTCGCCTGACACGCGTCGGCAAGCGACGAGATCCGCGGTCAGCACGCCGCGACTACTTGCCCGGTGGTTTCAGGGGGAGCGCTCCAGTGGAGATAGGCGCGGGAGGGATCCTCGTAGACGACGCCCCCTTCGACTCGGGAGCTGCCGGGACCGCATCGTTACCGAGGTCGAGCACGTTGAGGGCGACGGCCAAACGGTCGAAGCCGTACTCCAAGGCCGCGTCCTTAAGGAACGTGTGGACAATGCGTACGAGACGCAGCCCCATGGTTTTGCCAAGGTCGATCTCGCGCTCTAGGAACGCGTCGAAGGTCCCGTAGCCTTTCGCCTCGTACAGCTTGCGGAGCTGGATGTCCTGCAGGATGTTGCCGATGTCATAGAAGGTCTTGGTGACATTCTTGCGAAGGTTTTTGATCTGAGCGAGCGCGTTGTGGAGGTCGGTGATGCGCTGTTTGATGTCCTCGGCGCCGATGGGGGATCGGATTGTGGACCGAGCGCTTCCTGGTGGAGCAGGCACGGCGGCGCGGGCGCGGGCTTCGGCGAGGTGCTTGGCGGCGTGACGGGCGGCCCAAGGAGCCGCGCCTCTAAGTCCTAAACGTCGCTTGGCTTTCTCCGCTTTGGTCTCCTCGACCTTCGCCCCTTTTTTTGTGCTTTTTACCTTGGGCTCTTTGCTAATCTTCTTCGCCTTGATCATGTGCACTTGCGAGCCCGTGCGCCGTGCGAGGCTCCTCCGTTGGCGCCGGCCCATACCAGGTTCGACCTGGTCAAGTCCACTAGATGACGATCATGGACAGCCCCAACGGGACACGATACTCGGACCGCGTGGCCGTACACACCCCTGTTCCTGTCGAGTCGGCCTGCGTGTTTCTCGAGCCGTACGCTGTCGGAGCGCTCCGACGTTTCGAGGGAATTGCCGCAGGCAGTGTCAACAGCAACTTCCAGGTCACCACGGCAAGCGGACGGTTTTTCCTACGCGTCTACGAAGAGCAGGATAACGACGGCGCCTCACGCGAAGCGGTGCTCCTCGACGAGCTTGCTCACCACGAGGTGCCCACGCCCGCGCCTCTCGCCGATACAACGGGACGGGTCATTGGCGTCATCGCCGACAAGCCCGCGGCACTGTTTCCATGGTGTGATGGCCACATGCGCTGCCAGAAGAGCGTCACCGCAGACGACGTCATGCGGGTGGGCGAAGCCCTCGCACGCGTGCACCGCGCCGGCGCTGCTCTGCACCGCGGGGAGGGACGCTTTCGCTACGAGGATCTCCTGCAGCGTCTCGACACCATCGAAGCGTCGACCGCGTCGTGCGAGGCCGCGGTCGGACTCCGCGACAAGCTCGCCACATGGACCTCTCGCCGCAACGTGTCGCTGCCTCGAGGTCTGATCCACGGGGACCTCTTTCGCGACAACGTGCTCTGGCGCGAGGACGGCGCATTGGCCGCACTGCTCGACTTCGAGAGCGCCTCCGACGGGGTCTTGGTCTACGACCTCATGGTGACCGTGCTCGCGTGGTGTGTCGGCAGCGGTCTCGACGCGACGTTGTGCCGCGCGCTGGTAGCCGGTTACGAACGGGTACGTCCACTGTCGACTGAGGAGCGCCGTGGTCTTCTTGCCGAAGGCTGTGTGGCGGCGCTTCGGTTCACCATCACCCGCATCACGGACTACGCGATGCGGGCTACGGAGGGTCCACGGGTGATCAAGGACTGGCGACGTTTTGCCATGCGGCTCGACGCGCTCGAACGTCTCGGTGTCGAGGGCCTTGCCGAGGTCATTGGTTGACCCTTTGCGCCCCTCAGTTGCATCCCTGCCTCTCGCGGAGCCTCCTCGATGCGCATTCTTGTCCTTTCCCGAAGCGCCTCTCTGTACTCAACGGCCCGCGTGGTCCTCGCGGCCAGGGCACGTGGTCATGAGGTCACCGTCGTCGACCCGCTCGACTTTCGCCTTGTCGTGTCCAGGGGACGTCCCTCGATGTACCTGGGGGGCCAACCCATTGCCAACTCCGACCTTGTGATTCCCCGCATCGGCGCCTCCATCACCAACTACGGACTCGCCGTCGTGCGCCAGTTCGACCTCATGGGAATCCCGGTCCTCAACTCCGCGGTCTCTATTGCTCGATCCCGCGACAAGCTGCGCGCGATGCAGCTCTTGACAAAAAAGAACATCGATGTCCCCACCACCGTCTGCGCCCGCAATCCGGACTCCATCGACCTTGCGCTCTCTCTTGTGGGTGGGGTCCCAGCGATCGTGAAGCTCCAACAGGGGGCGCAGGGGATCGGCACCATGATCGCCGAGACTCCGCAGGCTGTGACCTCGCTGCTCGAGACCCTCTGGGCGATGGGCCAGGACATCATCCTGCAGGAGTACATCAAGGAGGCCAAGGGACGCGACGTACGCGCCATCGTGGTTGGACGACGTGTGGTGGCTGCGATGATCCGCCAGGCCAAGAAGGGAGAGTTCCGCTCCAACCTGCACAGAGGAGGGCTTGCCCTTGCCATCACCCTCGACAAGACCTACGCGAAAGCAGCCATTGCGGCGACCAGGGTGATGGGACTCGAGATCGCAGGGGTCGACATGCTCCAGTCGCGAAAGGGACCAAAGATCCTTGAGATCAACAGCTCACCGGGCCTTGAGGGGATCGAACGTGCCAGTGGAGTCGACGTGGCCGGGGCGATCATTGCCTACGGCGAACGCTTTGTACTGCGAAGGCGCACCCGCAAGGCCAAGCGAGACATGATGATCGAAGACGAGCGTCGTTCCACCCGCCTGCGGCCTGTCGAGTCTCAGGTTGCGAGACCCGCATGATCACAGGTGCAGGGCTGGCGATCCTGGTCAACGCCAATGCAAAGCGAGGCGGAAGGCGCATAGCGGCGCAACTCAAAGAGGCGCTTCCCTCTGCGACGGTGCGACTGACCCGCACGCTGCTTGAAATGGAAAGCTGGCTGCGTTCTCTCGAGTCCCCACGTTGTATCCTTTCGGCTGGGGGCGACGGTACTGCGGCCGCCCTCATGAGCGCTCTTGATCGGGTGACACCGGAGGGGATGCCGTTTCCAAACATTGGACTCCTTCCACTGGGCACGGGCAACGGGTGGGCGAACTCGCTGGGGGCTCCGAAGCTCGATCGCTGCTTGGAGATCCTGAGGGATGCACAGGATGCGCTTCCCATGCGACGTGTTGGTGCAGTGGTGTGCGACGGGCATCTCGCGCAGTTTGCGGGGTGCGGTTGGGACTCCATGGTACTCAACGATTTTCGAGCACAGGTTGCGGAGACAACTGGACCTGCGAAGTGGGTGAGCAAGAGCGCGTTTGGCTACCTGAGTGCAGCGATGTTGCGGACTGTTCCGCGGGCGCTTTTGCTAGGCAATCCGCGTGTAGTGATCGAGAACCTAGGGGGCGAAGTGTACCGGATGGGGCCGGACCGTCGTCTGCAGCGTGTGGAAGAGGAGATCCTATACGATGGGCCCTTTGGCTGCGCGTCGGTAGGGACCTGTCCAGAGTATGGGTACGGGTTCAAGGCGCTTCCCTTTGCAGAGCGATTTCCCGGCGCGATGAACCTGCGGGTCTACTTGGCGCATCCATTGGGGCCGGTGATCCACCTGCGCGATATTTGGACAGGGGTGTTTCCACTTGCAGGGGCCACCGATTGGTTTGCGACGGCGGTGCGCATGACGTTTTCCCGTCCCATGCCCTTGCAAGTGGGGGGGGATGCCCATGGGATGCGACGTAGGGTGGAGTACCGGATGTCGCCGAGGGCGCTTCATGTGCTTGACTGGCGGCGGCTACTTTGAGTTGAGGGCGTGGGTCCTTCCTTCCCCGACCAGGAGGCCTAATGGTGCGATCAGGAGGACATGACACCGAAATCGAACATCGAGGAACGGATCGAGTTCCATTCGGGAGGGGGGTCGGGAAGGTGGAGGCTGTTTACCTTCCGCGCCGCTTCGTTCGGACCGGGACCAGCTCGCGCCCGTTCCACTGGAGAGTGATTTCCTTCGAATCGGTCACCAAGACGAGGACCACCTTGCCCCTCTCCGTCGACCACCGCACATCTTCCCGGGTACCGGCGTTGTCCGGCCACTGAACCTCGAGCTCCACAGGACCGCGCGGACGATCGGCGATCGCGGAGAACACGAACACACTCCCCTGGTCATTGAGGACCTCCGCCGATAGCACCAGGTCCTTGCGTCCATCCCCATCCAAGTCGCCCGAGCCGACCACTTCGCTGCCGGTGGTTTCAACCTGCCCGCTCGAGGTGAGCACGAGCGCGGGACGCGCGTAGGTATTCGGGTTCCCGCCGACCATCGGCAACTTGGCGAAGTGGATATCGAAGGCCCCTTCGGTGACACGTCGGTATTCGACTCGACGCCCCTCAAAGGTGGGATCTGAGAGGCCCAAGCTCCCTTCCAGAAAGCTTTTCCATGTGTCGACGGCGTTCGCAGGCCGTGAGCTTGCGGCAGGCGCGGGCGCGGCGCTCAATGCGGGCGCGGCGGTCGGAACGCTCGTCGTCGATGCGGACGCGGAGACCGACGGCAAAGAGATGGGAATTTCCGACCTGGCCTGACCGGGGGAACTCGACGGGGCTGATGGTTCGGGCACGTTGCAGGCGCCCAACAGGGACAGAACGGTGGAGACCCTTGCTAGGGAATCGATGGATACGCGCATGGGAGTTCCTCTCGGGGATGGCATTCGACAGACGAGCAATCGCTCGCCTGAGACCCGCAGTGCAATGTCCGGACCTCGGTCGCCGTTTCCGGGCGTGCGGATTTCCGGGGTCGAACGGGTGACGTTCAGAAGATCGAGGCGTCCGGTGGACGTCCGGAAGTCGTCCATGTGTCCGCGTAGGAGGACGCGGATGGTCTGCCTCGGAGCCTCCAGCGCGCATAAGGGATCCATGGGGGGCTAGGTCATCCAATGGCGATCCGCCGTGAACAGAATGTGCGGCGTCAACGGAATGGGACCCAGCCCTGCGAAACATCGGGCCCACGTTTGCGGGTGAGGGGCTCGCGGCATCGTCTTGATCGGCGCCCTGGCCCTCTCGATTACGCGGGTCAAGGATGTGGCTTGCGAAAAGGGCCCGCTTGGCTCGACGTTGTCTCTGGTTCCCGTGGTGCTCCACATCGACTTGGCCCTAGTAGCTTGCGGCGCAAGTCTTTGGACACTCCGCGACACCCGCTACCCAGGGTTCCCCACCCTGGGCTGATTTGACTCGCCCCTTCGGGGCTGCCAATCAACCCACGGGCTTCTTGTTGCCTAAGGGACCCCGCTGGAAAGGACCAC
>CAITRH010000225.1 GCA_903894755.1 uncultured delta proteobacterium
GTTTAAGAACGTACATGCACCCGGGCATGGGATCGCGGCCGGGCTCAGAGGGGTGAGGACTGCAAAAGCGCCCGCTAACCAGGTGCGGGAAAACCGCCGGTCAGTTGACATGGCCCGCGCTGTGCCACGACAATTCGCCGCCGTCCGTGGCGCGAAGACTCCACGGCTTTGACAGCGCCGGGAGCCGAGGAACGAGCCATGTTCACCATCATCATCAGCGACAAGGAAGGTGCCGAGCGCACTGAGACCTTCGACAAGAACGAAATCAATGTCGGACGGGTTCAGGGGAACGACTTGATGCTCCCGAAAGGGAACGTCTCCAAGCACCACGCCCGTCTCCTCTATCGCGATGGACGGTTCATCGTCACCGACCTCAAAAGCACCAACGGTACCTATGTCAACGGGCGCAAAATCGCCCAGGCGACCATCGTGCGCGAGGGCGACAAGATCTACATCGGCGACTTCATCCTGAAGCTCGACACGGGCAACGGTGCAGTCGCCGAAGCTGGCCAAGGTCCACAAGTTCCGCCGCCGCCCCAACTTCCCCAACTTCCGCCCCCCCTGCCGCTTCCACCGCAGCTTGCCGTTCCTACGGCGGCCGTGCAGGCAGCCCGACTCGATGCGGAAGCCGAAGACGCCCGCGAAGAGCACCCTCCCTTTCCTCCGCAGACCCTTGGAGTCCCCCCGATCCAGCAGCGTCCGCTGGCAGACCATCGTCCCCGCCTTGGAACCGTGCCGTTGCAGCGTGCCCCGCTTGCTCCGCCCGCTCCGCCCGCTCCGCCCGCTCCGCATGCCCCGCCTGTTCCGTCGCGTTCCGAAGCACCCATGCCTTCGCCGCGTCCCTTGGACCACGACAGTGCCGACCGCATTCGCCCACACCCCATTCAGACCATCGGTGCAGCGGCTCCATCTGTCGGCGTCAGCCCGCTCGTTCACGGCGCGCCGCTTCGGCCTCGACCCGTCCCACCACGGGAGACTCCAGGGCAAGCCGCACGTCGTCTTGCGCTGATCACCCTGGTCGATCGAATCGCCGACGCCATGGACCTCGCTCCCCTCAAAACCTTGTCCGCTGTAGAGGAAAGTACGTCGGCCACCCTCGATAGGATCGCCCGGGAACAGGCCAAAGCCATGCGCGACGAGGGGGAGGCTCCGGAAGGCGTGGACCCCGAGCTCCTGGTGCGTGACGCGCATCGTGAGCTCGTCGGACTGGGTCCTCTCGGGCCGCTCCTCGAAGACGACGACGTGAGCGAAATTCATTGCCTTCGTCACGATTACGTCGTCGCCCATCGTTCGTCCGGACCGGTCCTCGCCGACGCGTCGTTCACCAGCGAGGAAGCGCTTCTGCGTGTCGTCGCCCGTCTTGCCGCCCAAGCAGGACATTCCTGGGACGCTTCCGGCCCCGTGCTCCAGTGCCGTCTGCCTCACGGAGCGCGTCTCATCGTCATCGCCCCGCCTGCTTGCAGTACCTGCGTGGTCACGATCCGAAAGCGTCGACGGGTCGAGTGCTCTCTCGAGGACGTGGTCCGTGCAGGAGGAGCGTCGCGTGCCATGGCCACGTTTCTCGAGTGCTGTGTGGCGGGACGGTCCAATGTGCTGGTGACCGGAGCGGTCGGGGGGCCGGTCGCGTCGTTTCTAGCTGCGCTCCTGAGCGCGGGGGCTCCGGGCGAGCGCATCGCTGTTCTCCAGGATGAAGACGAGATCGTCGTGGGACAGCCGCAGCTCCTTCCGCTTCTTCTGACGGACTCGGGCGACGGAGCCGAGAAGGCGCTGCGGATGGCGGCAAGCATGCACCCCGATCGTCTCGTGGTCCCCGGCCTCAGAGGACCCCTTGCGACGGCGCTCCTCGAGATGATCACCGAAGGGAGCGAGGGGGTCATCGCGGGTCTTCGAGCTCCGTCGCTACGTCAGGGGATCGCTCGCCTCGTGGCGCTGGTGACCTTGCAGCGCCCTGGACTACCGCTAGAGACGGCGCGCGAGTGGGTGTGCGACTGCTTCGATGTGGTGGTGGAAATTGGAGCGCTGTCCGATGGTCGTCCTCGGGTCCTTCGTATCGCCGACCTGGTGAGCGATCCAAAGGGGGTGTGGGGACGCGACCTCTTCGTCGCCGGTGAGGGACAAGGCGACACCGGCTTTACAGCTAGCGGCGTCGTGCCCCGGGCCGTGACCGAATTGGCCGCTCGAGGCGTACGGGTCGACGTTGGCCTTTTCAAGCGACCCGCTGGAAGGAACTGAGATGACCTGCCGTCTGCACATTAACGTGGACCACGTGGCCACCATCCGAAACGCCCGAGGGACTTCCTATCCGGACCCCGTTCGCGCCGCCAAGATCTGCATCGCCGCGGGGGCCGACGGCATCACGGCGCACCTGCGTGAAGACCGCCGACATATCGTCGATGCCGATCTCGTGGGTCTCCGAGCGGTGGTCCGCAACACGCTCAACCTCGAGATGGCTGCCACCGACGAGATGATCGCGATCGCCTGCTCGTTACGTCCCGACGTGGTCACGTTGGTCCCCGAACGTCGAGAAGAGCGCACCACCGAGGGGGGACTCGACGCGGTGGCGGGTGGCGAGTCGCTTGCCCGGCGTGTTCGGAGTCTGCTCGACGCGGGCCTTCGAGTGAGCCTCTTTGTGGCTCCTGACGAGACGCAGATCGGCCGTGCCCAGGCTCTCGGAGTCCAGCAGATCGAGCTCCACACGGGCGACTACGCGCATGCGAAAGGGGACAAGAGCGCCGAGTTGACGCGTCTTGGCCGTGGTGCGCGGCAGGCCCGGGCCCTCGGACTGCAGGTGGCGGCAGGACACGGTCTGACCGTCGACAACGTCGAGGGGGTGATGGTCATCGCCGAGATCACGGAGCTCAACATCGGTCACGCCGTGATTGCCGACGCGCTGTTTCTGTCTCTCGACCTGGCCGTCAGCGCGATGCGAGACGCGATGAACCGCGGGCTGGCGAGGCGGTCGTGATCCCGGTCCTGTCGCGCGATCAAATGCGCGCCTTCGACGCGGTTGCCATCGAGGACTGCGCCGTGCCTGGGGTGCTCCTCATGGAAAACGCGGGGCGCGGCGCCACGGATATCCTCGAACGTGAGCTTCTAGGGGGGAGCGCTTCGGGCAAGCGGGTTACGGTCGTGTGCGGCACCGGAAACAACGGTGGCGACGGGTTCGTCATTGCGCGTCACCTGCTGCTGCGGGGGGCGGTTCCAGAGGTGGTCCTCGTCGGCGACCGGTCCCGCGTGAGCGGCGACGCGCGCGTGAACCTCGCGGCCCTTGAAGGGGTGGGGGTTGCCATCGGGGGCGAAGAGTCGCTTCGGGGCGCCCTTGAAAACGCGCGGGTCGTGGTAGACGCGCTTTTTGGAACAGGCTTGGACCGTCCCCTTGCAGACAGCCACACCGCGGTGGTGGAAGCGATGAATGGCGCGTCCGCGGCGCGTTTTTCCGTGGACCTTCCGTCGGGGCTGGATGCCAACACGGGAGCTTGTCTTGGGGCTGCGGTGGAAGCGACGGTGACGGCGACGTTTGCGCACTACAAACTTGGGCTGCTGACGCCTGGCGGGGCACGTCTTGCTGGAAGGGTATTCGTCACGGACATCGGGGTACCTGCGATGCTTCACACGCGGGTGGGGCACACGGCGCATCTGTTCGAGCGAAGCGATGCGGTGAGGAACCTTCCGCCTCGAGTGAGGTCGGCGCACAAGAACACGTCGGGACACGTAGCGGTATTTGCGGGGTCGGCGGGCAAGGCAGGAGCGGCGCTGCTTGTGGCGCAAGGGGCGTTGCGTGCGGGGGCGGGGCTTGTGACGTTGGCGACCTGGCCTGAAACGGCGCGGGTGATCGAGGGGCGTCTTCTCGAGGTGATGGTGTCGGCGCTGGACGAAACCGCGTTGGCGCCGAGCACGTCACGGGTGCTCGAAGGGAAGCGTGCGGTGGTGGTGGGACCGGGCTTTGGGATGGATGGGCGAGCCCGGAGTGTCCTCGAGTGTCTGATCGCAAGCGCGGCGGTTCCGGTGGTGGTGGATGCGGACGGGTTATCGATTTTTGCGGGGTGTCCTTCGGTGTTTGGGGCGGGGCGGACGATACTGACGCCACATCCCGCGGAAGCGGCGAGGCTGCTTGGGACCACGACGGAGCGGGTGGAGGCCAATCGTTTCGAGGCGGTGTCGACGTTGGCGCGACGGGCGCGAGCTGTGGTGGTGCTCAAGGGGGCCCATTCACTGGTGGGGGGACCAGACGGAGAAATCGTGGTGAGTCCGATAGCGGAGCCCGCGTTGGCGACGGCGGGGTCTGGGGACACGTTAGCTGGGATCGTGGGAGCATTTGTCTGTGGGTTGGCCCCCTTTGATGCGGCTTGTTTAGCGGTCTACGTTCACGGGCTTGCGGGGCAGCGGTGTGCGAAGGACCGTGGCGATCGAGGCGTGGTGGCGTCGGACCTTGCCGATCGGGTTCCCGAGGTTATGCGGACGTTGATCGAGGCGGGGGCCTAAACCAAACCCATCTTGAAACCGCAACTTCGTCGCCGGCGTCCCCGAAGACCTCACCCCTCGCTATTTCGCCCTTTCACAGCGCCCCCTCCCCATCGATGGGGAGGGGGACCTGGTGAACGCTCCGGATCGTGTGGGGGTGAGGTCTTCGGGCGGATCTGCGGTTCTCAAGATGGGTTTGGTTTAACCTGAAAAAGAAAAACCCGGTCGATTTCCTCTTCCGTAGCGCCGTGACTTGTCCGACCGTCAGCGGCGGAGGCACTCATGTCGCTTGTCGAAAAGTACCAATCTGTCCTCGATCTGGCCGCGTCGTATTGCGGCGACAGCTTCTCCTACGAAGATGAAGGAGGGGTGCTACACGTCCGCGGAACGCTCACTCGCAACGAAGACTTGCAGGCGCTTGAAGAGCAGGCGAGCGCACTGAACCCCGACGGGGATAACGACTTGGCCCTCGAAGTCGAGGTTCAGGCGGACGACTTCTACGACGTGCAAAGTGGAGATACGCTGGCACGCATCGCAAAGCGTGTTCCAGGACTGACCTGGCAAGTTATTTTCGAGGCCAACCGCGATCAGCTCTCCGATCCAAATAGCATCTTCGTCGGACAGCGTCTTCGCATTCCCCGTGGAGGAGACCAATGATACGTCGCACTCTCGCTATTTTAGGATTTCTCGCCCTGGTAGCTTGTGACAACAAGCCCGCATCGCGTTGGGACGACGCCGGAGCCGCACCCAAACCTCTTCGCGAGGTCGAGGCGAAACCCAAAGAGGGATCGGCCTTCAACAAGTTTTTCCCCACCGACGCCGACGGGTTCAAACGAGTGTTTACCCAAGAAAAGACCGGCTTCGCCGAGGCCAAGCTTCAAAAGGATGGCAAAGACGTCGCCACCCTCGTGATCCACGACGTCATCGGCGAGTCCGATGTGAAGGCCAAGTTCGAGCGAGCCTCGGACAAACTCGACGGGTACCCGCTGGTCACCGTTGGGAAAAACCAGTCGGCCATCTTGGTCAAAGACCGCTACCAAGTGAAGGTCTCGTCCACCACCCTCGACGCCGACGCGCGCAAAGAGTGGTTTCGACGTTTCGACCTCAAAGGACTTGCCTCTCTCTAACCCCAAAAGGAGCCACTATGAGCGAATCTATCTATCGCGTTCTCGAAGAGCTTCCGCAGAAGAGCATCACCACCCGGCTCCTCGGAGCCCTGGACTACCTTGTCCCTGGCGAATGGCAGAACATCACCAACTTCGAGGCGATGATCCGGCATGTCACGGGTGAAGACGACCAGGAGCTTGTGCAGCGCATTGGCGAGCGGGCCATCTCGCTCTATGCCGACAAGAGCCAGGGCTACCAGCGTGCGGTCAAGGTATTTCGGCTGGTCGACAACACGGGGACGATCGCGGGGTTCACCTCGATGGTCCACCTGCTCGGCGAACGGTTCGACCTACTGAGTTTCCTTGGAACGATCACCCCCAAGGCCGACACCGCACAAGCGGTGGACGCGTCCGTGAAGTTTCTTGCCGAGCTGACGACGTTCTGTCTGACCAACGGGTTTCCTGGCGACAGCGTGGGCGACTTTGCCCAGAGCCTGGCCAACTATGAGAAAGAGGACTCCATGCGGTTTGCCGCGTGGGTGGTGTTCGACTGTCTGATCCCACTGGGGCCTGATTTCCTTTCCATCTTGTTGGACAAGATCTCAGGGTTGTCCACTGAGATGCTAGGGGAAAACGGGCGGTTTGCGCGCATTGCCAAGTACCTTCCTGGCAGCATCGATGACCAGCGCGAGCTGATTCGAGCCAACCTGGACGCGAGCCGTGGACGCATTGAAGACATGGTGAGCAGCAAGGGACTTTCACGCGAGGGGGTGCTCGAGCGGGTGCGTGAGTACATCGACCTGTCGGACAAGCCGCTCGACGTGGTGGCGGCGGCGCTCGACATGACGACCAATTACTTCGAGCACACGGGCATCCAGAGCGTGTCGCGTCGCCTCATCTCGCGAGCCTACGGCGAGATCTAAGGGATTCTCTCGGACCTAAACCAAACCCATCTTGAGAACCACAACTTTCTCTGGTCGACACGGCACCGCGACACCCGCGACCCAGGGTTACCCACCCTGGGCTGATTTGACTCGCCCCTTCGGGGCTGCCAATCAACGCGTGGGGTCCGTTCCATCGAAGGGAAAAACTGGTCTCACGCTGCAACGGCGCACGCGGCACCAGATGAGGACTACACGCGTTGATTGGCA
>CAITRH010000226.1 GCA_903894755.1 uncultured delta proteobacterium
AAGCAACGGCCCGCTAAGTTCCGGGGGGGCCGACGGCGATCACGCCCAACCCAGGGTTACCCACCCTGGGCTGATTTGACTCGCCCCTTCGGGGCTGCCAATCAACGCTCGTGGTCCTTTCCAGCGGGGGGCCCTTACGCAATAGATGATGACGACGCCGCGGTCACGTAGGCATGAGAGGCCCCGTGACTTAGCGGGCCGTTGCAATTAAGTCCTTCCACGATGCCTCGGTGCCGAGCTCCAGTGTTTTCACCAACGCTACCAACCACGGAGGCGCACACCCTGAGTCAAGCCGCTCCAATGCAAGAAACGCTTCCGCACGGGGGGCCACGCCAGTCCAAAGCTGCCAAATCATCCGTGCAAGTGCCCCCTGCGCTAGTGCTCGAACAGGACTTCCTTCGACGAGCTTCGGCGTGTATGGATGGCTCGTTGCTGGCGCTTCGTCCACCCCCGGTTCAAACAGTGCACCGGCGTCCAGCACCCGGAGCAACAACGGACCGTCGCTGCCAATCACGAAATGCGCGGGTTTGATGTCCGTGTACACCGACCCGAGGTCCTCGCAAGCCTGTTCAAACAGAGCCACGCGTCGGATCACGTCGGCCAGGAATTTTTCGAGTGCTGGCGATGGCGTCCGGACGTCCACGTTCCCTGGCGTTGACACCCTCGACAGGGAAACAACGCCGGCAAGCTGTTGGCCGAGCATCCTCGGAAGGACCTCGAACCCGCGAGGGTCCACGAACATCTTGTCTCCCGCAATTGCAGGAAACCGAGCAGCCTCAAGCGGGGCTGGACCCCAGTGATGCAGTGCCGCCCGGTCCACCGGCTCACCCTCCACCGATTCCATCACCACGTAAACCTCCTCGTCCGTGATTTCCGCGCACCGCGTGGCCTCGTGCAGCGGATTGGCAGCCACCACGATCTCGCGCAGCATCGGCAATCCGCAGGAAACGAACCGCGTGAGACGCTCTCCTTCCCGACGCATACGAGCCCGCGCGACCCGCACATCCGCTCGCCCAAAACGGGAGGGTTGATGGTATGGAAGCGCCGCAAGCTTCACCATGACTTGTTCGTGGTCATCTTCGTTGACGGCTCTATATACGGCCCCTTGGCCACCAACTCCGATCGGATCCAGCACCCTCCAACGGCCCGCAAGCAGCGTGCCCCTAAGGCGCTGCAGCCAGCGGAACAAATCTCCGCGACCCTCCGAGACCAGCCGTTCCTCGAGCTCTTCCATGATTCAATTTGGCTTGCCGTTGCGGTCCTTCAACAGGCCTGCGGTAAGAGGGGCGACAGTGATCTCATTGCGGTCCACCGTACGCTTCTCATCCTCGGACAGGTCCTCGATACAGCTCACCTTTTCGAGCTTGGCAAGCGTGCGTTCGAGATCGGCAATTTCGCTTGGGTCCCGATGCTCCCGCCGGCCGATGGCGATGCGCGCCCGCAAGGCGGCTTTGACGGTGTTAGGATCATTGCTGCGCAGTGATTCCAAATCCGCCCAGACTTCCGCTGCGTCCGTGTAGGGTTCCGCCGAGGACGGGCCAAGGAGAGCGACGAGCGGGACCGTTTCCTCATAGTGCTCGTCAAGGGTATCGTAGCGGACCGAAATGGTGCCCAACTTCTGCTGCACGCCACCTGCGCCGGGCAGCCGGCACTCGATCCCTGCAACATAGGTTCGCGAGGCTTCGAGCATCCCAACTGGAATGACAATGGCATTGCCGTCGCGATGCCCGCAGTATTGGCGCACCGGACGGTGCATGAAGCCCTCGCCAGCGACCACTTCAGCAGCTGGCTCAAAGCGTAATTCCAGGTCGCGAGCCACCACGCGCGAGCCCACGGTGTGAAGGTGCCGAAACGTCTCCTGTACCATGGAGGTATCCGCGATTTGCTTGACTCCGCCTCCGTAACAGCCATCCATGATCCGACGCAGCGCGGGAAGCTCGAAATCGGAGCCGAAACCGTAGGACATCACCTCAACGCGCAGGTCGCGCAGGTATGGTGCGAACCGCGTGCATTCTGCGGGGTCGGAAATCTGCCCGTCGGTCAGCACGTACAGCCGTTGGACCACACCGGGAATGCTGCCATGCGCGCCGCGATCCAGCAGTTCCAGCGCTTGTTCCAATCCGGGAGCGAGGTACGTGCCTTGGAAACGTCCGGAGAAACAATCGATAGCTGCTACGAGGTCCGTCTCCATCCTTCTCAGCGAAGTTGCGTCGAGTCCTGCAGCGATTACCTCGGCCTTTGTGGAGAACACGATCAAGGAGAGCCACTGGTCTTCCCCCAGATTATCGACGAGCACCTGCACGGCCTCACGCAAGAAAGGGTACTTATCGGGCCGATCCATCGAGCCGCTAACGTCGAGGACGAAGCACAGATGCGTTGGAAGGCGAGTACCCAGAAGCGGCGAGTTGTCCGCCACACGGAACCGCACCAGGGCGTGGCAGAGGGCATCCTCGTCGGCGGCGTACCGTGGCCGGTCAAAACAGGTTTCAATCACCAGCCGTGATGAGCTTGCGGCTCGCCACTGCGCGGCAGTTGACGAAACCGATGCGAAAAGCGGGTTGGTCATAACGTCTTCCTCCGATGCTTGCGCGCGATCAGTGTTTACTCCGGAATCTCCGATGGCCGTGGTGCCGAGTGATGATGGCTACAAAAGTGTCGGAACCGCCCGGCAATGTCGCCGATGAGCTTCAACTCGAGGAGCGCGCCGGTGAGTGTCGGTCTGAGCGTCGTCACGTCGTCACGTCGTCTCACCACTCCTTCATCTGCCGCCACGCCGCAAGCGGTGCGTCAGAAGGTCGCTCGTGCCTGCATGCTACCGAAAACGAGCTGCATCGGTCCGAGCGTACGGCGGGCTCGAAAATCCCCCGTCTTCCGCTCATCACCTCGGCCAAGTTGTGCAACCTTTGCACAACCTATCCCACTTTTTGAGGCATGAGGCGGCGTGTCGGTCCGTAGAGGCTGCGAAAGCAAAAGCCGTTCCCAGCGTCACCGCGCAACTTGAAGGCGACACGGTGACGGTACGCGTGACTGCGACCGTGTGCGCCAATCACCCGAACGCTCCTGCTGCTGGCGTCCCGCTGTTTCTTGATTCAGGCGATTCTCCAGATTTATTCAGTATAGGAGGGACAGACAACGGGGGCCAAGTGGTAATTGATTTGGCCTCCAGACCACCGTGGCTTTCTGCGGTTGCCGACACGGGACAATTGAAGTTCGTCGTGAAGTACCCGGTCGGTGCCACAGTGGACATCTCCGCAGCTCCAACCGTTCAGGCGGTAAGGGCAGAATTGGCAGCAGCGCGAGCGAAGGTGAAAGCGGACAAGCTTGCAGCGTTTCGTGCGGAGCTGCAAAAACTCCTTCACCATGCATCTTGGCCCGAGAAGGCTGCGATGCCTGCAGTGGGCACATTGCGCATAGGGGCGACTAAGAAGGAAGTGGAGGTCTTCTGTGGAATTTCTGGTGATGCCTGGATTCAGTCCTCGGACTACGAAAAGCGCCGCATGCCAGGTCGAATGATCCGTGCAAGCTGCGATCGCGATGGGTATCACGTAACAGTGGCTATTCTGAACGGTCTGGTGTATTCTTGGGCGTTCGAACTTCAGAAGCGGGTACCGGAGCTCGACGTACCGCTTCAGTCGGATGAATATGTCGCCACTTTCCGCAAGGACGTTGAGGCGCTGCACGGCGGCGGGAGTACTCCGAAGCCCACTGAGACTCGGTACGAGTGGACTATCAAGAACTCCGAGCGTCAGGTCAGCGTAACATGCGGTCACACGAGTGACGGACGCTCGATTTGGCTTGGGATGGGGGCAACCGACCAGAAGACGGCGCGTCAGGTGGTCGCACTTCAGCAACAGGCAAAAGCGCTCGATGAGAAGCTTCTGCCTCTGGAGCAGGCTGCGGAGGAACGGAGACAGGAGGCGCGGGAAGCGGCAGAACAGGCACGTCAGGAGGCGCGGGAGCGGGCAGAACAGGCCCGTGAGGAGGCGCAGGAGCGGGCGAAAAGCGCACGAGAGGCACAAGAACAGGCACAAGCCTGTCGATGCTCGCAGCATTATGTGGGGCAGATCTTTGAGTTCATGCAGATCCCGATTCTCGGCTGCGACCTCGGAAAGGGTACGTTTCTAGTGCTTGCGGTGAACCCGCAGGCATGCGCAATCACAATTCGAGGGATTTCAGCCATGCACCCTAGTGTTGCAGAATGGAGTTGCGACCAGATACTCCAAAGGCAAAAGCGGTGTGGCAAATGATGGCTTCCGAGGAGGGCATATAAAAGAAAATGGGGCCTCGCCATGAACGTAGATCCCGGCAGCCGTGTCTTTTCCGACCGGAAGCTATCCGGGCGCGCCGCGCAGATCTACAAATGAAAACCGGCGACCTGGCCGAAGCTCTTGGCGTCGAGCCGCGACGACTCGAATACTGGCTTTCGGCAGACGAACAGCGCTGGCCCGATCTGGCGTACGCGGAGCGTCTAGCGGAACTGCTCGGCGTCGGGTTGGAAGAGATCTGCTCCGTGATCCCTGAGGACGAGCGCCTGCTGGCGGCGGGCGGTCGAGACGGGCTCCGCATCATGCTCCGACTCTTGTCCCTGGACCCGGGCGGCGACGGGTTTCCTCCAAAGGACATCAGGCTCCACATGTTGGCCTTCCGCCGGCTGGTTCTTGCTGCACGCGCGCATTGGGAGCGGTTCGCAAGTTACGCTGCCTACGTATCATTCCGCCATTGGCCGCTTAGGGGATACGCACGTCGGTACTCGCATCACGGAACCCCAGCCCACGAATACCTGGAATTTTGCGTTACGCCCATTTCAACCGGAACCAACGGAACAGACGCCAAATTCATCGTCGGTTACGCCTTGGGGCCCTTGCGGATCGATTACGGCTTCGTACGGATTGCCGACCAGCGAGTGATGTTGGAAGCTCACTTTTCCAATCATCGAGACCAGGCGCGCCGGCGCAGCGATGGCTCCTTTCGCCTTCGGACGTGGGTGGGGCCCGATCCCGCCGATTTCATCGTCCATGGTGACACCGATTTTTTCATCGAGGCGCGCTATACGAGCCGACGCGACCTGTGGAGCGTCAAGGATGAGGAGGAGGAAGACGTGGTGGGTTTTCTGCCTTCCCCCCATGATCGCGTGGCGAGCGGGTCGAGCTAGGTGCTTACATCAAAGGTCCGCTACGTTAGGGGACCTCATGCCTATGTGACCACGGCGTTGCGAAGGCGCACCTCCATCCTTGGGAAGCACAGGCTCGGGTTGGGAAGGCGCACCTCCGTCCTTGGGAAGCACAGGCTCGGGTTAGGGAGGCGCACCTCCGTCCTTGGGAAGCACAGGCTCGGGTTAGGGAGGCGCACCTTCCTCCTTGGGAAGCACAGGCTCGGGTTGGGAAGGCGCATCTTCCTCCTTGGGAAGCACAGGCTCGGGTTGGGAAGGCGCACCTCCGTCCTTGGGAAGCACAGGCTCGGGTTGGGAAGGCGCATCTTCCTCCTTGG
>CAITRH010000227.1 GCA_903894755.1 uncultured delta proteobacterium
AGCCGAAGCGCGATGCCGATATCGAGCACCTTCTGCCCGATGTGCGGCGGCAATCGACGGACCAAGCCCATCTCGACCGCGAGCTCACGAAAGTCTGGCGGCAGCTGCGACACGATGACTTCCCATCCGGCGTCCTGCGTTCTCGTCGTCATGCAGCGACTTCTGCCCTACCTCGGGCACGGTGCCAAATTCTTGGTTATCGCCTATGGGTTGTGACCCCCGCAGCCGGCCGGTTCACGACCTCGCTTCATCCCAGCACAGCGTGAGCTGCACCGGGGCGACGTGTTGCTCTTGCAGCCGGCGCCACTGCTTCACGATCGAGACGAGCCCACGTTCCTCCCAGAGGGAGTTCCCGAGTGCTCGATGAACCGTGCTCGCATGGCTGAGCGCCCAGGTAGACTTTCGACCCCCGTGCACGCTCCACCACGCCGTCTTGCGCTTGCTGCCGAGCGAGATGAGCCTCTTCACGATCGTTCGTTTGCGTTTCCAGTGGCGGAGCTGAATCGCGCGCAGCCGTCGCCGGATGTGCGCGTCCAGATTGGAGAAGGTTCGTTCCATCGCGGTCGTGCAGATCCCGAAGAAGCCCACCCAGCCGAGCACGTACGCGTTGAGCCGGAGGATGCACGCACTGAGCGAGCCCCCTTGGTTTCGCGGCGTGTGCTCGCGGATAGCCTCGTCGATTCGCTTCTTCGAGCGCACCGACAGCATCACCTCGACTCGACCGTCGAGCGGCTCGCGCCGCAGGCGGAAGCCAACGAAGTGACGCTCTTCGGGGCGTGCGACGGCGCTCTTCTGCTCATTCACCTTGAGGCGCAAACGCCTCTCGATGAACTGCTTGATACTCGCCATCACGCGCTGTCCTGCTCTCTCGCTGCGAACGTAGATATTCGCGTCATCCGCGTAGCGAACGAAGCGGTGTCCACGGCGCTCGAGCTCGCTATCGAGCTCATCCAGAACGATGTTACTCAGCAGCGGTGACAGAGGACCGCCTTGCGGCACTCCTTCCTCTGTCGCCACCACCACGCCATCCGGCAGCACCACCTTGGCCTTGAGCATGCGCCCGATGAGCACGAGCAGGCTCTTGTCTTGCACTCGCTGAGCGAGCTTGGACATCAGCCGCTGGTGATTCACTCGATCGAAGAACTTCTCCAGGTCGAGATCCACCACCCACTCATACCCCTCGTTCACATACTCGACGGCCTCGGCGATCGCCGTATGGCAGCTCCTTCCCGGCCGAAACCCGTGACTCGAACGGTGGAATGTAGGCTCGTACAGCGGTTCGAGCACTTGCCGCACAGCTTCCTGCACCACTCGATCGATCACGTTCGGAATCCCCAGCCCTCGCTGACCGCCGCTCGCCTTCGGGATCCACACGCGTCGGATCTCTCCGGGCATGTAAGTCCCTCCCGATTGCAGCGCGTTGGCCAGCTTCGGCAGCCACTCGTCGAGATGCTCGCGCATCGCGGCGACCGTCAGACCGTCCGGACCGGGTGCTCCGCGGTTCCTCTCCACCTTCGAAAATGCCTCCATCAATCGGTCCGTCACTGCATCCATCGTCGCGACCGTCGCTGTCTTGCTCGTGGTCTTCGGCTTCGGCGTCGCGCGTGTCGCAGAGCGTTCTAGGGA
The DNA here is from genome assembly GCA_903894755.1 of uncultured delta proteobacterium. Classification (GTDB taxonomy): domain Bacteria; phylum Myxococcota_A; class Polyangia; order Polyangiales; family Polyangiaceae; genus CAITRH01. The sequence continues at coordinate 1,627 of CAITRH010000227.1, forward strand.
ACACTCCGCTTCAGCGTCGATGCGCGCTCTCGCGCGCTCTTCGGCTGTCCCGGAGAACAGAGAAAGCTGCTTCGGTGCTTCGTCGACCGGGATCGCCTCACCTCCCGAGCGGGGCTCGACCTCGCGCGTTACAGCCGACTTTCGCCGGCCTTGTGGCTTGTCGCGATCCTCTGACTTCTGGCGGGTCATCGTTCTTCGTTCTTGCGTTCTACGGACTACCGCTTGCGCGGGGCCCGCCAGATCTCCCTGGGTCAGCTGCAACAGATTTCGTGGCCAACCCGTCGCCACTACGCCCGCGGCTCCGATGCATTTCGGGCTTCGCCGCTGCACGCCGGCTCACCCGCCGCGGACGCCTTACGGCGCTTCACTTTCGTTCGGGTCGGTCACGCACCTAGGGTTCCATCGGACCCCCCCTCGCGGGCCCAACAGGGGTCTGCCCTTCGGCTTCTCCACTGCCGGGGACCTGGTGCTCCAGATCGACGCCCTTTCCTCTTCGGTGTCGGGTTCCCTGCATCAGGGCCCCGGGTTTGGACTCTCACCTTCCTATCTGCTGCGCCTGCCAGGCGCACGTGCTCGTCGCTTCGCTCCTGCGCGCCATGGTCACGAAGCGCGAGCCGGTCGAGCGCCAGCGGCGGCCGCGCCATGTACCGCAATACGTGCTCGAGTCGCTGTCGGTCGCGGCCACCAATGGCGACCTCCGCGTGCACGTTCACACCGCCGTACTCTGCGAGCGCTCGCGCCTCTTGGCGCACGGCGCGCACAGGCTGCACGAGCTTCAGCGTCTTTTGCCCC
>CAITRH010000228.1 GCA_903894755.1 uncultured delta proteobacterium
GAACGCGGAGGGCAATGCAGGGAGTGTGGGGCCTGAGAAGGGGTTCAGCATGGGGGCGAATTTTGCACTTTCGCAGCCTTGGCTTGCGAGTGACTTCTCGGGGTTTGCGGGGTCGGTGCAACTTACGAGCTACCACTTGATGCCGTGGTTTCGCCACCATGCGTTGGCGTTGCATGCGGGGGGGGGCACTAGCGGAGGGAACCTAGGAGGTCACGGGCAATTTTATGTGGGAGGGTTTCTCGACATTCCTGTGATTGACACGATCCGCAACATACTTCTACAGGGGGGGTTCCCACTGCGGGGGTATCCAGTGGTGGCGATGGCGGGGCGGAGTTACGGGCTGTTCAATGCGGAGTATCGATTTCCCATCGTGGAGGTAGATCGGGGGTTGTCGACGCTACCAGTGTTTTTGAGTCGGGTAACCGGGGCGGTGTTTGCGGACTATGGGACCGCGTTTGATGACGCGTCCAAGGCGAAGTTCAAGCTAGGGACAGGCGGGGAGCTGTGGTTTGAGACGCAGATTGGGTATTTCCTCTATTTCACGTTTCGAGCCGGGTATGCGAGGGGGCTGATGAGCGGGGGGATTGATCGGTTCTACTTTGTTGCGGCGGTCCCTTTTTGACCCTTCCCGTCGACCCACAAGCGTCCAAGAAGGGCGGCGAACAACTGCGCCAACAAGAAGAGCCCGATCGAGAGCGCCGTTCGGCGGTCAGACTGACGTGATGGGCACCGACGGGGGACAAAGCCCCCGTCCGCAAGCTTACGGTCGAATCCAAACCTCCACGTTGCGTCCATCCGCAGGCTGTCCATTGCCCCCATAGCCCCAGCCCGATACCCAGTCGATCGCACAAAACGCACGCCCACGCACCACCGACGCTGGCGCTCCCGTCACGTCTACATCAACGCTCGTAAGACGCAGTGAAACATCTCCGCCCCCCTGGTCAAACACCTCGACAGCTCGAAACTGCCCAGGCCAATCCACCAGTGAGCTCGTCATGATCTCCCAATAGCCTCGCCCGCCCCCCTCAATCCATTGCACCCGGTTGTCATGCGTGTGCCCCACAATCGTCGCAATCACGTTGGAGTACGACGTAAACAACGCCTTCAGCTCCTCTTGTGGAACCGCATCCGCTTGCTCCGCCCCATAGGCCCCGTCCCCATTGCCAAAGTCCTCGAGCGCGTGATGCGCCGCAAGCAATACCAAGCGCCCGTCAGCTTTCGCCAAGTCGAGCATCGGCTTGATCACGTTGTCAACATCCGCACGGCGCAGCATTCCCCCCGAAGAGCCGGTCTCAATCGCTGAGTCCAGCACAATAAAACGAAGCCGAGCCCCCACATCGAACGAGTAATGTGCCTTCCCCGACGCAACCTGGGACACTCCTACACCGTGTCCCGATGGCCCTGGCCCCCCCGTCTTGGCCGCAATCCGTTGCAGCACCTCCTTGCGGAGCAATGGACGACGGCTCCCGTCCGCTATCACTGTCCCCTTGAGGATCGCCCCCCCCTTATTGTCGGTATACACCCGAGTCCCCCCGGACGCATTCGTCCCCGTGTAGCTGGCAAGCATCGATGGGTCGACGATCCCGTCGCCGTTGACATCGAGGTTAACCAACCCTTGGTTGAGAATGTCGTGGTTTCCCATGGTCCAGTACCATGGAAGCACCAACCCAGGAGCGTCGAAGAGATCCTTGCCGTCGTTGGCAGGCCCTGGAACCGGATCATCGGGCTCCCCTGAGTCGCACTTGACACCGGGACTGCCATCCATGATCCTAAGAAACCAGTCCAGCTCGTTGGATCCCGCATTGTCGATATTGTCCCCTCCAAGCAGCACAAAATCGACCGGGGCGTTCGCATGGATCTTGTTGATCGTCACGACCGCTTGGTTCAAAAGTGCACACACCTCGGCGTCGTGAGGACGTGCCGCGGAGCTCACCGCATCGGACGGGCCATCGTACGACGCAAGACGCGACGGACTTTCATCGTCCATCAGCTGGACATCGGAAAGGTGCACGAAGCGCGTCAGAAGCTTTGCCTGCGCGGAACGCTGAGGAACCGACAACCCTGGTTGAGGACGCGACAAATACGCTTCACCAGGCTGTTCCATCAGGTCCCCCTGCCCCTCGGCTCGCATGCGATCGCGTATGACCGGATCCGAGGGACCCGGACCCGGATTGTCCACCGGGACGTCTTGACGTGGCTTCGTCGCAAAAGTGCGGTCAAGTGTGGAAGGCGTCAGACGCGTCTCTTGTGGAGCGTCCGAACCCGCGTCGGTTTGCGTAAATGCCGCGTCGCTGCTCGAACAGCTTGCGGCGGAAACAGCGGCAAGTATCAACGAAAGTGCGCATGGATGCTTGGTCATGAGACCTGAAGGATACACGCGCCTGCCCGCTATCCAAGGGAAACATCCAGAAGTTCTGCGGCGCGGTGCGCCATCGCCATAATCGTTAGCTGCGGATTGACCCCCAGAGACGACGGTACCGAGCTCGAATCCACTACATACAGCCTCTCCACTTCGTGGGTTTCATGGTTCGCTCCGCATACGCTGGTCTTTCGATCGGTCCCAATGCGCGCCGTTCCAAGCGGATGGTACGCCGTCACCTCGAGATCCCCCGGTGCAACATCGCGCGCCCGAAGCTTCGCGAGATCGCGGTTGGACGTGATCTCCCCCTGTCCTGGAAGAAATGGAAACACCCGGCGCGCTCCCGCTGCTAAGAACACCTCGCACAAGATCCCCATCGCCTTCGCCATCTTGGCCGTGTCCAACGTATTCAAGTTGTACGTGATCCGCGGCGAGCCGCCTTGCCCTGGACGTACCTCGCCTCGTGACGTGTCCTCGATCATGAAACCAAAGGTCGCCAGCTGACGGTACGACTCCATCACCCGCACAAACCTCCTCCCCACCCACGGCACCGCAACGGCCGTCATGTCGAGCGGCGTGGACGCCCCCTCGAACATGATCCCCTCATGGGCGTACTCCTCAATGGCATAGCCCTGTGGAATCGCCCCGCCCATGTCAATGGCTTCGTCAAATACTGCCATGACCTTCGAGGCTGGATGGATCGACAGATGCTTTCCAAGCGCAGGACTCCGCAACACCGAACGAAGGATCCCAGGCGTCATCAGCGCACCGCCTGCAACCACCACTGCGTCAGCACGAGCTCGCAGCCTCCTTCCCGATGCAAGACGCGCCATCACTCCTCGGGCCCGTCCCTTCTCAACTGCGATCTGCTCCACACGCGCCCCCGTCACAAGCTGCGCCCCGCGTAACAGTGCCTCGGGGACATAACTCACATCCGCCGAACGCTTCGCCCCCGTAGGACAGCCAAACGCACAGACCCCCTGCCCGTCACACCCGGGCGCATTGCGCAGAAGGGCCAAATGACGCAGTCCAAGTGCGTCGGCTCCTCGCGAGATCACCCGTCCAACGCCGCCCGTCAAGGTCCGCGACGCCCGCTCCACCTGCAGCATCGATTCCACACGGTCATAGTAGGGAGCCATCGTGGAGGCCGAGAAGTCCACAAGGCCATGCTCCTCGCGCCACTTGCGGAATATGCGCTCTGGAGCTCGATAACAGGTGCCCGAGTTGACTGTCGTGCTCCCCCCCACCGCCCTTCCCGCAAATACAGGGATCCCAACGTTGCCCAATGCCACAGTAAACCCGCGATCGCGGTAAAGAGCGTTGACCATCGCGCGGCTACGTCCAGTAAACCCGCTTCGCCTGTGAAAGTCCCCTTCCTCAAGTAGCAGCACCGCACGCCCACGGGATGCAAGCTCGTAGGCGCACGCTGCCCCTCCAGCCCCCGTGCCTATCACCACTACCTCGCACTCAAGCTCCAAGTCGGCATCACAGCCCCGTCCATCGGTCACCTGGGACATCCATCGCGGCTGCTCCTGCTGCGGGACCTGGTTTCCATGAAAGGAAGGGCACCCGACCTGCGCAAACATGGACGGGTCATCAAAGTGTGCGGCCTTGATGGGAGTCAGGAGCGCACGCAGAAGCGAGCGACCCACGTGCAGACCAGAAGCCGCCCACGACTCGAGAAACTCCATGGCCCGCTCACGTGGCAACTTCGACAAGAACGTCCCCGTCGTGGCCACCGCTGCCATCTCCGCTCCCCAGAGAAGCCCCCGAAATGCCCTCGTGTGCCCTGGAGCTATCCCCGTAAGCCATTCCTCGAGCCTGAACACAGTCGCCTCGCCTCCTCCTGCAACCCACTCCCCTTGTGGTATCGCCGCCTGCGCAAGCGCCAATACGATGGCGCGATCCCGTAATGAAAGAATTCCACGGCTAACACCTGCTGCATGTGTAACGACGTTCATGGCCCCTCACTGGCTGCGACCCGAACGTTCTGTAGCCGTAGAACGCTCATCACGCAAGGGGGGAGTTTGACGCGCACTGCGGGGCGTGCGACGGGGCCGGTGTGATCCCTCCTGCTTTGGGCGATGTCGCGCTCCTCGAACTAGCCCGCGACGCTAAAAAGAAGCTTCATGACGCGCTCAGCAAACGGGTGGTGGGCCAAGAAGAGGTGATCGACCGCATGCTCGTGGCGCTGCTCGCCCGAGGACACGCTCTTCTTGTAGGGGTCCCCGGGCTCGCCAAGACGCTGCTTGTTTCCTCGCTTGCGCAGGCCCTCGACCTCGGCTTTGGACGGGTTCAGTTCACGCCCGATCTGCTCCCTGCCGACATCACGGGGACCGACGTTCTCCAGGAGGACACGGACTCGAGCGGCGTCACGCGGCGACGGGTCCGATTTCTTCCCGGTCCTATTTTCCACAACCTGGTGCTCGCCGACGAGATCAACCGGACCCCTCCAAAGACGCAGGCGGCGCTCCTTCAAGCGATGCAGGAGCGTCGGGTGACCGTAGGCACGGCGACCCATGCGCTTCCTGACCCTTTTCAGGTGTTTGCGACGCGCAATCCCATCGAGCAAGAGGGGACCTATCCGTTGCCCGAGGCGCAGCTCGATCGGTTCCTGTTGGAGGTTCACATCGAGTACCCGTCCGAAAAGGAGGAGCGGGAGATCGCGAGGCGGACCACGAGTGCGGATGTCGGGGAGGTTCCGCAGGTGTTGTCGGCGGAGGACGTGCGAAGTTTGCAGCTTCTGGTCCCTCGCGTACCGGTGACCGACGACGCGGTGGCGTTGGCGGTGGCGCTTGGACGGGCGACGCGACCTGGGGAGACTGGCGCGCCTAAAGAAGTGGGCGACTATGTGCGTTTCGGAGCGGGTCCACGCGGTTCGCAGGCGCTCGTGTTGTCGGCGAAGGCGCTTGCGGCGCTCAACGGCGAGGCGGCGGCGGACGTAGACGATATTCGAGCGTTGGCTGTGCCGGTCCTTCGGCATCGGTTGGTACTGAGCTACCGTGCGGAGGCGGAAGGCGTGCGCGATGTCGACGTACTCGCGAAGGTGCTGGCGGCGGTGCGGTGACGGCTTGTGGTTTGTGGGGGGCAATGAGGTCAGGTCCATCGTGAGCTGAAACGGTGGATGCCTGCGACCCTGTGCCGCCAACTTTTGGCATACGGAAACTTTGTCGCACTCGCCAGCCGCGAGAATTTTCGTTGCGGAAAAGTCGCGGGGGCCGATCGGCTCGCCAATTTTTGGGACGGTGAGCCCGGCGACCCGTGGGCGCCGACCGATTCCGTGACGGTGAACGGGACATGCCTCATGGTCGCTAGAAATGTCGTGACGGTAGCGCCCATGTGGCACGCCCCATCGGCAACCCACTTCGCGTCGGTGAGCGTCGGTGGCGGAGCGAACAGGCATTCTTCCATGCGGAAACCTCGGGTCGTCCGCGCCTTGCGCATTCCGTGGTGGGTTTTGTCGCGGCGACGAGGTGAACGGCAGCCACCGTCACCCGAGAGGACGTTTCATGACGCCTCCGAGGAGGTTCCGTCCCGGAGGTCGTCGCGGCGAGGCGATCTGCCGGAACTTCACCACTCGAGCCCAGGACCGTTATGCGCTAGCGTAAGCTCCATGGAAGCAAGTGGCGCAGTGTACGCACAAGTCCCATCGGGGGGTCGCCCGACCCTTGAAGCAGCCCTCCAGCGAGCCCAGATGGGCCGATCGCCGTTCCTTGGTGTCGTGGCCTTCGACCCCGCAGTCCACGCGTTCGCTCTTGTCGATCGCTGGGGGAAGTCCGATAACATGCCCGACTGGAGTGAGGAACCGGACCTGTCCCAGGCCGACGAACTGGCGGCGCTTTCACGTGATGTGGGCCAGGTGGTGGCCTTCTATGAGATCGAGGAGGGCTCCACTTCGGGTGTCTACGGCGCGTGGAACGATGGCGAGCTTGTTCGAGAGTTGGAGTGGGCGGACGACCAGTGGGTGAAGGTCGCGGGGCAGCCCCAGTCCTGGGAGGCGCCGCTGTTCGGGACCGACGAGTTAGATTCGGCCCTCGAAGCCGCGCGCGACGACGGGCGTGACGAAGCCGAGGTTCGCGCAGCGTTCGCTGCAGGCAGTATCCAGAGCGGCGCGGCGTGGCCTGTTCCGCAGCGCATGGCCGTGTTCATCCGGACCGCTCTCCGCGCCCCCGCTCACGGGCTTGAGCCCTGGCCGCGCCGGCGAGCGGCAAGGACACCGTGAGCTCCGCCCCGCTGCATGGCGTTCACTGGATCGATGGCCTGGAGCCACATACGGGCCCGAAAAAAGAAACAAGACCCGTGCTTGCGCCTCATCTCGGGCTCGTCCAAGCCGGTGCGGGTTACTTGAGCTTCTTCTTGGTGGGGGCTACGTGGGTTCGGGGCTTGGTCTTCTTGACCGACTGACGGATCAACACGAGGCCGTTGCGTGCGCCGGGGAGTCCTCCTTCGAGCATCAAGAGGTGCTTCTCTACGTCGATTCTCGCTACCCGTATGTTGAGGATGGATACCGTTTCATCGCCGTAGTGACCCGGCATCTTCAGATTCGGCAAGGTCCGTCCTGGCGTCATGTTCGTTCCGATGGAGCCGCCGTGACGCTTGTACTCGTGGGTGCCGTGGGTGGTGACCGCCCCTGCGAAGCTCCAACGACGTATGACTCCCGTAAAGCCTCGTCCTCGCGTGGTCCCGCGGGCATCGACGCGCTGTCCGAGCTGGAAAATCTCGTCGAGCTTCATCACCTGCCCGACCTCGTACTTGGACGCAAACTCCGGCTGACAACGCAGCTCTTTCAATACGCGCTTGGGCGTCTGCCCTTGCTTCTTGAAGTACCCTGCAAGTGGTTTCGACGTGTGCTTTGCCTTGCGCTCTCCGAGGCCCAATACGAGCGCCGTGTAGCCGTCCTTTTCGATGGTCCGCTTGGCCACCACGGTGACCGGTCCCGCCTCGACTACGCTCACACGGTGCACCGTGCCGTCGTCGGTGAAAAACTGCGACATGCCGAGCTTGCGCCCGTAAATCCCTGGTTGCGTATTCATGTAAATCCTCGCTCGCGATGGTGAAAGATAGGAAAACACCCGCGTAGCGTTCCGAAGACCGATCCGAGCGACGGGATCGAGGGCGCTTGGCCCACGCCTGCAGGTCGTCCGACTCTGCTTGCCTCCGCGCGTCGCGTCAAGCGTTCTGCGTCGCCACAGGCGCAGAACCCGCCAGTCGAGCAAGGAGCGACGCGACCCCCTGAAGGTGAGGACGGGGGCTGAGGTCTCCCTCGAAAACGCCCGCTACGATGGAGCGCTTGTCGATTACGAAGGTAAGACGCTTGGCGAGTCCGAGCAGACCACGGGCCGTGCTGATCGCTCCAAAGCGACGTGTCAGCGACTGGTCGCGATCCGATACGAGCCCAAACCGAAGCTCGTAGGTTTGAGCAAAGCGTCGATGGGACTCGTCCGAATCAAGCGAAACCCCAAGAATTTCCGTGTCGCTCCTCTGCACCTCGTCGTACATGTCGCGAAAGCCACAGGACTCGGCGGTGCAGACCAGGGTGAAGTCCTTTGGATAAAAATAGAGCACCAGGTTCTTTCGACCGCGAAGGTCACGCGAGCTGTAACGCCGCCCGTCGCTTGCAACGACGTCGAATTCAGGCGTTTCCTCTCCCACTCTCACCATCGGATGTCCTCGTGGAGCCAACTGCAACGGCTACTAGCGTCGTCCCCTTGGCGGCGACGCCAACGTGCGCAGCTTGCGAATGCTTTCCGTCTCGCCCATCACGATGAGCGTCGCGCCTGCTCCGATGACATGGTCTGGCTCTGGGTTGTACAGAAACGCTCGATCGGTCCCTCGGACCGCGACGACGAGCGCTCCGGTTTCTCGCCTGATAGGCGTGTCTTTGAGCGCGCACCCGACGAACCCCGAATCCCGCTCGACCACGATCTCCTCGAGACGAAGGTTTTTGTCTTTGTCGCGGAGCATCTGGTCCAGGAACTCATTGACTTCAGGGCGAAGCAGCTCGCTCGCCATGCGACGTCCCCCCATCATCGTGGGACTGACCACGCTGGTCGCACCAGCCTTACGCATTTTGGCGGCGGACTCGTCCTCGACGACCTTGGAGACGATGCGCGCGGTGGCATTGAGGCTTCGGGCGCTCAGGGTGACAAACAAGTTGTCTTTGTCGTGGGTGAGGGCGGCAACGACGCCGTGGGCGCGGTCGACTCCGGCTTCGAGCAGCACGTGGTCTTCGGTGGCGTCGCCGTGGACAAAGAGGAGCTTGCCTCCGAAGTCGCGCGCGATGCGTTCGAGGTGCTCACGGTTTCGATCGATGACCACGAAGGAGGCTTGGGTGGCGGAGAGCTCCTCGATCACATGTTTTCCCGTGGACCCGGCCCCTGCGACCACGATGTGGTGGGTCAGGTTTTCGATGGCTTTGCGCATGCGATTTCTCCTCAGGGCCTGCCCGATGACCCCCTCGATGAGGAGCGCGGTCAGGTTCGACTGGACATAGGCCAGGGCGCCGACGCCGCACACGATGAGGCCCATCGTGAGAAATCGAGCATGGGGGACCGCCTCCATCGCCGGCAGCTCAAGGAACCCGACGGTGGAGATGGTGGTCACCGTCATATACAAGCTTTCAAACCAGCTCCAGCGGCCGTGACCGACCCACACGTAACCCACCGTGCCGATCAGGCTGAGCGCCGCAAACACGACGGTGCCGCCGAGAAGCCGACGAAGCGCTGCGTGCATCGAGTCGTGACGTGGGACCAGACCGATGGGGTCACCTCCTGAGAGGCGAAGATACTCCGGTTTGTCAGGCGGCCTAGGATCCATGCGCCCGTGAACAAAAAGAAGTAGCGCCCAGCGCGCTCGCGCGCTTCCATGGCGCGTGATGGCGTCGAGCGAAGAAGATGACGACGTACTTCCATCGGGGCGTGCGGGACGGTTTGTGTTGCCCCATCGCGACGGAGCGCGGGTCGAGGTCGGAGAGCCTCAGTTCGTAGGCGGAGCCCGTCCTTGGCTCTGCGGCGTCAAGCTCCTCGGTCGCAACGACGGACCGCTGAACAGCCCCATGCATACGCTCCTCGTTCGGGTGGGACGGGGGGATAGCCCCGAAGAAGCTCAACGCGAGGCGATCGCCCAGCTCACGCTGGTGTACGGCACGCCTTTCGAGGCGGCCCCGTCCCCCGTGATCAAGCAGATGCCATCCACCATGCCGCCTCCGAAGACCGAGCGCGAACCTGACGCGCCGCCTCGCGGACTCTGGAGCCGAATGCGTCGATGGTTTGGCTAGCTGGCTGTTAGGCACTCTCGCCTACAACAGTCGAAACGCTTCTGGCAAAAGAGCCCCGAGCGTCGTCTCGCGCCGCACTCTTTGTTTCCCTCGCACGGCTACCAATACAAGCAGTAGGTCCGGGGCAAACTCGACGAGCACCTGACGGCAAATCCCGCACGGAGCAACAGGTTCCGCCCCTCCGGTGACCAACGCGCAGACGATAGGATGACGTTCTCCGGAGGCCACCATCGCCGTCACGGCAGCCCGTTCGGCACAAATGGTGGCCCCGTAGCTCGCATTTTCGACATTGCAGCCGACGTGGACCGAACCCTTGGTGGTAAGCAGTGCCGCTCCCACCAGGTAGTTGGAGTAGGGAGCGTGCGCTCGCTTTCGGACCGCCACAGCCATCTCGACGAGCGACTGCAGTGTTTCTTCGTCAGGACGGCGTCTCATGGCTCCCCTACAGCTCGTACCCACCCGGAAAGCAAAGCGATCAGATCGGCACGACGCGAGCGGGCAACCTGCTCGACCTCGCGATGGGATAGGGGAGTAGGTGAGAGTCCCGCGGCAAGGTTGGAAATGCAGCTTAGCGCCCCCACCGCGACGCCAAGGTGTCGTAACGCGAGTACCTCGGGCACAGTGCTCATCCCGACAGCATCGGCTCCGAGGACCCGCAACATCCGGATCTCGGCCGGGGTCTCGTAGGAGGGACCTAACAGACCTGCGTAGACCCCCTCACGGAGCGCAAGGCCCGTCTGCTTTGCGACCTGGAACAATTTGCTGCGGACATCTCGGTCGTAGGCTTGCGTCATGTCGGGGAAACGAGGCCCGAAACGCTCGTCGTTGGGCCCCACCAAAGGAGAGGTTGCCATCAAGTTGAGGTGGTCGGTGACCACCATGAGATCGCCCGGACTCCAGGTGGGATCCAGCCCCCCCGCCGCATTGGTCAGGAGTACCACACGGACCCCAAGACGCGCCATGGTCCGCACGCCATGAACCACCGCATGCACGTCGTGCCCTTCGTACAGATGAACCCGTCCCTGCAAACACACGACGTCGACCGCGCCGATCTGTCCGAAGCAGAGGTTTCCTGCGTGACCTGGCACGCGGGCCAGCGGCATGTGGGGAAGCTCGCTGTAGGGAATCTTGTCGACATGAGCGAGCTCGTTGGCGAAATCCCCTAGACCGCTTCCAAGGACCACCCCGACCCGGGGTCTGCGGATGTTGCGTTTTTCGAGGGCAGCTACGGTTTGGGAGACAGCGTCGAAGAGGGTCATGAAGGTTTGCCTAGCCCCGCCCCTAGCCGCGGGCCATGAGAATTGCGTCGAGCAATGGACGCAGCAGGCTCAGGGCCTCGAGGACATGAGGCTGCCAGGGGGCGCTTGCCTGGTGGACCTCTTGGCGCCAGAGCGCTAGCGAGCGGCGAGGCGAAAACTCCGGAGCCGATTCGGTCGGCTGACGAGGGTCGCCGGCCCACTCCACTGTTCGAACGAGCTCGGCTCGCGCCAGCACGCGTTCCATGGCATTGCCCACTGTGGTGAAGGGGACCAAGCTCGAACGCGCCAGCGGCTCCATCTCGAGAATGGACGCTTGTTCGGTTTTGTGAAGCCAGGTCATGCAGGAGCTCCAGGTGGGCGAGGTCCGCTCGAACCGCAGCTGGAACGAAATGGGGGCCTGGTGCACGGAGGCGCCAAGGGCGAGAAAAACAGATTCGGCCGCCGCTCCGACCAGCTCTTGAAGCTGACGTCCGAGAAGCAGCCGCGCATGGGCCAAATTCCACCTAACGTCAGCTAAATTCCATCTAACGTCAGCTAAATTCCATCTAAACCAAAACCATCTTGAAAACCGCAGGTCCGATCTACCGCTTCCGCGCCCCAATGTCGCGTAGACCTCACCCCCAACCCCCTCTCCCTCGACATCTTCCTTGCCCATGCGGGCAAGGAAGATCGTCTTCGAGAGAGGGGGCTCGGAACAGTGGTGCACGAGGCTCTCCTCCCCC
>CAITRH010000229.1 GCA_903894755.1 uncultured delta proteobacterium
ATCGGGATGATCGGGAGAGGGGGCGCAAAAGCCGGGCTGGTGAGGGGAACCATCAGGAAAAGAGCGTAGCATCGCCTGACCCGGTCCACCATCGAACGGCCTGCGTTGAAACTCCCCTCTCCCTCGAAGACAATTCTGCTGCGCAAGCAGGATTGCGAGGCAGCAGGGATTGGGGGAGGCGCCTTACCGGTCGGGAACGAACGCATCGAGGCGTAACGTATATTTTTGTTCTTGACACGGAGCAAATATTGATCCTCGGGCCTCCAAACGAGGGAAGACCCTGAAGCGCGCTCATGCTCGAACGACGGCTTCACGGGGCCATCGAGATCGGCGGTCAAGGATCCACCGTTCAAATGGTCCCCCCCGCCCGCGGTCTAAGTTGAAAGATGCGGAAGCCATCTGGAACGAAGTCCGCGCGGTGTGGCCCGTGGCCGCGGGCATCAGCTGGCCCCGCATTGAACAAGCCGGACTGCAATGGCCCTGCCCGACCGACGACCATCCGGGGACAGAGGTTCTGCACGCGTCTTCCTTTCCAGTAGGGCTGCGCGCCGCTTTTCAAAGACTGGAGTTCCACCCCTCTGGAGAACAGGCCTCTGCGGCATTCCCCTTCATCCTCAACACTGGACGCACGCTCTTTCACTTCAATGCAGCCACCATGACGGGACGCACCCGCAATGCCGAACTGGAACGCGATGATCTGGTTCAGATCCATCCAGGCGATGCCTCGCGTCTTGGGATCCGGGAGGGCGACCAGGTCTCCATCGAGAGCCGACACGGACAGTTCAGGGGAACCGCCACAGTCACAGATACCGTTCGCGAGGGCGAACTTTTCAGCGTCTTTCACAACGTTGCGGCCCTGGTGAACAATGCCACGGGCACCGGACGCGACTCGAACCCCCACACCCCCGAATACAAGGTCACAGCGGTGAGGATTGCCCCGTGAGTTCGAGCAATGGTGGAACGAACTATCCGCGCCCGAACAGGTAAGCGTTGCCGCGGTCGTAGAGTTGCTCGCTGCCAAGGGGACGCGGCTTGGGTTCCCCTATTCGTCCAGTGTCGAGACCTCCAAGTTCGGGCAGATGCGCGAGCTTCGAGTCCAGCATGGGGGCGACCCCTATCGCGTCTTTTATGCCTTCGACCCACGACGCACGGCCCTGCTGCTTATCGGTGCCTGCAAGGTGGGCGATGAACGCTTCTACGAGCGCATGGTTCCGTGGGCTGACCAGCTCTTCGATGCCCACGTGCAGGAGATCGACAAGGAGTCGAGCAGCAGGAGGAAGTGACGATGGCAAAGCGTTTCAAGACACTCGTTGCGCGGAAAGCGCCAGAAGCCCAGAAGCAGGTCAAAGAGCGGGCCGAGGCGATGCTGCTAGAACTCAATCTCCAGGAGCTACGCCAGCGTCTAACTGAGCTTACGCAGGAAGACGTGGTCCAGTTGCTCGACGTGACGCAAGCGGTTGTCTCCAAGTTCGACTGTCGGGGCGACATGCTGCTCTCGACCTTGTATGCGTACATCCGCGACCTCGGTGGCGAGCTGGAGATTCGAGCGCGTGTGCCAGGTCACAAGGAGGTTCGCATCACGCAGCTCGAACATCTTGTGCTGCTCGCCGACCTGACCAATGAACCCTCGACACAGGCAGCGGAATAACTTCCCATTCTCGTGCTGCGCGTGCGCAGCCTGACCAAGGCGACACGAGGCGAAATGCGCCCCATCGGCCCCCCAACCCATTCGGACAGCGGGAATGACGTCGTTGGCCCCCACGAGGTCGTTCGCCCCGGTGGGAATGCCCTCGTCGGAGCCCGACAGACCCATTCGCGCTGCGGGAATGACGTCGTTGGCCCCCACAAGGTCGTTCGCCCCGGTGGGAATGCCCTCGTCGGAGCCCGACAGACCCATTCGCGCTGCGGGAATGCTCTTGTGGGACTCCGACAGACCCATTCGCGCCGCGCGAATCCATCGGTCGGCGTGCGACGAGGGCATTGCCGCGTTCCGAACGACTTGGTGGAGCAAAACGACGCATTTAACCGGAGCCTTTGGTCTCGGTCTGCCGGCACGCCCTCGGAAACGGCAGCCGGCGTCTTGCGTTCGGCGTCGACTTGCGCTAGTGTGCGGCCATGTCCGTTGCGGTGCTTGATCCCCGGTCGTCGCTTGAAATGCTTCGAGAGGAGCTGGTCTACACGCTTTCGAAGGTCGAAGCGAACGCGCACACCAAGGCCTTCGCCGCGGCGTACGTGGCGCTTCTCGCACGATGGGAGGCGGTTGCGGCAAAGGAGCGATCGCTGCGGGATGCGGTCACCCGAGCTCGCGCTGCGGTCGACCAGGCCGACGACGTGCTCGACACGCTGGTCGACATGATTGTCCTCGCGCTGTTGGCGATCGTCAAAAACGATCGGACCGCCCCCTTGTGGCTTCAGTTTTTCAAGAACAAGACTCCCTACGAGCTCAAACGCCCGCTGTTGGCGGAGGAATTGGAAGCGGTCCGGGAATGGCTTGGTTGGCTTGCAACCTCGCAGTTTCCGACGCTCCTGGCCTTCCAAGGTCCGGCGACGGAGGCGGTTGCGGCGGGCGATCTCGCGTCCAAGATGCGGCGCGATGCCGAAGCGGAGCTGGCGGCGTTTCGACTCACGGGCGATCGCATGGCGCTGTTCGATGAGGCCAATGCGCAACGCAAGTCCGATTTCGGCGAGTTTTCGAAGCTGCCGTTCACGTTGGTGACAGAGGGACTTCCGAAGACCTTTGGCGACATCTTCTTTTTGCACGAGTCTAACAAGCCCAAGGCCGTCACTCTCGTCACAGTCACGAAGCGGGTGTCTGGGCTGTTGGATGACGCGCTGGCGGCGAAGAAAGACCTAGACAAGGTTTTCGCGTTGGATCGTGCGGAGGCGGCAGCGAGCGAGGCCATCGGGGCGATGATGGGGCTTGCGAAGAAGTTGGTCGAAGCGGCGCAGGGGCTCGCGGACGCGCTCAAGGGGCTGAAGAAGTAGGGGACGACGATGGGCCGGGGGCGCGCGGCTCGAGGTTCGGACCCGGTTCTGACCTTCAAGGCGTCGCACCAACCGCCAGGTACGTGGCACCGGACCCGGCAATTGGACACGGAGACCTGGTGCGTGCAACTTCGTCGCGGGCGATCCCGAGGACCTCACCCCCGCACGATCCGGTGCGTTCACAAGGTCCCCCTCCCCATCGATGGGGAGGGGGCGCTGTGAAAGGGCGAAATAGCGAGGGGTGAGGTCTTCGG
>CAITRH010000230.1 GCA_903894755.1 uncultured delta proteobacterium
AGGGTGGGTAACCCTGGGTCGCGGGTGTCGCGGGCTCGGCTGCCCGGCTGCCCCGGAGTGTCCAAGGACTTCCGCCGCGAGCTACTAGCGCGAGTCCCTTATCAGTACGCTTCTTTCCTGTCCATAATCACCACGACCAGCACGAGAACGGCAACATCTTGAATGTTACATATCAGTCGGTAGTCACCGACGCGGTAACGCAAGTAGTCCCCGAGCGGGCCCGTTAGTGCTTTTCCCGTGCTCCGTGGGTCGTCGACCAGCGCTAGTCGTTCTCGAAGAAAGGCGGTGATATGTTTGGCCGTCGTTTTGTCGAGTTTGGCAAGCTGCTTCTTGGCAGAGGCGGTCAATTCAATCCGCCAAACCAAGATCGTGCTCCACTTGTTCTAGGGAGAAAACGAGCTCTTCGCCCTTCCGAAGCCGATCCATGGTTGCCGTCGCAAGGTAGTAGTCTTCAAGGTCGTCCAGCCCGTTCTGAATGAGCTCGCACAGGTAGTCTTCGTTCGTCCAGTCTTAGAAGCCAGAAAGTCGAGCCGCTGCTCTACCTCAGCAGTCAGTTGAATCGAAGTGGTCACTGTCGAGCTACCTTCAAGATGCACATTGTACGATTCTACGCATTGGAGCATGAGGAAGCCATACCCCACATCTTGGCGCCGAACATCTGAAACATCGCACGCCGCCGCAAGGCGCGCAAGCGAGCCGGGAGGCTTCTCCGTACGGCGCACCGCGGCTCTCGCAATCGACTGAGACCGAGGATTGAAACGATCCTGAATCGCCCAAGTTGTGTCGACCCCCGACGGCCATTGAATTTGTCTCGTTGGTCTTGACTCGCTGGAAATGTAGATAATTCGAGCGTCCGAAAAGGTCTCGACGAGGTTTACCGTCGTCTGAACATTGGCGAGGTACGCGTCCGGCGGGGAGACTTCGCAGCGCGCCAGATTTTTGTCGCCGGCCGCGTGCACGATGACATCGGGGCTCATGCGCCCGGGAACCGGCGCACCTGATCGAGCTGAGCGAGGTCGCACTGAATGTGGTTGCGCAGGTCGCTTGCATGTGAGCTGACTCCCGTAATATCCCACGCGTGTCCCAGGCCCGCACGCACCACCCCACCCACGTATCCGGTCGCGCCAGTGAGGAGGAGTACCTTCATGGCAGCACCACGCGCCAAACGGGGTGGTTCAAATCGAACAAGGGAAGAATACACCTGGTCGCTTCAAAGGTAGCCGCCCGCCCAGACGGTCTCGTGTGGCAACGAAGTTCTCCAGGAGGTTCGTGAACAGTAGTACCTTCATGGGGTTCCCTGCAGCGCGCCGTTCCGACGCAAAACGTCAGGGCTGGAGAACGGTCCTCCCTGGCGATGTATAAGCCCGAAAGTCGGACACAGCGGACAATACCCAATGATGGATGCCTCGTCAACCTCCGCTCTCGGTTTTGAATGGTCTCGAGTGTCGATTGTCGCGTTTTTCCGCAACGGTTACGCTCCTGGCGCAGCATCTTCGTTATGCCATCTAGCCAAACGACCCACGGGCATTCTCAGGATGCCTGGGATGGGAGCCCCGCCCCTGGACGGTTTCTACTTCTGCCCGCACCCGATTCTTGAGGCGTACCGCGTGGACTGTGGCTGGACCAGGACCTGCCTAGAGGCCCTGTCGGGCATTATCGAGACATCGCGCCCGCTCCGATGAAAGAACGCGAGCATGCCCGCACTCCCCTCGCCTCGCACGAGCCCGACGCTCCCCATCAGGTTGTCCAAGGCGTCGGGCGAGAAATAGTTGATGTGCCGGAAGGAGTTCGGAAAGCCTTTGCGCGGGGTGCACCTGACGAGCGTGGTCGCACGCCGCTGCCGAGGGACCGATGGGCACTTCGTACTTCGAAGCGATCGCGAAATACCGATCTAGATCGCGCTGCGTGGGGCACCGGTCCGCGTAGCCAAAGCCGCACCTAAGGCAGACGCTCACGTCGTAGCCCGCGCAAACGCTGAGCTCCTGGATCATAGCAAAGCGCTGCTCATAGAGCTTCTCTGAGGCGCCTCCACAAATCGGACACGTTCGCCTCGGGCCGAGTTCCAC
>CAITRH010000231.1 GCA_903894755.1 uncultured delta proteobacterium
AGACCTCGAAGCAAAACGTGGAGCCCACGCCGAGGTTGCTGTCGACGTAGAGTCTGCCTCCCATCAGCTCGACCAGCTGCTTCGAGATGGTCAATCCAAGTCCAGTTCCGCCAAAGCGACGCGTTATCGAGCTGTCAGCCTGAGCAAAGGGGCGAAACAGCGTTGCCAGAGTCTCGGGAGCGATGCCTATGCCCGTATCTTGGACCTCAAAGCGGAGCGTCTGGTGCGTGCTGTCGCCGTTGTCGCAATGGACCCGAAGATCCACCTCGCCGTGGGACGTGAACTTGATCGCATTGCCTCCAAGATTGGTGAGAACCTGACGTAGCCGTGTTGGATCCCCGGCAAGCCACTCGGCAACAGCGTCATCGACCTTGCAGCGCAGCTTGAGTCCCTTCTCCTCGGCTCGCAAGCCAATCAGGCGCATCGCGTCGTCGACCATGGTCCTGACGTTGAAGGGCACCGACTCGATATCGAGACGACCGGCCTCGATCTTGGAGAAGTCAAGGATATCGTTGAGAACAGTGAGCAGGGTCTCGCCGCTATGTTTCACCGTCGTGATGTAGTGGTGCTGCGCCGATGTCAGCGTGGTATCGAGAAGGAGCGAGGCCATCCCCAGCACACCGTTCATGGGGGTGCGGAGCTCGTGGCTCATGTTGGCCAGGAATTCACTCTTGGCCCGATTGGCAGCCTCCGCGACTTGCTGTGCCTTCTGACGCTCCGCCTCGATGCGTTTGCGCTCGGTGATGTCGCGGCTGACCCCGACGATGCTTGTGGGCTGTCCCTGTGCATTGACAATCAGGGTGGTGACGACCTCAGTGGGTACGATGGTGCCGTCCTTGCGCACCTGATCGATGTGGTCTGTCTTGACGGTCGATGGGGCCCCGGGGACAAAGCGTGCGATGGGTTCTGGAAGGCCCCAAGCAATACGTTGCATGGATTCGGGAGTGATAACAGCGTCGACAGGCTGGTCCAAGACCTCTGCGGGGGTCAGGCCGAGGAGGCGAAACACCGAGGGGCTGACATAGGTAAAGCGGTTGGACGCGAGGTCGAGGGTCCAGATGACGTCACCACTGTTTTCCGAAATGAGGCGGTAGTGCTCCTCGCTTTGACGAAGCTGCTCTTCGACCAGACGCCGGGCCTGTTCGGCATGTCTGCGCTTGGTGACGTCGCGCAGGAGGAGCAACTGTCCAAGGGGCTGCTGTGGCGTGGCATGGATGGGGGCGACGGTAACTTCGTAGAAACGTTGCCCTGCCGGAGTGCTGAGTGCAATTGAGTCTTCAAGGTTCTTTTGGGCTTCAGGGAGGTCGACACGAAGCAGCTCGGTCCAGTCGGCCGACACCTTTGCAGCGTCGTTGTCCTTGAGTGCAGGGCAGGCAGCTTTGGCCGCCTGATTGGCGTCGACGATTTGCTTCTGCGTGTTGAGTACGATCACCAAGTCGGCCATGCTCTCGAGCACAAGATGGCGCGCGACGGGAACAATCGAAAATACATTGCCACGCAACAGAGCCCAGGCGAAGAGTGCAGCCGTAAGGACCATTATCGTTGCGGTCAACTGGTAGCCAGGCACGGGGATCAGCCGCAGCTGATACAGCAGGTCGGTCAGTAGGCGAACGGCCATTCCACCGGCCAACATCAACGTGTTGCTCGCACGAAGCCCAGGAGTGCGGAGCGACAAGAGCAAGAGCACGCAGGGGGTCAATCCCATAACCAGTAGGTATGGGTACTCGACAAAGAACCAAGGGCCGCGGCTAAAAAACAACGTCTC
>CAITRH010000232.1 GCA_903894755.1 uncultured delta proteobacterium
CGCATGGCATGGTCGTGGGTGTAGGCCACGCTCTTGTTGGAGGACCCCATGCCGAGATTCACCCCCCTGTTTGCGTTGTTGCCGTTCCTGTTCGCCACCGCGGCCTGCTCTAACAGTGCAGCCCCCCAGCCCGTCGACCCGTTCGCCCAGTTCGACGAGTTCGTGAAGAAGGCCCAGAAGGACTACCAGGTGCCCGGTGCCGTCGTGGTCATCGTGAGCGCCGACCGCGTCGAGTTCATCAAGACCTACGGAGTGCGCAGCATCGCCCGCAGCGACCCCATTGACACCTCGACGCGCTTCCAGATCGCCTCGAACAGCAAGTTTATGACCGCTGCCGCTATCGGCACACTGGTCGACTCCCAAAAGACCACCTGGGACCAGCCCGTGAAGGACCACTACCCTAGCTTCCAGCTCGCCTCGCAGGAGGCTACCAGCCAGGTCAACTTCAGCGACCTGCTCAGCCACCAGTCCGGGCTTCGCTCGTACGACGGAGATCTCATGGGACGCCAAGGGTGGAGCAACGAGGAGATCCTCCGCCGCTCCCGCTTCATGACCCTCGAGCCCTTCCGCGGCGAAAAGGCGCACTACTCCAACCTGGCTTACTTCATCGCCGGTGAGATCGCCGCGTACATCTCGGATGTCCGCGCCCTCGACTGGGAGACCTTCGTGGCCAGGTCGCTCCTCGAGCCGCTCGGGATGACCCGGTCAAGCGGGCGCAACGACGCGCTCTACCTCGACGACAACCGCGTCGCGGGCCACATCATCAAGAACGGCAACGTCGAACTGATGGACCTGGAGGCGTCCTGCATCCCCCCCGCCGGCTCCATCGTCTCGACGGCGAACGACATGGCGCGCTGGATGCGCATGCTTCTGAACCGCGGCCAGTTGGACGGCAAGACAGTCCTGCAGCCGTCCACCGTCGACGCGCTCTTCGTCCCCGTCAAAACGTTCCCCACCTACGGCTTGCTGAACGAGCCGAACGGCGGCTACGGGCTCGGGACCGAGCCCTACATGTTCCTCGGCACGCGGGTCGTGTCAAAGAATGGCGCACTCAACGGGGTCCGCACCAACCTCGCGCTGATCCCGTCCAAGAAGATCGGGATCTTCATCTTCGCAAACATCAACCTGAACGTGTTTCCCGAGGCCGTCACCGCCCGCTTCCTCGAAGACCAGATCGGCCCCTCAGGAAAAGACCTGCAGTCGATCATTTGGAACCAGATGAAGCCCGGCTGGGACGCCATGGCCACGCCGCCGGTCCCGCCCACAAACCCTGACCCCTTGCCCGTCGACCTTGCACTCCTCCCCGGCACCTACTCCAGTACCGTCTACGGAGCCTTCGCAGTCACTGCCGGCGCCAACAACACGTTGCTCATGGTGGCCCAGGACTCACCGGTCGCCTACGCGGGCACGCTCAAACACTGGACTGGGATGCAGTTCCTGCTCGACTGGGGAAACCCTGACGACATGTACGGCCAGATGACGTTCCAGCGGAGCCAGGACGGGACACAGGTTATCGGAATGGTGGGGAGCAAGCCCGAGAATTCCGCCAACATCATCGATTACGGGACCTTCACTCGCTGAGCAACGCGGCCATGGCCGCCGGGAGGACTGGACGGAGCCTCTGAGTCCTCTGACTCCACAGTGCTGCGCTCGATCGGCTGCGACACGCTCGCCGAGAGGCAGATGTTCCCCCCCGCGTCCGGCCTCACGATCCCCATGATGCCGATCTGGCTCAAACTAGGCCTGGACAAGGCCGCGCCGACCTCGCTGACGCACCGCTTTCAATTTGTCCGTGACAGCGACCGCGCGCTGGTGACCATCAACGGCGCCAAGACCGGGACGGCCGATCCGACCTCCGTGGTCACCAACGAGGGACGGTCTCACGCGGTCTCGCCCACGCGACAAGTGACGGAGCGCCTGCTCGACCTCGGCGCCGTGGTGACCTTCGGACCGTAGCGACGCCAGCCCGAAGCCTCTCCGGCAACGTAAGTAGCTGTAACTCCCAGTCTGATCGCGTCTTTTTAGCGCCAAGGACCCTTCCGACGCCGTGGGCAAGCGACGTAGCGGCCGCAACGACCCGTCACGCGGTCAAGGGATGGCCCATTGTATCGACGCCGCAGCATTCCGTTGACCGCGGAGCGGCATTGGATTACCTAAGCCCCTCTTTCTCCTTGCGCTCCAGCGTGAGCTCCGCGACCCCATCCTGGAACTTGATCCGTGTCACCATGAGGCGTTCCTGCAACCCCACCAGCTCGATGGTGGACTTGGAGACACGATCCCCCATTTCCTGCATCTTCTTTTCGAGGTCCTGCATCAAGGGACCAGCCGTCTTCACTGCTCGGAGTGTCACGATCTGCGCATGCAACTCGTCCAGACGCCCGCGGTACTCGGCCATCTGGTCGCGCACCGTCGCGATGCGTTGCTCGACATTGCCTATTTCCTGTTGAAGCTTGACAAGATCGGCGAACTTTGCTTTGAGGGGCCCCTCGGCGGCTGCGGAGGACAGAAACACCCGGACCAGATCCATTCCCTCCTTGGACCGAATGTCTGTGGAGCGGAAAAGCGGAGTCTCTTCAGCAACCGTGACCTCCTTCTTTTCCGCTGCATCGAGCACTGCGCGAAACAGATGGGAGCCTCCAAGCCTCTCTGCGGACGGTGTGGAGTCGGACAGAGTGAACCCCGCGCCGAGCGTGTGGCGTAGATACAGGGTCACTCTCTCGGCCGAGCGATTGAACACCGTGTAGACGGTTTTCCTGGTGTGACGTACCTCGGCAGAGAAGACCCCTCGTTGCACGGCAAGAATGCGCTGGATCGTGTCGTGGCTGGACGCTTTGGTTTCGACCACGAGCTGCCGGTCAAGAGCGAAGGGGATGAACGCAATGCTCTTTGCAGGAATGGGCTCGCTCAGTCCCTCCCCTATGAACCGTCCCTCGCCAAACACTGTGACAGGACCGGTCTCGAGTGCCGAGTCGGTCGGATTGCGAATGCGAATGGACCGAAACGGATAGGTCCCATTGCCACGCAGACTCTCGCGGTCGTAAAAGTACACTACTTCGCCGTCCGCACTGGTCTTGAGAATAGAGACCATCGCGGAGCTTCCCCGAGGCACGCTCATCGCAGTGGGAGAGTCGAAGTGGGAGGTTCCAATGGCGTCGCCGTCGGTGGGACTCGTAGGCGTGGTTGGTTGAGGCTGGCCTTTTGCCTTGTCCGAAGGCTGATCGACAACGCGCACCCCGCCGTTCCGTCCATGCTGCACACCGGCTCCGACGGCTGTGACCTGGGTCGGATTGACCCCCAGCCGGACCAGTTGTTCACGCACTTTGTTGGCACGCGCGAGGGATGCGCTATTGGGATCGGGCTCTCCTGCATTGGCATAGCCTTCGATGACAACGTTCTGGCTGTTGCCCCGAAGCCTACTGGCAAGGCCTTCAACCGGATCGGGAGCTGCATCTGACGGGGGAGGCGGGGGAGAGGCGGCTGCAGTGGGACGAGGCATGGGGGCTCCTCGGGTACGTCCCCCCGTCCCCGCTCCGTAGCCTTGTGCTGTCGGTCCTGCGCTCTGGTTCTGGGCGGTTGCCCTTGAAGGAGCACTGCGCTTTTCTGCGTCGCGGCGCTCACTGGTCACGATGGCGTCGTCGGACAGCTCGGCAACCTGCGCACGGTCGCTCCCTGAGGCATTGCCACCATAGGTCGATTCCCCTGTTGGCGGGGCCTGGGCAAACAGGTCGTTGGCCTGAAGAGTCATGCGTTGCACCGTACGGACCGAATGCAGGTCGAAACGAAACGACAGGGCGCTGCTCGAGCCTACGCCGAGTTTGACACTGTTCCAGTCCTCTCCAGAGGTGTTGTCGACAATGGCCCAGGCCTGCAGCTCGACTTTGCCTCCCTGTTGGATGGTGATGCGGTAGCTTGGTTTCCAGGCAGGCGCCTCGGTGACGTAGGACAAGCGGAGTTTGTGGGGACGAGGGCCGGAAACTCCGATGCTCATGTCGACCAGGCTCGTGCCCGACAACGTATCGGTGCTTGGGTACGACACGGGGGCGGGAAGTCCCGTGAGGGCGTCGACGACGGTGAGAGATTTGAGAAAGTCGTCCACCTTGTCGGCGGGGACACGGAGCCGCAACGTGTCTTCATCAAGTTGAGCGAAGCGCTCGAAGTAGGCCATTCCGTTGCGGTAGACCACGACGCGTCCGAGGACCGTGTCGCTGCGTACGAAACTCGATTGGCTTGCGCAGCCCACAAGAAGCGCGAGGCCTGCTCCGAGGCAGCGCGCGCTTGGTATTACTCGATTGTCCATGACCCCTCATTTCGCGGTTGTGCGCATGGTACGTCCTTTGGGTGCCAAACTCTCTCCGCGTCGGTCGACCGCTCGGTGTTTCTCAACCAGGTCGAGCGCGTGACCTGCAGCTCGGTCCGGTCCGAGCACGACGCATGCAGAGAAATCGTCACCGTCGACCTTCCATCCGTCTTCGGGACTCTTCATGAGTCTACCGAGACGGTTCAAGAGTCTACCGAGGTGAGGCTACGCCGCCTCTGCACCACCGTCCGGGTCCACACCGTCGGTCGCCACGAAAACCCCTGCAGTGGCCCGGAACCGTGCTCCCGAAAGCGACGCTCCCAGGTCCTAGCCCAAAGGTGCTTTCAAGAAAAGCCCCCTCCAGAAAGGTAAGCACCCGTAACTCCCAGTCTGATCGCGTGTTTTATGCGCCAAGGACCCTTCCGACGCGGTGGGCAAGCTAGGTGGCGGCCGCAACGACCCTTCCGACGCGGTGGGCAAGCGACGTCGCGACCGCAAAGACCCTTCCGACGCTGTGGGTAAGCTAGGTAGCGGCCGCAACGACCCTTCCGACGCGGTGGGCAAGCGAGGCAGCGGCCGCAACGACCCTTCCGACGCGGTGGGCAAGCGACGTGGCGGTCCAAAGCCGAGTGGCAGCGTCACTCAGGTCTTCGACGGGACCGCAAAGGAGGCCCCCCACGCGCCCCCCTCGTGCAACGCGCCTCAGTGGTACTGGCCGATCGCGATCGCGAAGTTCGAGTAGCGCGGGGCGACATCCAAGGCGAGACGCAACCGCCAGGGGTTGTCCGCGAAGAGCCCCCAGGCCGTGAACCGAACGGTGGCAATGTCGACTCCGCCGGTAAGATGCGCGCGGGCGCGACCTCCCTCGTAGCGCGACGGCTCGAGGTACGTGCCTCCGCGCACCGTCACCCAGTGCGGGATCGCCTCCGTTTCGAAGCCGACGCGAGGCGACACCGTCACGAAACCACCGTAGGGCTCCCTCTTCTGCAGCAGGAACCCCGAGATGCTGACGGCGTTCGGCGTGCTCCCTGTCACGAGGACACTCGCGAGCAACGTGATCCCTTTGCGCGGCCAGAACTGCGACCGCTGCTTGAGAGCGGCGGCGGTGGTGGCGCGTTCACGGGCGGTTTGCAGCTCCTCCTGCTCGACGCGGGAGCTCTCTTCCGCGGCCAACCGCCAGCGGAGAAGCTCTCTCTGGCCTTCCGGTGCGCGCGCGATCCTCTCTTCGGCCGCAACGGTTCGGGCGAGGCGAGCCTGCGATACCTGGAGCCGCCGCGGTTCCTCGATTCGGTCCGGGTCGATCCACTCCGGATTGAGCTGGTGCGGCCCAAAGTCCAGCGCAATGCCAGCCTCGAGCTCGAGTGGGACCACCATGGTCGCCGGAAGCACCGCTCCGTTCGCCACCTGCGTGCCGTCCGCGCGCTGCTCCTCGGGGTTGCCCGTCACGTTCGGAATGCGAACCGGGTCTCGGTAGGCCAAGGCGATGCGGTAGGGGGCCAGGTTGGGGCGAAAAATGGCCCCTACTTGGAAACCGGCCCCGACAGCGGTGCTGCTCGCGTTGATGCCGTTCAGCAGTACCCGCGTGCCGGCGCCAAGCACGAATTGACCGTCGAACAAGGCCCACCCCGCCGAGGCCGTCACGCGGTCGATGCGGAACGAGTACGACGATGTGCGCGCCAACGTGCCGAGGGAGACCGATTCCACCCCCTGCGTCATGCCGTCGTAGTCGACCGTGACCCCGAAGTGGCCGAATTGGAGCTGGAGGCCCAGGTTGGTGCCGATCGAGTTGTTGAATCGCGACCCACCCGGGTCGTTGGGATAGGCCGCGCCGCGGTTCTCGAAGTCCACGCCGCCAAAAGCTCCCGGCGCCATCAAGCCGAGGCAGACGTCGTAGTCGAAGGACGACAGACTGTAGGGGGCCCGAACCGCCGGCGAGGCCGCATTGGAGTACTCGCCCTCGCACCACTCGGCCATGGCCGTGTATGCACCGGCAAGCCCCACGATACGGCTCGCGGTCGTGATGGGCCCCTGCGACACCTCGAGGTTGAAGTTGTTCCTTGTAAGCGGCGACGCGGTCGTCTGCGCGCGAGCGTGCGCCGAGGTTAGGAACGCAGCGAAGAGGCCTAGAAACGTTCGGCAGCAACGTCCCGTGCCGGCGCCGTCCTGGAAGAAAAATGGGCCCATGCAGGGCCGACTGTATAGTCGCTTTCCTTCGGGAGCTGTGCTTCAATCCTCGTTCATGCAAACCGTTCATCCCCGCCGCTCGTTCCGACTCCCCTTGGCCATCCTCTTCGGAGCTTGGCTTCTTCCTTCGTGTCTCGTGACCACCGCAGTGGTGGCGCGAAGGGCAAACAAGGCCGCTGCCTCGGCCTCTGCGAGCGCAAGTGTCCCGCCGAGTCCGAGTGGCACGGCACCCGAGGCGCCTCGTTGACAGGAAACGACGATCAGTGCCGCGCGAAGTCCCAGCGGCCGGTCAGCCCGATCACCCAAGACATCTGGTAGATCCCCTCGGTCGGAGCCTGCAGCAATGCCAGGCGGGCTTCGACGCCAAGGGCGAACGGATTGGGCCGCCACACCATCCCTGCGGCCGACAGCAAAAACCCTGGGGTCAACTTCGAGGAACTGTTCTCGACCCCGTCGACGTTGGCCTTCACGGAGACGTTGTACAGACTCAACCCGGTCCGGATCCGGAACCAGGCGATGTCGAAGCCCGGCCCCACCGAGAAACCTAAGGCGGACGAGAAGTTGGAGGCGGAGAGCGTGGCGCCCGTTCGCGGGTCGGCCGCAGTCTGGGCGCTCGAAAGGATAGGGACGTAGGCGATGTCGAGGAAGGGATGGGAGAAGTGCGGGCCACGGTACGCCACCGAGAGGGCGAAACCGGGGCCACCGTTCCACCGGGACATCAAGGAGGTGTCCACGGACGGGTAGCCGATCTGGCCGTAGCCGGCGAAGAGATCGAGCTCCCAGTTGTGCCGGGGAGGCCCCTTTTCTGCGGGCTGCGGCGCGGAGGGGACCGACTTCGCCTCTTCGGCCCGAACGGCGGGGGCAACGAAGATCAGCGCGGCGAGGAGGAGGGGTCTCATGGTCCGAGTTGCACCGGGTAGAGTGGAAGGACCCCGACGGCTTCCCAACGTTGGTTGAGCAGACCGAGGTCGTTGGTGAGGATCCCGTTGGGCTTTCCTGCGCCGAGGAAGGCGTCGATGGTGGTGGGGTCGTTGATCGTCCAGTACCCAACGAACTTCCCCTGGGACTGCAGGTTCTGGACGTCGCCGGCCATGGGGCCGCGGGTATAGCGCGGTCCCCAGCCCTGGCACGGGACATTGATCACATCGGAGGGGGCGTCCTCGATGAGGCAGCGCTGGTCGGGCATCAACTGGCCGGCTTGCTTGGCCGACTGGAAGGCCCCCATGACGTCGCTGTCGGGCAGGCCCATGGCCACCCGTTGCAGAAGTCTCGTGTTGGGGTACTTGGCGGCCAGGTTGATCAGCACTTGGCTAGCCGGCACCACGGTGTTCGAGGTCTTCAAGTCGAGCCAGATCACGAGATCTGTTCGTCGCAGGCCATACTCGAGCACATCCTCGAGTCGGGGGATGACCTCGCCGTTGCGTAGGCGGCAGTTGGCGAGCAACTGTTTGTAAGTAAAGTCTTCGACCGCCCCTGAACAGTAGACCCCTTGCACGGCGGCGGGCGATAGTCCCAAGTGGAAACAAATCGGGACGTTATCGGCAGTGAGGCGGACGTCGACCTCGATGTAATCGGCTCCCAGGTGCTTGGCGAGGACAAAGGTCTCGGGCGTGTTCTCGGAGATGCCGCAGTTCTGCAGGGTCTGGCAGCCGCCGTGATGGGCACCAACGAAAAAGGACTTCTTCCCCTCCACCTCGCGGCTCTTGAGGGGGTGACTGTAGGTGACCGCCAGCGCATTGTCGGGAGCAACGTTTCCGTCGCCGGTCGCGCCCGACAGGGTAGCGGGAAGGTCGGGAAGCGTGGACGGGGGCGAGGCGGAACAGATGGCGTCGGCGAGCGAAGCAGGCGTCACGAAAAGGCGCACCAGACCAGTGGAGGACGAGTCCGGCATGGGGGCGTCGAGGTAGCGCCAGTATCCCTCGAGCACGAGCCTAGAGGGGGCTGCTGCGACTTGCATCGCATTGTCCGAGAGACAGCCGGCCTCGAGAATGGCGAAACCGAGGTGGTCGTAGGCCAACAGGGAGAGCGTGGGGGCTTCGAGTTGGTCGCTCGGATCTCCATAGTTGGTGTGGAGCACGCTGGAGCGGACCACGACGCCGGAGCCAAACCGGCTGGATGTGTTGTACACCCCTTCCAGTTGGGACAAGAGGGCCGGGTTCGCGAGCGGAACGGCGCGCGCCAGGAACCCGCCGTTCGGGAACGTGGGCGGCTTGGGGGCGTCGGTACGATTGAAACAGGCCCCGGCGGACAAGGCCAGGACCGCGAACGTGTGGAGATGGCGTCTAAAACTCATAGCCAGCCAGGTAGCCGAGGTACCAGATTTTCGCGCTACTGAAGGGGGCGCTCGACGGCGAGGCCTCAACGTTGAACCAGATGGGGAAGTTGGTCCGGGTGTGGTACAGGCTGATCCCGTAGTAGATGGCGCTTTTCATGGTCGGTGCGTACTCGACCACAAGGGAGGCTCCCGCCCCTTCCCAGATCGGCGACCCTGCGGTAATGACAAGGTCGCCCAACTTGGAGGCCTGGTAGGGCGAGAAGAATCCCTCGAGCTGCAGTGTGAGCCAGGAGTCCCGTGCAACCTGCATCCCTGCCAGAAGCCCGGGGTTCAGCAGGATTCCCCACCCGGTCGAGTTGAACTCGGTGGTGGCGATGAGCGCCTTGCCCAACAACCCGTAGAACCCGCCCGCGTGTGCCATCACACCTAGGTGGAACGGGCCCACCTCGGTCGCCCACGTCGCGCCGACGGTGAGCTGGTTGTAGACGAGCACCGTCCGTAGCTCTCCGTCCCAGCTGAAGCCCGCGCCGAGCCCCCGCCGATAGTGGGCGGTAAACATGGGGGCGACCTGCCAAACGCCACCGAGTGCAAGACGGTCCTTCCCCTTGCCTGGTCCGGCCGGGTGGACGAGCAAGCCCTGCTCTGGGAACTTCCACTCTTCGTCCCCGTCGACCTTCACCGCCGCTGCAGGTGCCGCCCCAGGTGCCGCCTTCGGCGCTCCAGGAGGAGCGGCCGCGGCCGGGCCGGCGAGTGCGACAAGCAACAGCGTGCCTGCTGTGCCCCCCCTTACGCTGGCTCGTGTTCGATCCATGCCATCCCGTTTCCGCCTCGCCGACTCAAGAGCGCGCTGTCTAGTGAAACGATCCGGGCACGTCAAGCGTCACGTTGTCCCAGATCGCCGCCTAAACCAAACCCATCTTGAGAACCGCAGGTCCCAACCGAGACCTCACCCCTGGCTATTTCGCCCTTTCACAGCGCCCCCTCCCCATCGATGGGGAGGGGGACCTTGTGAACACTCCGGATCGTGCGGGGGTGAGGTCCTCCGGATCGCCGGCGACGAAGTTGCGGTTTTCAAGATGGGTTTGGTTTAATGTACCGATGAGCCCAGCACTGCGGACCTTGCGCCTGTCGTGGATCGCGGCAGGACTGATCCCCGCGTCCGTTGCCGCGCAGGAGCTGTCGTACGATCTTCGCCTCGACGTTCCCATCGTCGTCGGAGGCGCGGCGGCGTGGGGGGGCACGGAGCTCGCGAAGGCGTCGCTTGCCCCGGCGACGTGCCGTTGGTGCGACCGCGACGCGGAAGGGAAGGACACGCTGAATTCGCTCGATCGAAGCGCTCGGAACGGCATGAAATGGGACCGCACGGGCATCGCCGCGACCGCCAGCGATATCCTCGCGTTCGGGCTGGTTCCGCTCACCGCGATCGGATTCGATGCCTTGACCGCTTCCACGGCGGGGCGCGCGGATGGCATCGCACTGGACCTGCTGATCGTGGCCGAGGCGACCGTAATCTCCGCCAATATCAATCAAATCACCAAGTTCATCGTCGGTCGGGAACGCCCCTTTGTCCATGCGTTGGGCCCCGACGAAAAGGGCCAGACGGCGCGTCCCGCGGACAACAACTTATCTTTCTATTCGGGACATACGAGCATCACCATGACCATGGGAGTAGCCGCTGGAACGGTCGCCACCCTGCGGGGATACCCGGCCGCCCCGACCGTTTGGATCCTGGGCATCGGGCAGTCCTTGGCCGCAGGCTATTTGCGAATTGCTGCCGACAAGCACTATCTCACCGACGTACTCACTGGCGCGCTGGTCGGTGGCGCGGTGGGGTTCCTCGTTCCATACGCCTTCCACCGTCCCGGTACGAACGCGCCCACGGCGACCGTCGGAACGAACCTCGTCGGCTTTCACGGCGTCTGGTAATGGCCGCCTAAAGTGCGTTCTCCGTGGTTTCTCGCAAGTGCACTCGTTGCCGTCGTCGCGACTGCGGCCCTGACGTTCGACCTTGGGTGCGGAAAATCGGCGCTCTCCTCCTTCGAAACCAAGACGACGGCCTACGGTGACGGGGCCCGCCTAGTGGTCGTAGGGGACCTCCAGCGCACCTCGTTGCTGGAGTTTTGGAGGGAACAGAACGACGCCGAACGGGCACGGCTGGTCGCCGCCGTAGCGGAACTCCGTCCAGATCTCCTCGTGATGACTGGAGACTGCGTGTTCGACGGCGGGTCGGACCGGCATTGGAAGGCCTTCGACGCTCTGGTGGCCCCTCTTCGGACCGCCGGCATTCCCGTGGCGGTGGCGTTCGGAAACCACGAATACTGGTCGGGACGGCCCCAGGCCGAAGCGCACGTGTTCCCGAGGTTTCCGCTGAACGGCAGGCGGCACTGGTTTTCGCTCCCCTTTGGTCCTTTGCTTCTCGTCGTGCTGGACAGCAACCGCAGCGAGCTCGGCGACCCGGATTGGCTCGATCAGAGCCGATGGTACGGGCAAGTCCTCAAGACGGCCGACGGGGATCCGGCCGTCGCGGGGGTCCTCGTGCTCCTTCACCATCCGCCGTACACGAACAGCACGGTCACCGGGGACGAGCTGGAGGTTCAGGGTACCTTTGTGCCGCAGTTCCTCCAGGCCCGCAAGACCTTGGCGCTGGCGTCGGGCCATGTGCACAGTTACGAGCGCTACCAGCGCGGGGGCAAGACCTTCGTCGTCAGTGGCGGCGGAGGTGGACCCCGAGCCGCGTTGGCGACCGGCGATGCACGGCGTCATCGGGACGACCTGTTCGACGGCGGCTCTATACGGAGTTTTCACTTCACCGTCTATTCGGTGCGCGCCGACGGCGTGAGCGCCGAGGTTCACGGGCTCGCTCGGGGGGCGACCCAATGGTCCGTCATGGACCGATTCAATCTTCCTTTTCCTCCATCTCCTGGAACCTGAGGGTCCCGGATGGTCGCGACCACGTAGGTTGAAGCACCTTTCCGCTGTAAGTCTCTGCGGGTCTCTTGCGTTTGGGCGTGGTGCTCGACGTGCTCCCCTGGTCCTTCGCGGTTTCCGCTAGGCTTGCGCGCGTGGCGCCAAAGGACCTCGATGACGAGCTACGCCTCGTGGAAGCGGCCCACGCCGGCGATCGTCGCGCGCTTGGCGAGCTTTGCCAGCGGTACGGTCCCACGCTTTATCGAAGCGTGCTGCTCCCTCGTCTCGGTTCCGAGGCGGCGGCCAAGGACGCGCTCTCCGAGACTTACGTGCGGGTTGTTGCCAAGATTCAACTCTTTCACTGGCAGGGGGTTGGCTTTTACCCTTGGCTACGTACAGTCGCACTTCGGGTGGCGCTCGATGCGCTCCGAGCGCGAAAACATCTGTTGTTGTGGAGTGCAGACGACGTGGCACGAGAGCTCGATCGGGCTTCCACCGAGACCCCACTGGATGTGCGTCTCAGCGAAGCGCGCGATCGGGCAAAGGCGCGGCAACGTGTAGAAGAGGCGCTCGCGACGCTTCATCCTCGGTACGCCCGCGTGATTCGACTGCGCGTTCTCGAGGACCGTCCTCGCGACGAGGTAGCTGCGATGCTTGAAGTGTCGACGTCGACCTTTGATGTGCTTTTACATCGTTCTCTTGCGGCTCTTCGCAAGTCCCTGGAAGCTAGAGGCAAGTCATGAAAGGCGACGATCCGGACCGCCTGCCGACCGCCGAGGAGCTTGTTGCGGCCGAACGTCTCCGTGTGGCCTTCGAGGACCCGTGGACCGAGTTGGAGGACGTCGTATTGGCCCGGGCGCTTCGCCTTGCGTGGGCGCCGACCGGACTCGAGCGGTCCGTGGCGTTGCGATTTGGACGTCGGCGGATGGTTGCCGTGGCCGCGCTGGCGGCAGTGGTGGGGCTTGCTTTGGTGACGGGGTTTCCTGGTGGTGGGAGCGTGCGGCAGTGGAGAACGAGCCGGTCGACGGAGCCGTTATTTGAGGAAAAGGTTGTGATGAGAAGCGATCGCATCGACCGCATCGCATGGGCACGTGGGGCGGACTTGCGAGAGAACCGCTTCACGCGATGGGGCGTGCGATGAGCCGGTGGTGCTGGGTTTTTCTTGGGCTCGTGGTGTGCGCTGGGTGTGGACGCTCACGTGGGGAGGCCTCGGATGCGATGGCCGTGGACCTTGAGATGATGGCGTTCTTGTCGGCGGCGCGAGCGTTCCATCACGAGGCGAACGTCCACGAAGCGTCGGGGGACGTTCCGGGGGCCATTGGGGCGCTCGAGCGATTGGTACGGTTTCCTCGTCCGCATCCCGAGGCGCAGGTGGTGGAGATAGACGAGGTGATGGCAGATGTACGGGCGCGTCTCGCGGAGCTTCGGTTGAGGTCGCGCGATCTGGCGGGAGCCTCGGCGGACATCGAAGCGGGACTGGTCTATGCACCGCACCGCACGTATTTCCGGGGGCTACTGCTGCAGGTGGACGGCACGATCGAGGAGCGACGGTTTTATCTTTTGGCCGACGCGGGACTTCGCGACGAGGCGGAGAAGGCGAAGGCGAGGGCGCTAGAGCGTTCGGAAGAAGCGGTGAGCATCCATGAAGATGTGATACGGCGTTCGCTGGGATTGGAGGGAGGCCAGGGGCGATGAGGCAGGCGGCGTTTGTTCTTGCGTTTGCGTTGGGAGCGTGTGCAGGGGCGCGTCCTGCTTCAGCGCCTCCCGTAACGATGCCGGCGCCATCCGCAACTCCGGCGGCGACCGTGTGGGCAGGCGGAGTGGATCGGGGTCAGGCGCTCGAAGCGGAGATCAATCGAACGTCCGTGGAGCTTGAGCTCGCGGTAGCGCAGTGTCTAGTGGCATGCCGCGCGTTAGCGTCGATGGAGCGGGCGGTGGAGCAGCTTTGTGTCCTGTCGGAGCAAGAAGACGAGCGGTGCAAGCGTGCCCGGGAGCGTCTTGTCCGAGCGCGGGAACTGGTAATGCGTGCGTGTGGCACATGTGTGGCGGGCCAATGATGTCGGCAGACAAAACATCTGCTCCCCATTTTCTTTGAATGCGGCTAAAAAGGGCCCGTCTACCTCGGCACAACCGAGGGGAGGGCCCTTGGAAAAACATCACCATCCGCTTGGAGGAAGTCACATGAAGAAGATCATCACGGGTATCGTTGCTTGCGCCGCTCTTGCTACCGGGTTTGCGGTCACGACGCCGTCGGAATCAGCCCCGCCGCAAAACCGACAGGTTGAGATCCACGGTAGGGCGCGCGGTCTCGGACCGTGGGTGCTTGGTCTGGGTGGGGCGTTTGCCGAGGTAAGGCACGAGTGTAGGGAGGCTTTTGACGCGGCCGCCAAATACAACGCGTGCAGGGTCAAGTGTGCGGAGATAGCAGCCAAGAAGACCTACACTGCCGCGGAATTCGCTGCTGCGTGTGCAGACAATACCGATGCAGACGATTGCGCCAAGTCCCTTGTGGTGAGCGAGACCCGCAAGTGCATTTTGGCGACGAGCAACCCACGCATCCCCGGCAGTCCCGGATGCCAGGACGAGCTCGTTAGCTTCTATCACGAAAATGCGGAATGCAACAAGGCGAGATGCGATCTCGCGACCCAGGCAGAGACCAATGCATCCCGTGCTTTGGCCCAGGCAACCCAGGCAGAGGCCCAGGCAGACCTAGCTTTGGCGCGCGCACAAAAGAATCACAAGGCCGCGGAAACAACCAAAGCTAACGCTTGCCGCCGCTAACCGTCGATCGCTCCCCGTGTCCCCCGATCAGAGGCCGCCAACGGCTAGGGGGATACGAAGCTGATATTCCCACTCATCGTCTTGTTCCCATCTAGCCCTCGCCAGAAGTTCGCCACCTGCGACGTACCTGGCACAGGACGTGGGAAAAACCCTGCAAAACGCCCAGCCTGCGGAACACTTGTGCGGGACCATCGGTGCTGCCCTGCCTCGGGGATTCCCACGGCACGACGTAACGTGCCCGCTGTCGCGTCCTGGTAGTACATCAGCACCATCCCGGTGTCGTCGACGGACACCGTAACATCGTCGCCCACCACGTGTTTCGCTTCCTCGAACGGTGCACCATCCACCATGGTGCCATCGTCAACGACCTCCGGAGTCGCTCCAACCCGTAAGTACACAAGCTGCTCCTTGGAGCCGTTTACATAGCCGACATGCCAGTCGCCATTCGGCGTGATCACAAGAGATGCGGCAATGCCAACGTCTCCGGTGTCTTTTGCCGTTCCCAATGACCGCGAGCCTGTTTCACCATCCAAAATGGTCGCTTTCCAGCCGCTGTCCTCTTTGTACGCCACCAGGTTGCCGTGCAAACGGTCGTAGGCCACGAGTCCAAGACCTGAAGGTCCCTCGGCGAGGCTGATGTAGTCGGCAATGGCGTTCGGATACGCCTCGCTCACACTGTCGTCGTGGACCGGACCGGTGCCCACCGCTACGTCTTCGAAACGCCAGTCGCTCTCGGACACAGGAACAGGCACGTTGGACCTGGCCAACACGAGCTTCGACGTCGTTGTCGCAGAGCCATCGTTCTCCATGGCCAGAAAAGCAACCACGGGTTTGCCTCCTGAGAGGATCATCTTCGCATAGCGTCCTACGTCGCTTCCAGTGGCTTGCCGCACCGTGTGGGTGCTCCAGCTCCAATTTGCGCCGTCGAAGGAGGCGAACTTGAGCGCTCGATTGGTCAGGTCGTAATAGCTAACCAGCGGTCGATCGTTGGCGTCGAGTACAAGATTTGTCCACAGTCCCACGTTGGGACCGGGTTCTACCGCGCCGCCGCGCCATCCCTTGGGGTCGTTCGGGACACAGGTGCCGGGCGGTCCCGGGTCTGCAAGGCCGTCGACGGTACGCCACTGGACCTGCTGCACTGTGGTGTTGTAGGTCCCCACCACGAGGTCGCCCCAGGTGCGAGAGCTCGCGAAGTCCGTGTCGCTGTATGCGGAGATCCAAAGGGTCCCGTTCTTGGCACGCGCCAAAGATAGATACGCCCCCACGACCCCCATGGCGTTGGCAGGACCACAAGGCTCGTTGCATCCAAGTCCGCAGCCTGTCTTGCTGTCGATGACCTTGGGTTCATCTGGAATGGTCGCGGAGTTTCCACTGCACGCTTGTTGCGCGACCACGACCGCTCCCGCGAGGAAACCAAGACGCCTCCGGAGCACTGCAGCTATCGCCACAATCCCCCATGCGAGGAGCCAAGGGGTGCCAGGACTGCCACGACTCATGCTGCATCCGGCCCCAGGTTGAAGTGTTGCGTCAGCCCGTCCTCGTAGACTCTGAGATACCTGCGCCACATTGCCTTCCTCATCGCGCACTTCGAGGTCCACAGAAGTCATATTGCCGGGTTCGAGACGCGACAACGACGCAAGCGGCTTCCATGGCTCCCACTCCCCGACGTCCCCCGTTGCATCGGTGTAGCGGACACGCGCCAACAGCTCGGAACGCGCAGTGACCAGGTCCGCTGCGTGGACCACCCATCCAGGCCCGCTTGCTTCAAGCAACACAGTGGGTGGAAGTACGTCGATCACAAACGGAACCTGCGCTGGAGTCGGGTCCTCGGAGTGCGGCTCGCCCACCACCCGTGCGGTGACAAACAGCGTGTGCTTCCCCTGCAGAAACAGCACGTCGCGACGTAGCACAAGGTCTGTGTCTTGGGTCCACGGACTTCGTGTGCCTTGGTCGATCCACCAGGAGTACTCCACAGGAGCCGTGTCCGCATCCAGATGGACCAGGAGCTGCGGAAGCTTGTCCCGATTGGCGGTGGCCAAGGTCATGGCCTCGGGCACCACCGTCTTGTCAAGGAGCACTGCCTTGGTCTGGACCTCCACGGGAGCCGCAAGCGCCGACAGCTTCAGGGTCCCATAGAACGCGAGGAACTCGTCTTGCCCAGCTCCAACTTTGCGCATGCCTCCTTCGGGAACAGTCAGCTCGAGTCCCATAGACGCCAGGCCAGCGGACGGGTTCAACGCGGGAAGCGCTCCGCCCAGCACCTGTCCTATGGCGCTACTGAAGACAAGCTGCAGTCCAAACGCCAGGGTCGAGGGATCCTCGCCTAGCAGGTCGGCGTGAGTCACCTGTCCTCCGGTCAGCGTGAGGTCCCCGAGGCTTGGGAAGATGCCGGTCCCTCCTGGAGTCTTGCCTGTCACGAGATCGATGGGCACCCCCATGTTGGCCGTGAACGTGAAGATGCGGATATAGCGGTCCGTGCTCCAGACATAGAAGTCGAAGGCGAACCCGTCGAACTGCAGATGGAGCAGAGAATTGCCACGAGTGCCTGCCCCCAGCGTGAGGCGCGGCGGATTGGTTGGACGCGCTTGGATGGCCATCGGTGCCGCTTTGGTCTCTAGCGGCTGCTGCTTGAGTGCGTTTACCGAGGGGGCAAGAAGGCTCAGGAGACCTGTAGAGAGCTGCGACGACTGCTCTGTCGACAGGCTAAAACAGAAGAGCCCGCCGTTGTACAAACTGGTGGCTGCGTAGTTCAGGAACAGGCGAGAAAGTCCAAACCCAACGTGGGGAGTGGTCGAGAGAGTCCATCCGGTAGGAGTGTCCTGCAGCAAGTCCACAGGAAGCGCCGGTTCGCTTGGAACTGCGTTGGGGGCCAGGGAGACGCAATCGCTTGCCTCGTGTTGGAGCGCGCCCCCAAGAAGTGGAAACGTGATGCCAGCTCCGCTCACGCGCGCGTCAGCGCCTGCCGCAAGAAGGACATCGAGACCACCGTTCGTACCGGTCCCGACCAGTGCGCCCAAATCGAGGATCCCGTCCATGCCAAGCATCATGGGAACGCACTTGGAGGGGGTGGAGGTGACCGAGGTGTAGACGCACTTGGTGCCGTCCGTGGAGACCTGCGATCCTGTAGGGCAAGGGGATGCGACTCCCGCGGTGGGCGCCATGCATAGCTGCGACGCGACTGCTGCATGAACATTGGCGTTGATCGCGTCACGCAGGGGGGCAAAGACAAGGTCCCTGATGACCTTCAAGGCAGCGTCGCAGTAAGCGGCGGCGACACCGCAGTTGGAACAAATTTGGAGGTCCGCGGCGGTCAGGGTGATGTCCACGGTCATGTTGTCCGTGTCGATGCGCATGTAGTCGCTGCGTGGTGCGGTGGTCTCGCGGGTCAGGGGCAGGTCGATGGTGATGGGGAAAGAGCTGTAGAGAAACGAGTCCGAGCCGCGCTCGGAGCAAGGGCTTTGGCCTACGACAATCCAGCCTTGGAGGAGGCCGAATGGAGTCTGGTAGGCCACCGGGAGGCTTTTCAAGCGGATGGGAACGCTGCCTGAAAGACGTAGCCGGTTGGGTGCAACTGCAGTGAGAGCGAGCGCGGCTTTGCCGAGGTCGATATCGACTACGCAGTCACCTGGTGTCGCCTTGTTGGGGCACACGCTGAAGCCACTGCTGGTTGTCTTGGGGATATCGAAGGAGAGCAACCCGGTTCCAAGGGTCCGTGAGGCGAGGGAAGCTAGGTTTTGCTGGAGAAAGTCGAGTCCCGGGCGGGTCAAACGCACGGCTCCGGCCGAGGGGACATGGAGGTCTGGGGGAAAGCCGCCGGACAATGGACGGACCCCGCAGCTTGCGCATCCAGAGCATCCAGAGCCTGTGCACGATGCAACGATGCAGAACAAGAGCAGCAAAAATACCGTTCGCGATACAACACGACGCATGGAGTCTCCTGCAGTTCAGTCGAGCCGTTGCGGTTCTCCCGCGGGAAGCAATGTGACGAACGCGTCGCGGGCGGCCACGACGCGTGTCTGGTCCTGGCCGTCGAAGGTCAGCTTGGTTTTGTACGAGGAGTCGAACCACTTGGGATACGAGCCCACGTCGATGTCGGGGTAGGCGGCGACGATGGCGTCGAGGAGCGGTTTGAGGTCTCCTTCATCCATTTTGGTGTAGACGGCGCGGGAGACGAACGCGGGATATTTCCCGAGTTTATCGATGATCACCGGCAGCTTCATGCGGAAGATTTCGGGGACTCCGGGCAGCAGCCAGGTGTTGTGGAGACGGACCGTAGGCCAGGTCATTTCGGGGGTGGTTTCGAGCGTAGCGCCCTTGGGGATTCTGGCCATGCGCAGGTGCGCGTCTGTGCAGCGCTCTTTGTAGAAGGAGCGGAGGAGCGTTTCCATGGACGGGTCCGAGATCACGGGGACTTGGAACGCTTTGGCGACGGCATCGATGGTGACGTCGTCGTGGGTTGGGCCGACGCCTCCGGAGGTGAAGAGCCAGTCGAAGCTTTGGGAAAGGGTGACGACGTCGGAGGCGATGTCGTCGATGTCGTCGAGGGTCATGACCACGCGGCGAAGGCGAATGCCTAGGCTACGGAGCATGCGGGCGAGAAAAGCGAGGTTCCCCTCTTGGATTTTGCCTGAGAGGAGCTCGTTTCCGATGATGAGGGCCGCCGCGGTTTTGGCATCGGTCATGGCAGGGTCATCCTAATCCTCCGCTCGGGTTTTGGGTGGGAGAAGGGTTGGAGCAAGAGCGTTCCGCTCCCCCTACGTACGGTCACCAGCAGGCGAAACTGTAGCGGGACAAGCCCTATGTTGCACACAGAGTCAAGAACTACCTGCGAGCCTGCCGCCTGACGTTCGACCCTACCATAGGGAGGCTTCGACAGCGGCGACAACAGCTCGAGAAGGATTTCCCCCGACTCCGGCCCCGCATTGATTTGACGGGGCCACGCTCGCAACACTGCAGCCGAAATGGCATAACAACGCTGCCCTGCCATCGGAATCGGCACAAGTACTCGCTGCTGCGTTCGCAGCTCCTGCCTGAGCAGCGGCCCTTCCGCCTCGCCTGGAGTCACAAGAAAGGTCCCCAGCCATCTGCGTGCAACCTCAGTCCCCGTCTCGGCGGACGCGTACATCGGGGCAACTTCCTGCTCGACCTCCGATGAACTGGCAGCGCTGGCGATCAGCCCCGCCGACGAAGGCGCACGGGGAACACGGCGCGGACGGGACGACGCGGACGGTGTCGTCTCCGCAAACACGATCACCCTAGCCGGCGCTGGCGCCTCTTGAGGGACACATCCGACCACCAGCGCCCCCAGAAACCAGCGCAGGTCCATTGCTACTGACGCACAAACTTGTACGAAAAGGCAGTCCGCTGCACGCACCCCATGGCTGGAAAGCGCCATGCTCGCACGGAAGCCTCGACGCAACGGGCCACGGTGGGCTCGCCCGAGGCCGCCACACTCTGTACGTCGCCGCCGGGACCAATGGTCAGAGAAACCTGAACGCTCACACTGTCGAGGCTACCTGCCGCTCGGTCCCAGCACGCCCGTTTCACTGCGGTTTGGTACTGGTTCACTACCGCCAGAATCTGTCCCTGGGAAAAGCAACTCTCGCTACTTCGCCCGGCGCTTCCTCCTGCGGGCTCGTCTTCGGGAAGGCTCGTGCGATGACTCCCTCCCAGCTCGGACAGATCGAGCCCTCCTCCAGATGGGGGACGGGCTGCCGATGCGGCGAGCGGCGTTGCAGCCATTGTGATCGCAACTGTCG
This sequence comes from uncultured delta proteobacterium, assembly GCA_903894755.1. Taxonomy (GTDB): domain Bacteria; phylum Myxococcota_A; class Polyangia; order Polyangiales; family Polyangiaceae; genus CAITRH01. Next base: position 20,204 of record CAITRH010000232.1, read on the forward strand.
TTGTCGGTCGGGACGCAGATGCTGACGTGGTCTCCTGCCCGCGCTCATGGGCTACTGGGGGCGAATCCACCGTGTCGTTGGGAGCCGGGGCTTGGGGTGGCAGCCGGCTCCCAACGGACTGGGGCGTGGCAGGGCGAAAAAACACTACTAACGCGGCGGTCACGCCAAAGGCCGCCGCAAGGACTACCATCGCAATGGGGATCCAAGGTGTGGGACGTTTGGGGATCTCGATGCTGGTGCGTGACAGCGACTCGGAAGCGGGTTGGGCCAAGACAGCCTGAGAAAAATCGTGGCTTGCCGAAGGCTCGTCGGCCTTGCGCGCGGCCTTCCACTGACGGGGCACCCTTGGACGGAACGGGGGAGCGACTATGGCATCGGCCTGCGTCACGTCGTCGGCCGCGGCTCCTAGGACCGAGGTTCTTGCTGTTGCAATGGAGTCGCGTACCGCCTCCATGAGCTCGGGAAAGGCGCGCAGGGGACGCCACTCTTCAAGGCCCTCTTGCCATGCTAGCGACGCTTCGTTGACAGTCCCCGCAGCGGCTTTGCGCCGGATATCGCCCACCCGAATGGGACCCACTGGCACTCCGTTGATCGCGACGTACCAGTCGGCGATCGCGAGATCGTCGAGGTCGAACGACGCCGACACCTCGTCGTCCTTTGGCGCGGTTTGGGGACGAGGCGCGGTAGCGAGGCTGGTGGTGACTACTTCGATCATGAAGCCGCATTTGCGGCACTTCATGCGGACCGTCTTGCCAGCCGCCTTGTCGTCAGGGACCTGGTACTTGGCCTTGCACTGGTCGCAGAGAAACTTCACCGGAGCCGAGCGTAGCGCGATTTCACAGGAGCTTCAGTAAGTGCTCTTTGATGCTCGTACGCGTGGGCTCGTCGGGAGCGACCCGTAAGCTGCGCTGCCACATCTCGGTGGCTTTGTGCTTGAACCCGGCTTTCTCGTAGAGCACCGCCAGGTTCTTGAGCGCCGAGAAGTTCTTGGGATGCAGGTCGACGGCGCGTTCGAGGGCCTGGATCGCCTCGTAGACGAGGCCCTGTTTGCCCAAGAGGAGCGCGAGATGGAAATGAAGTCGGTACGACAACGGGTCGATGCCTACGCCGCGTTTCAGGTGCTCGATGGCCACGTCGACCTGGCCCCCGCGGTAGGCGGCGATCCCGGCGTTGAGCGCCTGCTCCGCCTCCGCATCCATGGCTTCCGGGTCGCGTGGGGGGGCAACGGCGACACGGGACTGTTCTTGCGAAAACACCCGCCCTACGGCAGCGAGCACGTCAGCGATGCGAAACGGTTTCTCGAGGTACTCCTCGATGCCGTAGTTTTGCTTCAGGTCCTGCGCAATGCTCCAACCGCGGTAGATCGCGCTGATCATGATGATGGGGATCTTGCCGTACTTGGCGCTCCCCTTGATGCGCCGTGCGATGTCGAATCCGTGGAGCTCGGGAAGCATCGCGTCGAGCACGATGAGGTCGGGAAGGTGCTCCTTGACAAGGCGAAGCGCGAGGAGCCCGCGATCCGCTTCGAACACCTGATGGCCCTTGTCGCGCAGAAGCCTCGCGAGGAGGTTCCGAATGTCCGGCTCGTCGTCGACCACGAGAATGCGTTTTCCTGTCCTCGAGGAGCCGGGCAAAACAGGGGCATACCCGACCGATGACGCTTCCTCGATCTGGCCAAACTCCGCGGTCGAAACCTCCCAGTCGTCGCTCGCTCTCTCCATCGCAGGGTCGAGGATGGCCCGTGGATCGGGCGGAATGGAGGGAGGCCTGGCAACAGGAATGGCGCGCTCGGTCTTGGCGGTCCGCTCGACGGGGACGCTGACTCCAAGCTGACGAAGGGTCTCTTCGGGGACCGATGGACCGAAGTAGTAGACCTCGCCCCGCGCCTTGCTCTCGTAGGAGGCCGCAATGGCGCGCTCGAGAGTCGAGCTCAGGGCGATGTAGGGATAGACTTTTTTCCCAGTCACGAACTCGAGCTCGTCGATCACTCGCTTTTCCGTCGGGTCGGCCATCGCGAGGAAAATTCGGTCGCCGCGCATCAGCACTGGAAGGATTCGATGCGCCTCGGCCACCTCGCGCGGAACCACGTCGAGATGCTCGAGCAAGATGGCCACTTGACTGAGGTCGATGCCCGGGACCCCGTATTGCTCGGATAGTGCGCGCAGCGCCTCGATCTCGGGGATACGCCTGGTGTCGGCGAAGTGCGAGGCCAGCGGCTTCTTGTCTAGGCTTCGCTTCTGGACACGAAGTGCGGTCTCGAGCTCCTGAAGGGAGACGAGCTTTCGCTGGACCAGGATCTTACCGATTTGTTTCTTTTCTTCATTCGCCATTGCGGGAAACGCCCGGGCGGAAGGTATCGCAGGGGCGCGGTGGCTGCTGCATTTATCGTACGCCCCGGGCGGCCGTCAGGGCGGCGACGCAGAGAACCCGGAGTTCATACTTCGTTTGAACCTCCCGTAGTCGCCCCGTGAGATCGCGTCGCGTGCCCCTGCCATGAGCTCCCCGTAGAAGTGCAGATTGTGCAACGACAGAAGCTTCAATACGAGGATCTCCCCCGCCATGAAGAGGTGACGCAAGTACGCGCGCCCATAGCCCTCGCGACAGGTCAGACAGCTGCACTCCGGATCGATGGGCATCGGGTCCGTGCGGTAGCGCGCCTGCTTGATCACGACGCGTCCAAACCGCGTCAGCGCCTGCCCGTTTCGCGCGTTGCGGGTCGGAAGCACACAGTCGAAAAGATCCAGTCCCGCATCCACCGACTCGAGCAAGTCGCGTGGGGTCCCTACTCCCATGAGGTAGCGAGGACGCTCCGGGTCGAGATAGGGCCCTATGGCGCACACCGACTGGTGCATCGCTTCGATGGGCTCGCCCACGGAGAACCCGCCGAGTGCAAGCCCGTCGAAACCCGGGTCCAGACCGGCCAGCTCGTCGGCATGGGCACGCCGAAGGTCGTCGAAACAGCCCCCCTGAACGATACCGAAGAGCGCCTGCCCCTCGGGCCTAGGGGTCGCGAGAGCTCGCCTCGCCCAACGCGTGGTCACATCCACCGCGTCTTGCACCGCCTGACGCGACGATGCGCCCGGTGGGCATAGATCGAGCTGCATCTGTATGTCCGCACCAAGCAACCCCTGGAGCCGCACCGCTTCCTCGGGACTCAAGTGCCGCAAGGAGCCGTCAATGTGCGATCGAAAGGCGAAGCCATCCTCGGTCACCTTGACCAATGGACGTTGGCCAGGCTTGCGACCTGACCCGAGTGAGAACGCCTGGAAGCCCCCCGAATCGGTGAGCATGGAATGCGGCCAGCGCGTGAATCGATGAAGCCCCCCTTGGGTATCCACCAGGTCGGCGCCAGGACGGAGCCACAGGTGGTACGTGTTGCCCAGGATCATCCGGGCACCGGTGGACGCAACCTCGGAAGGGGTCAGCGTCTTTACGCTTCCTTGGGTCCCCACCGGCATGAACGCCGGCGTCTCGACCTCGCCATGCGGAGTCACCAAGAGCCCACGCCGCGCGTTGCCATCGCGTGCGAGAACACGGAAGGAAAAGCCGGACGTGCGAGGGAGTGTCATGGGTGACGAGCGATGAGCATAGCGTCCCCGTAGGAATAGAAACGAAAGCGATGGGCGACGGCAACGCGATAGGCATCGAGGATCGGCGCGGTCCCTCCGAAGGCGCACACCAGCGCAAGGAGCGTCGAGCGTGGCAGATGGAAATTGGTGAGCAGCAGATCGACCACGCGAAAGCGGTAGCCGGGTTGGATCAGAAGCCGCGTCGTGGAGTCGGTCGGCTCGACACCGGTGCCACGTGCCGCACTCTCGAGGGCTCGCACCACGGTGGTTCCGATGGCCACCACGGGCGCTCCGCGGATGCGTGCGTCGGCGATCGCGTCTGTTGCGGCCTGGGACACCACGAAGGACTCCTCGTGCATCGGGTGGTCGTCGAGGTCCTCGGCGGCAACGGGCTGGAACGTGCCGAGGCCTACGTGGAGCGTGACGCTGACGAGGTGACAGCCGCGTGCTTGGAGCCTCTGCACCAACGCGGGGGTGAAGTGCAGACCTGCGGTGGGAGCCGCGATGGCGCCGTCGAACTTGGCGAAGACCGTTTGGTAGCGGGTCGCATCCTGGGGCGTATCGGGACGACGAATGTACGGGGGGAGCGGCACGTGCCCGACGGCACGGAGCGTGTCCGCTACGGGCGCACCGGATAGCGACCAGAGCGCAACGTTGAGAAGGCCATCGTCGCCGCGCCCAAGTACCCGCGCCACGAGGGTGGTCGCGGCAGCCTCGACGAGCACCTCGGTCCCGGTGGCGAAGCCTTTGGATGCCCGCCCCATTGCACGCCAGGTTTCCGCTACGACGGTGAGGCCATTGCCAAGGTCCACCGGCAACGAACCGGTGCGCTGAGCAAGGAGCAGCTCGACTCGTCCATGGGTCTTTTGTTTGCGTCCATGAAGGCGCGCCGGCAGGACACGTGTGTCATTGACCACGACAAGTGCCCCCACGGGAAGGAGCTCGGCGAGGTCGCCCACTCGCTTGATGGGATCGTTGGGCTCTCCCACGCGGAGCAACCGAGCGTCTTCCGGATCCTCTGCAGGGCGTTGGGCAATGAGGTCCGGTGGCAATTCGTACGAAAAGGTGTCGAGACGCATCCGGAGCGGGCGCCACTCTACGGACCGGATGAACAAAGTCGAGGAGCCGTAGGGAGTCGCTCGCCTAGCGCCTGAATGGGCTCCAGAGCGCCCGTCCCGTGGACCCAACCGCCCGCGCCGCGGACCCTCCTACCCACATCCTAGACCACGCTGGGGGACGCCGACATGGGGGCTTCTCCGTGGCGGGGCGGGGAACTCACTTGCTGATCTGTTGGAAGGCGTTGCTGTATGCCCATGGGGCAAGACCGTCTACCCCGCTGCAGATCCAGTTCCCGATGGAACAAGACTGGTCGCGGTTCGCATTCCACGCAGATAGGGCAAGAATTCCTTTCGGGTAAGCGGTTTTCAGCCAACTCGTGAGTTTCTGTGCATTGTCGAGGGTCAACACCTGGCCTGCACTGTCTTGTTGACCGATCATGGGTGTCACCATGAGCCTAGCTGCTGCCTGATCGGAGGTGCTGTACTTTCCCAGGGATTGGATCGTCGAGACGCACTTGGCGACGGTCTGCTGCGTGCACAAGAAATAATCATTGCTTGGGCAATCGCCTCCATAGTCCATGGTCATGCATCCGAAGCCCCCCACGTCGACACCAGCATTCAAAGCCTCGGTGAGGGCGCCACCCGCGGGGTATCCCCACGGCCAATAGGCGATTGGCGGAAACGCGGTGTTCGGGCTCGCTGGCAGTGTGAAGGATACCCTAAGACCTGGATTGGCAACTTGCAGTGCCTTCAACGCGGTAGCACGCCTCGTGTTCGCAGCAGCGTCCGTGGCCGTGAATCCTTCCATGTCGAAATCGAACCACGTGACGCCGAGGTAGTTGATGACCCTCTGATATGCCGCCTGCAACTCCGTGGCAGACGCACAGGCAGAAGCAAGTTCTTGCCCCCACGCACCGAAAGAGACGCCGGCATCACCGCCAGCTTTTCGCAGCGCGACCAGTTGATTCTTCACACCGGCCGGATCTTCCTCGACTGTAAACCGAGGTCCGTTCCCCCATCCGGGCGCACACTGACCGCCGGTGGCCGGGGTCGGGGGATTCCCATTGATGACCGGCGAAGAACTGTAGGCATTGACGAACCCGACCATGAAAAACTGTGTGCCCGATGCCTGCCGCGCCTTGGCCACGTCGAAGTAGTTCGTGCCGAGCGCCGTACCGATGGGTGTATTCGGCATCCACACGAGAGCATCGACATAGGGCATGAAGATGATGGAAGAGTTGCTAGGTGGAGAGCCGCCGTCTGGAGGCCCATTTCCCGAGTCGCTCCCTGAACACCCCCAAATGCCGGAAAGTCCGACACAAAAGAAAGCCGCAGCACTCGTGAATCTCAGTATGCTCATTTTTTTCTCCACTCTCCGCTGGACCAGCGAAACTGGTCGCCTTGGGAGACGACAAAATGTACCCGGAAGCGAGTGACTTTTCGAGGGCTCTTGGAGACGATTGAACCCGGAAGCACCCGAACGAGGAACAATCTCGATGACTTTGATACGACAAGACAATGAGACCATCGATTTTCATCTTGACCGCTCCTCGCGCTCGTACAATGCGGAGCCCCGGCACTCACAAGCGTAGTAAATCCGGGGACGAACCTTGATGACGCTTCGGGACAGTCCACCTGCCAAGTGAAGTCGGGGGGGTTCCGCAGGCCAAGATCGGCCATCGATGGGGGCATTCTCAACGCCTGCGAGATAAGCACGGACGGAATAACGTGGGTCCGGGCCATCGATACGGAGCATCTCAAGGGGGATGTTCGTCCGCGGTCGTGGTTACCCGAGCTGATCGCAGGTGATCTCGCTCATCGTCACGTGAGCAAGCGCACGTTGCGCTTCGGCACGGTCGTTGCTAAACGAAGTCCTTGCTTCGATGCCAAGGGCCTCGGTTAACTTTTAGAGGCTTCGGTTGAATTTTAGAGGCTTCGCTTCCAATCGAGGAAGGCCGGTTGGGAGCGAGCTTTTTTGCTTCGGAAACGGCGCTTTCGTTTCGAATCGAGGAAGGCAGGCTGGTTGGGATCGAGGGAAGCTGCTTGCAACTCAGGAAGGCCTCGAAGCGAAGGCCTGTCGACGTTCGGCGGCGTTCCTACACAGGTAGGGATAGTGGGTGGGCAGTGGGTGTTGACCCCGAGCGGTCAGTACGGACGCATGTCGCCGCACACCCGATCGTCCAGAGCCACCTCGGTGGAAAGCGGCTGGGTGGTCAGCACCGTACAGAAGCGACTGTACGCAATGCCCCGTCCCCACGTCTGGAGCTTCGCCCAGCCCCGTTCCACCCCCGGGGTGCCGCGCGGCGGTCCCACAACCGACGTGTTCGAAATCGCCGACGACGGATAGCAAACAGGAATGTTGCCACCACAAGAGACGCCCGAGCATTCCACCCCCCCATTGACAATATCGGTGGTCACAGCAAAGGGACGATCTGCGGTCCTTCCAGCGGTCACATCGCCGGTGGACGGAACCCAACGTCCCACCATCACGTCGTGAGGGGACGGCTTCGGGGGTTGCGCCGTCATCCAGAACCACAAGGCCGACGCCCAGAGCATCTCCTCGTTGCCAGGGTCAAGCATGATATCCGGGTCGCGAACCAGCACCTGACCCGCTTGGATCGTGGCGCCGTCCGTATACAACCCGGTGAACCAAGTAGGGATAGCGTTGGCCCGCTCCCCAAAATACCACGCGCTGAACTGGCCGTAGTTGTAGTTGTAGGAAACCTGGATGGGACCGCGACCAATGTACGTGCGCTTGACACCAGGCTGATTGCGTACAGTGCGGTCCGGAGGCAGGATGTACACTCCAGAGCCACCATCAGCCTTGCTGCCGACAGGAATGGTCCCGTCCTCCGGACCGTACGGCGGATAGGTGACGTCGGCCTCTCGGTAGTGATGCCACGCGACCCCCGCGGTTCGAGCGTTGAGCTCTTCGTATTGCATCAGGCCTCCGGCGACAGCCAGATCTCCTTGGTTCCAGCCAAGACCTTGCGTCTCCACGATCTTGTGGGCGAGGAACGCCGCCACTTCACGGCGACGCTGGTCGGAGGTCCCCTCCGTGCCGAAGGTTGGGAAATACTTCGTTGCCGCGGCGATCAGGTCCGTGTGCCGGTAGCGATCGAGCTTGTTCGGGAATGCCGCATTGAACATGCTTTCGGTCAGAATCTGATCCAGCGTCCCCCCCCCGTCCACGGAGTTGGACGGCGCGTCTGAATGTCCCCCGTCCGACTCCGTCGCCGTCGACGAGCTGCTGCTGCACCCCATCGCCATCGCGAGAAATACCCCTGTCACCCCCCAGCAAGTCCTTTGCGTCATCTTTGAGTCTCCTAACTTCTTTCCCTCCAGCCAAGGTCCGCTCGGCTCGAGGACTTCCAACATGCAACACGCTTACTATGTGGAATTGCCGACCGTGAGGCAAGAGGGCGGGGACAATTAACGCCGACCTCAAGGGCTAGCTAGAACCGTCCCGCGTTCCGGACGCGCATCGGAACCCTAGACCCATCCATCGCCCGTCCCCCGCGCAGCCCATTCCCAATCTTCCTCCGTGGGGAGCCTCTTGTCGCTCCATTTGCAGTAGGCAGCCGCTTGATTCCAGTTTACACAGTTGACGGGGTGCTGCTCCTTTCCGGCCTGCATGACCCGAACCTACGCAGCCCCCGTAGGACGCCGTCAGGACTTCGGAAGTGTCCAAACAGAACAACTTCACGGTCGCCATCGTGTCAATCTGCCCCATCTGGTAGCTTCCTGTCGGGTAGCCCCAGGCGCTTTCGCCCCTGGGGCCCCCCCAGATCCGTACGAGGCCTTTTCGACCATACGGCTCCTCTGCGGAGCAGTCTTATGAACGAGAGCCCCAGATGCGAACGCGCACCTTGGGCTTGGGGAGCGGAAAGACCTTCAACAGATCTTTGAACCGCTCCCACGTGTAGCGGCTTCGTTGACTTCGGCGGCAAAGCC